>JANMHV010000329.1:0-1849 GCA_031375445.1 Burkholderiales bacterium | reverse complement strand
GGCACGGTCTCGCCGGCGGGCACCACGATGCGGTCGCCGGGTGCGAGCGCGCCCGCGGCCTGGGGTGCGAGGCGCGCCAGGTGCTGCAGCGCGCCTCCCGCCCGCGCGCGCGCCACCATCTCGAGGTAGCGGGCGCCGGTCAGGAGGAAGACGAACATCGCGATCGAGTCGAAGTACACGGGCCCCGCGCCGGCGACCGTGGCCGCCACGCTCGCCGCGAACGCCGCCAGGATGCCGAGGGCCACCGGAACGTCCACCCCCAGCCGGCGGTGGCGCGCGTCGCGCCATGCGCCCGCGAGCCACGGCATGGCGGAATAGGCCACCACCGGCAGCGTGAGGACGAGGCCGGCCCACCGCATCAGCCCCGCCGCATCGGCGCCGATCTCGCCCTCCGGAGCGAGGTAACCGGGCAGCGCGTACATCATCACCTGCATCATCGCGAGCCCCGCGACCCAGAGCCGTCGCAGCACGCTGCGGCGCTCATGGGCCTCGACGAGGGCGATTCGTCCCTCGTCGTGGGGCCACATCGAGTAACCGACACGGTGGGCCGCGCGCATCAAGTCGCTCGGGCGCAGCGCGCCGGGAGTCCATCGGACCCAGGCGCGGCGCGTGGCGAAGTGGACCTCCACCGAGGAAACACCGGGCACTCGCGCCACCGCCTGCTCCACGAGCCAGGCGCAAGCGGCGCAGCGCATGCCGTCCACCAGGAGCCGCGCCTCGCAGCGCCCGTCGGGAAGGATGGAAACGAAGCGCTCCATCACCGCCGCCGCGTCGAAGGCCGCGGGGTCGGCGCCATCGGCCGCGGCAGGCGCCGGCATCGCCTCGCGCAAGCGGTAGTAGTCCGCGAGCCCGAGGCTTGCGATCGCCGCCGACACCGCCTCGCATCCGGCGCAGCAGAAGGCACGGCCTCCCGAAGCGAAACGCCCACGCTCGGCGGGCGCGATCGGCAGCGCGCAGTGGTAGCAAGCGGCGTCCAGCACGTTGCCGGCCGGCGCGAGCATCGTCGAATCCATCACCCGGACTATGGGGGCCCCCAGGGTCCGGGCTTTGATCCGCATCAAGGTCCCGAGGACCGGGGGTGGTGCAATCAGGCTTTGCAACCTCCAGGAGATCTCCATGAAGATCCTGCTTGCGGCCGACGGCTCCAGCTTCACTTCGATCGCCGCGCGCCACGTCGCCGCCCACATCCAGTGGTTCGCCACCCCGCCCGAGGTGCACGTGGTGCACGCGCGCCCTCCGATCCCCTACGCCAGCGCCGCGGCCTACGCCGGCAAGGCGGCGGTGCAGAAGTACCAGGAGGAGGAAGCGCGGGCCGCCCTCGCCGTGGCGGAGAAGGAGTTGCGCAAGGCCGGCGTCGCTTTCACCTCGGCATGGCAGGTGGGCGAGGTGCCGGAGGTGCTAGGCGCCTACGCGAAGAAGCACGCCATCGACCTGGTCGTGATGGGCTCCCACGGGCACGGGGCGTTCGTCAGCCTTGCGCTGGGGTCGGTCGCGACCAAGTGCGTCGCGTCCCTCGACGTGCCGATCATGATCGTGCGCAAGGCCCCGCCGGCGAGGGCCGCCGCTCGCCGTGGGTGAGGAAGATGCGCCCCGGTGTCAGGAGATGCACGCGAGCGCTGCCGCGGCGAGCCCCGCGAGCGCGGGCACGCGCGACAGGGCCGCGATCGCCAGCAGGATCAACACGGCGCCCGCGAAGCGCCGCACCCACGGATTGCGCCGCAGCGCATTGAAGCGCACGCCCGCCATCCCCGCGACCATCAATCCGGGGACCGTGCCGGCGCCGAACGCCGCGAGCACCAACGCCCCGTGCAGCGGCGAGCCGCTCGCCATCGCGAGCGGCAGCATCGCG
>JANMHV010000302.1:0-3598 GCA_031375445.1 Burkholderiales bacterium | reverse complement strand
CGGTGATCCGTTGCGACGTGAATTGACCCGGAGACCGCATGAACACTGCCCACAAGCGCATCGCAGCCGCCATCGCCCTCGCCCTGGCCCCCTTCGTGGCCGAGGCGGCGAGCGGTGAGTTCGCCTTCGTCACCGGCGAGGTCTCCCTGGTGAAGGCCAACGGGCAGCGCTCGACCCCGGTGCGCGGCACGGCCGTGGATCCGGGCGATCGCATCACCACCGGCGCCAACGGCATGGCGCAGCTCACCATGGTCGACCAGGCACGCCTGTCGCTGCGGCCCAACACCAGCTTCGCGATCGAGGCTTATCCCGAGCGCCGCGACGGCGGCGAGAACGCGGTGCTCTCCCTTGCCCGCGGGACGCTGCGCGCGTTCACCGGCCTCATCGCCTCCAACAACCGCGACCGCTTCGTGATGAAGACGCGCGTGGCCACGGTGGGCATTCGCGGCTCCGGCAACATCCTCTACGCCTGCGAGGCCAAGGAGTGCGACGACAGCGTCACCGGCGCGGGCGGCCCCACCGAGGGCGCCATCACCGTGAACCACACCATCGAGGGCAGCCACGCGGTCGCCAACGTGGTCCCCGGCTCGCCCGCGGGTACGCCGCCGCAGCAGGGTGGGGCGGCAACACTCATCACCGGCCCGGGACAAACGGTGCTGGTGCGCGGCGCCGAGCCCCCGCGCTACATCCCGACGCCGGCCTTCATCGCCGACGCGGCCACCAACATGACCAACGCCAAGGCGGGAGACGCCTCGGGTGCCGCGAGCAACGCGGGCCCGACGCGCAACTTCGCCCCGAGCGATACGCCGATGCTGCCGGTGGCGCAACAGAACCCCGCGCCGCTCGTAGGCAACAACGGCCTGGGCTTCCCGATCATCGACGCGAGCAGCAACCTCACGGCCGATCCGCTCGCGCTGCGTGACGTGATCCTCTCGGTGGGGACGCCCTTCGCGGGCCAGGCCACCGGGCCCGACCTCGATTTCACCGGGCTCGAGTTCCGCGGCTACCGCGCCTACGTGGGCGGCTCCCCCGCTTCCGCCGCGGCCCAGAGCGCGATCCATCCCTACATCAACGGCGGCACGCTGCGCGACAACGGAAATATCGCGGTCGGGGGCGGCGCCATCAGCTACGGCCGCTACGAGAACGGCGCCCTCAGCTTCGCCGGTCCCGGGGCCGGCGTCGCGATCCCGGGCAGCATCCACTTCATCCACGGGCCCTCGGGATACCCGGCCTACCTTTCGGACGTGCTGACGGGAACCGCCACCTACACGCTGGCCGGCGGCACCTCGCCCACGAACCAGTCCAACACGGTCGGCGCGCTCGGTTCCGCCACCATCAACGTGAACTTCAGCAACCGCACGCTCGACCTCGCCATGGCGCTTTCGCTCCCTGCGGGCGGTAGCAACCCGGGCGGCCGCTGGAGCGTGAGCGCCGACGGCGTCTCGCTCGCGCTCAACACGTTCGCGGGCTCCACCAGCGACCGCATGGTGATCATCAACGGCACGGGGGACAACTCGCGCACCAACGACCGCCTCACCGGGGGCTTCCAGGGCAGCCTCGTGGGAACGGGCCTCGCCGGCATCATCATGGGGTACGGCATCGCCGACACCACCTCGAACAACTCGGGCAACTGGAATTTCGTGACCGGAGTCGCGGGCTTCACCGGCCCGGCCCAGAACGGCGCGGCCACCTTCCGCGAGGGGCGCATTTCCGACCCCGCCGGGACGCTCACCGAGTTTGTCCGTACCTATGCCACCACCAACCGGCCCGAGGAGGTGGTGTCCGACACCACCGGCCGGGTCACCGCATTCAGCGCGCCCTACGCCGGAACCGGCTCCCACGCCGCCTACGCCCTCGGCTCCGCCCAGGTGCTGCAGGCCGGCGCCGATCCGGAGACGGGCCTCGTCTGGGGCCGCTGGAGCGGCGGCACCGCCACGGTGAACGGGCAGGCCCTCGACCTCAGCAACCGCAGCCTGCATTACATCTTCGCCGGCACCCAGAGCGGCCCGGTGGCGCTGCCGCTCACCGGCTCGGCCGCCTACGACATGATCGGCTCCACCAGCCCCACGGACGGCAATGGCCGCGTCGGCACCCTCGGCTCCGCCGCGCTCAACGCCAACTTCACCAATCGCACCGTCGATGCCTCGGTCGCCCTCAACATCAACGGCCAAGCCTGGACCGGTAGCGCCTCCAACATGCCGATCTACCGCGAGCAGTACTTCTCCGCGTACACCGGCACCCCGCTGCCGGGCGGCATCAACCCGGCCCCGCTCAGCCTCGGTTGCACCCCGTCCTGCGGCCAGGGTGCCTCGGGCAGCTTCGACGGCTTCTTCTCCGGGCGCACCGGGCAGCGGGCGGGCCTCATGTACAACCTGGGAGGCAACCAGGGCGCGGTGGCATTCGGGCGTCGCGGCGGCTGAACGAAGTGTCCGGTTAGCCGGACGGTTGTGTCGTAAATATCGATTTCTGCGGGGATTTCTTTCTTCCGACGCCTTGTGCAAGGCTGAATCGCTGCGGTAGGATCGCGCATCGCAATCCACCCCGCCCAGGGCGCCGCAAGAGCGCCCCGGCCTCGTTCCGACCTCTCGAATGACCGGCGACACCATCCTCGAAACACGTGGCCTCACCAAGGAGTTCAAGGGCTTCGTCGCGGTCGACCACGTCGACCTCAAGGTCCGCCGCGGGGCGATCCACGCGCTGATCGGGCCCAATGGCGCCGGCAAGACCACCACCTTCAACCTGCTCACCAAGTTCCTGCCCGTCACCTCGGGCACGATCCTCTTCAACGGCACCGACATCACGCGGGACCGCCCCGCGGATGTGGCGCGCCGGGGCATCATCCGCTCGTTCCAGATCTCGGCCGTGTTCCCGAACCTCACGGTGCTGGAGAACGTGCGCGTGGCGCTGCAGCGCGGCCTCGGCACCAGCTTCCACTTCTGGAAGCGCGAGAAGTCCCTCGACGTGCTCAACGACCGCGCCATGGCGCTCCTCGAGCGGGTGGACCTCACGCAGTTCGCGCGCATCACCGCGGGCGAGCTCGCCTACGGCCGCAAGCGCACGCTCGAGATCGCCACCACCCTCGCGATGGAGCCCGAGCTCATGCTGCTCGACGAGCCCACCGCCGGCATGGGCCACGAGGACGTGGACCGGGTGAAGGACCTCATCAAGGAAGTCGCCGTCGGCCGCACGGTGCTGATGGTGGAGCACAACATGAGCGTCGTCTCCGGCATCTGCGACACCATCACCGTGCTCGCGCGCGGGGCGGTGCTCGCCGAGGGCCCGTACTCGGAGGTCTCGCAGCACCCCGCGGTGATCGAGGCGTACATGGGGACCGCCCATGGCTGAGGAAGTCCTCCGCATCGAAAACCTGCAGGCCTGGTACGGCGAGTCCCACGTGCTGCACGGCGTGAACCTCGCGGTGCACAAGGGCGAGGTGGTGACGCTGCTCGGGCGGAACGGCGCAGGGCGCACGTCGACCTTGAAGTCGGTGCTGGGCCTCGTGGGCCGGCGCACCGGCTCGGTGATGCTGGCCGGCAGCGAAATCACCGCGCTGGCGCCACACACCATCGCCCGCCTCGGCCTGGGCTACTGCCCGGAA
>JANMHV010000299.1:0-3892 GCA_031375445.1 Burkholderiales bacterium | reverse complement strand
TTCATCTCGGCGGGCGATCACGACTTCACCGACAACATCGTCCACCTCGTGCTCGCGCGTCTGCCCGATGCACAGGCCGGATCGAAAGGCATCTCGCTTTTCGTCGTGCCGAAGTTCGTGGTGAACGCCGACGGCTCGCTGGGCGCGAGGAACGACGTGAAGTGCGTCTCCATCGAGCACAAGATGGGCATCCACGCGAGTCCCACGGCCGTGATGGCCTATGGGGAGGGCGCCGGCGCCGTGGGCTACATCGTGGGCGAGCCGCATCGCGGGCTCGAGTACATGTTCATCATGATGAATGCCGCGCGCCTCTCGGTGGGCCTCGAGGGCGTGGCGGTGGCCGAGCGCGCCTACCAGCGGGCGCTCGCCTGGTCGCGGGAGCGCATGCAGGGGCGCGTGGTCGGCGGCAACGGCCCGAAGACCGCGCCCATCGTCCAGCACCCGGACGTGAAGCGCATGCTGCTCACGATGAAGTCGATCACCGAGGCCTCGCGCGCGCTCGCCTACTGGACCGCCGCGCTGCTGGATCGCGCGAAGAAGCATCCCGACGAGGCCGAGCGCCGCCGCTGCCAGGCGATGGTCGACCTGCTGATCCCGGTGGTGAAGGGCTGGTCCACGGAGAACGGCATCGACGTGGCCTCTCTCGGCATCCAGGTGCACGGCGGCATGGGTTTCATCGAGGAGACCGGCGCCGCCCAGCACCTGCGCGACGCGCGCATCACCACCATCTACGAGGGCACCACCGGCATCCAGGCCAACGACCTGGTCGGCCGCAAGATGGGCCGCGAGGAGGGCCGCACGGCGCTGGCACTCGTGGCCGAGCTCGACAAGCTGGTGCCGCAACTGGCCGCTTCCACCGATGCGAACCTCAAGTCCATCGGCGAGTCGCTGGGGGCGGCGGCGCGCCACCTGCGCGAGACGGTGCAGTGGGTATCGAAGACGTTCGCCACCAACCCGGCCGCGGTCGCCGCGGGCTCGGTCTACGTGCTCAAGCTGATGGGCATCACGCTCGGCGGCTGGATGATGGCCCGCTCCGCCCACCTCGCCTCGCGGATGATCGGCGATGGGGAAGGGGAGGCCGACTTCCTTCGAGGCAAGATCCTCACCGCCCGCTTCTTCGCCGACCACGTGATGTCCCAGGCGCCGTCGTTGTCGGCGGCGGTCATGCGCGGCTCGGAGAGCGTGCTGGCGATGGAGGAATCGCTGCTATAGCGCGGAGGCGGGCACGGCCTCGCGCCACAGCCACCACGCGAGCACCATCCGCCCGGCGGGCATGACGACCGGGTAGAGGTGGCCGGCGAGGGTCTCGGGCCACGCTGGGCCCCCGTAGCCGCTCACCAGGAAAGCCGCCCCGATCGCCGCCCCGAGCAGCAGGAAAGTGCCGGTGATCGCGGCGCGCCGGTCCCCGCGCACCGCGAGCATCCCGAAGGTGACCGACCCCGCGAGGTACGCGAGGGCGAGCACGAAATACAGCCCGTCGAAGACCCCGGGCCAGCCCGCCAGCAACGCGCGGTAGGCCACCTGCGCTTCGGGCCCTGCCTTGGCATACCCTTCGCGCCACGCCGCGTTCACGGTGAAGAGGCCGATCGAGGTGGCTACCAGCTCCACCAGCATCCAGGCGAAGAACATCGCGAGCCCTAGCGCCGCGAATCCGGGCGAGCGGACCTTGAGGACGAAGTACGCGCCGAGCATCGCGGCGAATCCCAGCAGCATGTGCGCCATGCCGACCCATTGCCGTGCCAGGTTCGCCGGGTCGGCGGCCAGGGCCAGGCGCGCCTCGAAGGTGGCGGCTGGCGGGACCAGCTGCGGCAGCAGCCAGAGCAGCAGCGTGGTGGCGGCAAGTGCCGCGGCGCATCCGGCGGCGAAGCGCTGGTAGGCCAGGTCCATGGTGGGGAATCTCCCGTTCGTAGTGCGGGAATTTTCCCCGGAGGACGGGCCAATCGCGAGGGGCCGCGGCGCGTTCCAGGCGCCCGAATGCGCGTTCCGGCACTGATGAGGGGAGTGGCGTTGCGCGACCTCGATCAGGTCCCGCCGCCTCCGCCCGGGCGCAGAGTGAACTCCTCAGGCCGCTGCCACGTCCCGCACCGGAGCGGCCTGGACCTCGCTGATCTCGTTGCGGTAGCAGACGTAGGAAGCGCCCGCCCTGGCGTGGGAGAGCTCCTTGGCCGCGTACACCGCCCGCTCGGCATCGGCCACCACCCCGGCGGGACCGGTGCCGAAGCGATAGTCGGCCACGCCGCAGCTCACGGTGACGCGCAGCTCCAGCCCCGGGCTGATCTCGCACGGGTTGGTGTCGATCGCCTTCAGGATCCTCTCCATCACCATCTTGAGGGCTCGGTTGCGGTGCAGGCCCACGATGAACTCGTCTCCCCCCCAGCGCGCCACCCAGTCGCCGCGGCGGGTATTGAGCTGGAGCAGCGCCGCGATGTGGGAGATGCAGGCGTCGCCCGCGCTGTGGCCGTGCTTGTCGTTGATGGCCTTGAACTCGTTGATGTCGAAGAACGCGAGCTGGAAGACGTGCAGGTCGCGCTCGGCGCGCGCCACCTCCTCGGCGAGTCGCTTCTCGCCGGCGCGGCGGTTGTAGATGCCGGTCAAGTCGTCGGTGTCGGAGACGCGCTCCAGCCGGTTGATGGTCTCGTGCAGCTGGGAGAGGGTGTACTGCGTGCCCTCCATCAGCTTGCCGGCACGGTCGGGGAAGTGCAGCGGCAGGTCCGGGAGCTGGCGGCTCCCGATGTAGTTGCGCAGCGCCTCGGCGGTGAGGTCGATGGGAACCAGCAGCTCGCGCAGCATCCAGAGGGTGCCCAGGAAGCCCGCGAAGCAGGCGAGGATCAGCGCCGCGATGGCCGGGTACATGGTCTCCCAATCGGTGCGCGAGACCAGGAGGTAGACGATGAACACCACGAGGGGAATCATCACGCCGACGAACGCCGCCAGCGCGAACTTCGCGGCGTAGTTGTCGCGGATGAAATCGAGGTCCGCGAGCCGGCGGTAGACCGCCATCCGCTCGCTGTGCGCCTCGCCAGGCTGGACCCTGCTGACCATCATGGCCCTCCGTTTCGACCCATTCTACCCGGGTCCGGATGGTGAAATCAGCCGATGGGATTGCGCAGCACGCCGATGCCCTGGACTTCGGTCTCCAGCAGGTCGCCGGTCTTCAGGAATTCCGGCGGCGTGCGCGCGAAGCCCACGCCCTCGGGAGTGCCGGTGGAAATGATGTCGCCGGCCTCGAGCGTCATGCCCAGCGAGAGCTCGGCGATCAGGCGCTCCAGCTTGAAATAGAGGAATTTCGTGCTCGAGTCCTGCTTGGTGACGCCGTTCACGCGGCAGGAGACCTTGAGGTCGCGGTGGTCGAGGGCGTCGGCGGTGACGATCCAGGGGCCCATCGGGCAGGTGCCGTCGAGGCTCTTGCCCTTGTGCCACTGGCCGCCGTGGCGGCGTTGCAGCTCGCGCCACGAGACGTCGTTCACCACCGTGTAGCCGAACACGTGGCGCATGGCGTCGGATTCGCCGATGTTCTTGCCGGTGGTTCCGATGATGACGCCGAGCTCGACTTCCCAGTCCAGCGCCGTGGAGATCCTGGAGTCGAAGGGCACGGTGTCGGTGGGCCCGATCACCGTGGTGGGCACCTTGCTGAAGAACACGGGAAATTTCGGCAGGTCGCGATTGTCCTGGAGCTTCCTGGCGCCCTCCTCGAAGTGCTCGAGGTAGTTCCAGCCGACGCAGAAGACGTTCTTCACGGGACGCGGGATGGGCGCGTGCAGCTTCACGTCGGAAAGGGAAAGGTTGGAGGTGGGAGGCTGGAGGTTCAAGGTACGCAGTTTCTCGAGGACGCTCGGGCCGGCGCGAATGATGTCGAGGAGGGATGCGAATTCCGGGATTTCAACGATCTTCT
>JANMHV010000288.1:0-12844 GCA_031375445.1 Burkholderiales bacterium | reverse complement strand
GCCGCGAGGGCCAGCACCGCGGGCGCGAGCCACCAGCGGCCCTGGAGGACCTGGAGCAGCGCCGCGCCCGGCTCGGGGGCCGCGTACCAGGGAAGCGACGCCGCCGCGGCGAGGCCCGCCGCGGGCCAGGCCACGAAGCGGGCGCTGTCCAAGCGCGCCCCCGCCTACTTCGCGGACGCCACGTCGCGCTCCCAACGCTCGATGAGGCGCTTCCTTTCCGCGCCGGCGCCGTATTTCGCGGCGTCGTAGTTGATCAGCTTGATCTTCGAGAAATCCGGCGCGAGCGGGTTCGCCTTCGCCGCGCGGTTGGACGACACCTGGAACTGCTGGGTCGCGCCGGCGATCTCCTGCGCGGGGGCGGTGAGGGCCCAGTCGTAGAACTTCTTCGCCGCCTCGAGGTTGCGGCTGCCCTTCACGATCGACATCGAGCCCACCTCGTAGCCGGTCCCCTCGCACGGGGTCGAGGACTTGACCGGGAAGCCGCCGACCGCCTCGGTCACCGCGTCGTGGATGAAGCTCACGCTCACCGTCGCCTCGCCGCGCGCCACGTTCTTCACCGGGGCGGTGCCCGACTTGGTGTACTGCGAGATGTTGCGGTGAAGGGCCTTCAGGTACTCGAACGCCTTCTCCTCGCCCATCACCTGCACCAGCGTCGCGATCGCGGTGTAGGCGGTGCCCGAAGAGGCGGGATTGGCCATCTGCACCTCGCCCTTCAGCTCGGGCTTGAGCAGGTCGCTCCAGCAGGCGGGGGCGGCGACCTTGCGCTTCGCGAGCCCCTCGGTGTTGTAGCCGAAGCCCAGCGCTCCCATGTAGACGCCCACCGTCTTGCCGCCCGATTGCGCGTGCTGCGATCGCGCCCAGTCGTGCACCTGCCCCAGGTTGGGCGAGGTGTAGGGCTGGGTGAGGCCGCGCTCGGCCGCCTGCAGGTGCGGATCCCCGGTGCCGCCGAACCAGACGTCGGTGCGCGGATTGGCGGCCTCGGCCGCGATCTGCGCCAGCGCCTCGCCGGAGCCCTTCTGCACCATCGCCACCTTCACGCCGGTCGCCTTCTGGAACTCGGTGGCCATCGCCTGGCACCACTCGATCTGAACGCTGCAGATCACGTTGAGGCTCGCCTGGGACCAGGCCGGCGATGCGGTCGATGCGGCGAGCGCGGCGAGCGCCGCGAGCGTGGACGGCTTCATGATCTCTCTCCCCGGGGAATCGTTGTTTGCGCTCGATTCTACTTGACGGGGATCAAGCCCCAAAACGCGCCCCTTTGGGTACCCTGAGGCAATGATTCCGCGTCCCGCGCACCTCCCGCGCCGGGCCTTCGAGCGGCGCCCGCAGCCAAGCCGGCCCCGCTGAAATGCGCCCGCCCTCCCCTACCGCCGCATAAACTGTCGAACATGAACGAAGTCGCCATCCCGGTCTCGAAAATCCGCCGCAGCCGCTCCACTCCCAAGGGCCGCGCCGTCGATCCCGTCGCCCGCGAGGAAATCACGCGCGTCCTCGAGGGCGCCCCGCGCGGCTCCGAGTACCTGATCGAGAACCTGCACCGCGTCCAGGACCGCTTCGGCCATCTCTCGGCCGCGCACCTCAATGCGCTCGCCGAGGCGATGAAGCTCGCCCAGGCCGAGGTGTACGAGGTGGCGAGCTTCTACCACCACTTCGACATCGTGAAGGAGGGCGAGGCCGCGCCCGCCGCGGTGACGGTGCGCGTGTGCGAGACGCTTTCCTGCCGCATGGCCGGGGCGGGCGACCTCCTGGAGAAACTGCCGGCGCTGGTGGGCCCGAACGCGCGGGTCATCGCCGCCCCCTGCATCGGACGCTGCGCCGAGGCGCCCGCGGTGTGCGTGGGCCAGAACGCCTTCGGCCATGCGACGCTCGAGAACGTCGCCGGCGCGGTGAAATCCGGCGCCGTGAAGGCGCCCGCCGAGGCGCCGATCACGTACGCGCAATACCGCAAGGAGGGCGGCTACAAGGTCTGGTCCGAGTGCCTCGCCGGCGAGCGTGACGTCGATTCCGTCATCAAGACGATGGAGGATTCGGGCCTGCGCGGCCTGGGTGGGGCGGGCTTCCCGGCCGGTCGCAAGTGAAGATCGTGCGCGCCGAGCCCGGCCCGCGCCTCATGGCGGTCAACATTGACGAGGGCGAGCCCGGCACCTTCAAGGACCGCTTCCACCTCGAGCGCGACCCGCACCGTTTCATCGAGGGCATGCTGATCGCGGCGTGGGCGGTGGGCATCCAGGACATCTTCGTCTACCTCCGCGACGAGTACCACGGCTGCCGCGAGATGCTCGAGCGCGAGCTCGCGGCGCTCGTCGCCGACCCGCCCGGCGAGCTGCCGCGCATCCACATGCGGCGCGGCGCTGGCGCCTACATCTGCGGCGAGGAGTCCGCGATGATCGAATCCATCGAGGGCAAGCGCGGCATGCCCCGGCTGCGCCCGCCCTACGTGGCGCAGGTGGGCCTCTTCGGGCGCCCCACGCTCGAGCACAACATGGAGACGCTTTTCTGGGTGCGCGGCCTGCTGGAGCACGGGGCGCAGTGGTTCACCAGGCACGGCCGCAACGGCCGCACCGGGCTGCGCTCGATCTCGGTCTCCGGCCGGGTGAAAAAGCCCGGCGTGCACCTCGCTCCCGCGGGCATCACCGTGCGCGAGCTCGTCAACGAATACTGCGGCGGGATGATCGACGGGCACGAGCTCTACGCCTACCTGCCCGGCGGGGCTTCGGGCGGCATCCTCCCCGCGTCGATGGACCACGTGCCCCTGGACTTCGACACGCTGCAGCCCCACGGCTGCTTCATCGGCTCGGCGGCGGTGATCATCCTCTCGCAGCACGACCGCGCGCGCGACGCGGCGCTGAACCTGATGCGCTTCTTCGAGCACGAGTCCTGCGGGCAGTGCACCCCATGCCGCGTGGGGACCGCCAAGGCCGCCCACCTCATGGAGAGCCGCAAGTGGGACCAGTCGCTGCTGGAGGAGCTTTCGGTCGCGATGGCCGACGCCTCGATCTGCGGCCTGGGCCAGGCGGCGCCGAACCCGATCCGGTGCGTGGTGAAGCACTTCCCGCATGAGGTTTGAACCTGGATCCCCGCCTTCGCGGGGATGACGGCAGGGCAACGATGACGGTGACCGAATGAAGATGAACGAGCTGGCCGCCACGGCCGAGACCATCGACTTCAAGCTGAACGGCGAGACCATCTCCGCCTTCGCCGGCGAGACGATCATCCAGGCCGCATCGCGTCACGGGGTAAAGATCCCGCGCCTTTGCTACAAGGAAGGCTACCGGGCTGACGGCAACTGCCGCGCCTGCGTGGTCGAGATCAAGGGCGAGCGCGTGCTGGCTCCGTCGTGCTGCCGCGCGCCCGCCAAGGGCATGGAGGTCGAAAGCACCTCGGCGCGCGCGCTCCATTCGCAGAAGATGGTGGTGGAGCTGCTGCTCTCCGATGTGCCGAAGGTGGACTTGAAGCCCGGCGGCAACGAGCTGTTCCACTGGGCGGCCGAGCTGGGCGTCCAGGAGAGCCGGTTCGAGGCGCGGTCGCAGCCGAAGTGCGACATTTCGCACCCGGCGATGGACGTGAACCTCGACGCCTGCATCCAGTGCACGCGCTGCGTGCGCGCCTGTCGCGAGGAGCAGGTGAACGACGTGATCGGTTACGCCTTCCGCGGCGACCAGTCGAAGATCGTGTTCGATTTCGACGACCCGATGGGCGCCTCGACGTGTGTCGCCTGCGGCGAGTGCGTGCAGGCCTGTCCCACCGGAGCGCTCGCGCCGGCCAGGCACGCCTACGCGGTGAAGGCCGACAAGAAGGTCGACTCCGTGTGCCCCTTCTGCGGCGTGGGCTGCCAGCTCACCTACCACGTGAAGGACAACAAGATCCTGCACGTCGAGGGCCGCGACGGTCCCTCGAACCACGAGCGCCTGTGCGTGAAGGGGCGCTTCGGATTCGATTACGTATCCCACGAGCAGCGCCTCACCAAGCCGCTCATCCGCAAGGCGGGCGTGCCCAAGACGGGCGAATTCACGGTGGATCCCACGCGCTGGAGCGACGTCTTCCGCGAGGCCTCGTGGGAAGAGGCGCTCGAGCTCGCGGCCAGCGGGTTGAAGCGCGTGCGCGACACGGTGGGGCCGCAGGCGCTCGCCGGCTTCGGCAGCGCCAAGGGCTCCAACGAGGAGGCGTATCTCTTCCAGAAGCTGGTGCGCACCGGCTTCGGCACCAACAACGTCGACCACTGCACGCGTCTCTGCCACGCCTCGTCGGTGGTGGCGCTGCTGGAGGGCATCGGGTCGGGCGCGGTGTCGAACCAGGTCTCGGACGTGGCCCACGCGGAGGTGATCTTCCTCATCGGCGCCAATCCGACGTCGAACCACCCGGTCGCCGCCACGTGGATCAAGAACGCCGTGGAGCGGGGGGCGAAGCTGATCGTGGCCGACCCGCGCCGGAACGACCTCGCGCGCCACTCATGGCGCTTCCTGCAGTTCACCGCCGACATGGACGTGGCGTTGTTGAACGCGATGATCTTCACCATCATCGAAGAGGGCCTGGTGGACGAGGAGTTCGTCCGCCAGCGCACCAGCAACTACGAGGCGCTGCGCGAGAACGCGAAGGACTTCAGCCCCGAGAAGATGGCGCCGCTCTGCGGCATCCCGGCGGCGACCATCCGCGAGGTGGCGCGCGCCTATGCTACGTCGAAGGGCTCGATGATCCTGTGGGGCATGGGGATCTCGCAGCACGTGCACGGCACCGACAACGCGCGCTGCCTCATCGCGCTGTCGCTCATGACCGGGCAGATCGGACGCCCCGGCACGGGGCTGCACCCCCTGCGCGGGCAGAACAACGTGCAGGGCGCTTCCGACGCGGGGCTGATCCCGATGATGTATCCCGACTACCAGCGCGTCGACAACCCGGCGGCGATCGAGCGCTTCGAGAAGTTCTGGGGCCGCACCCTCGACCACAAGCCCGGGCTCACGGTGGTGGAGATCATGGACGCCGCCTGCGAGGGCCGCATCAAGGGCATGTACGTCATGGGCGAGAACCCCGCGATGTCGGACCCGAATGCCAGCCACGCGCGCGAGGGGCTCGCGGCGCTGGACATGCTGGTGGTGCAGGACATCTTCCTCACCGAGACCGCGTACCTGGCCGACGTGGTCCTGCCCGCCTCGGCGTGGCCGGAGAAGGCCGGCACCGTCTCCAACACCGACCGCATGGTGCAGCTCGGCAAGCGCGCGCTCGACATGCCGGGCGACGCACGCCAGGACCTCTGGATCATCCAGCAGCTCGCCAACCGCCTCGGATGCGGCTGGAGCTACGCCGGCGAGGAGAGCGGTGTGGCCGAGGTCTACGAGGAGATGCGCCAGGCGATGAACTCCATCAGCGGCATCACCTGGGATCGCCTGCAGGCGCAGTCGTCGGTCACCTATCCCTGCCGCACCGAGGAGGACCCGGGGCAGCCGGTGGTGTTCACCGAGAACTTCCCGACCGCCGACGGGCGCGGCAAGTTCGTGCCCGCCGACATCATTCCGGCCAACGAGCGCCCCGACGCCGAGTACCCCTTCATCCTCATCACCGGGCGGCAGCTCGAGCACTGGCACACGGGGTCGATGACCCGCCGCGCCTCGGTGCTCGACGCGCTCGAGCCCCGGGCCGTTTGCTCGGTGCATCCGCTGGACCTGGATGCGATCGGCGCGCAGCCGGGCGACACCCTCACCGTGGCCTCGCGCCGCGGCGAGATCGCGCTCGCCGCGCGCGCCGACGACGGCACGCCGCGGGGCACCGTCTTCATCCCGTTCGCCTACTACGAGGCGGCGGCCAACCTGCTCACCAACGCGGCACTCGATCCCTTCGGCAAGATCGCCGAGGTGAAGTACTGCGCCGTGAAGCTGCGCCGCGGCGGCGAGCTGCAGGCGCTCGGCAGCTACGGCGGCGGGCAGTCGTTCGAGGAGAAGGGTGTCACCCCCGCGTAGGCGGGGGGCCAAGCGGTGTCACCCCCGCGTAGGCGGGGGCCCAAGCGGTGTCACCCCCGCGTAGGCGGGGGCCCAAGGGGCGGGATCATGAGGCCCCCGCCTGCGCGGGGGCGACGATCAGCGGCGTCCTCACGGACGCCTCAAATCGTCGGCTTCTTCCGCGAGTACTCGAAGCGGTCGATGGAGCGCACCTTGAGGTCGCGCACCTCGGAGCCCTGCAGCACCTTGAGCACGACTTCCACGCCGGGCCTGCCGGCGCCCCACAGGCGCGCGTAGAAGTCCTCGAGGGTCGAGACGTTGGCGCCCCCGACCGAGAGGATCAGGTCGCCGGTCCTGATGCCGGCGGCGGCCGCGGGACCCTCCGAGGAAACCCGCATCACCTTGAGCCGCCCCTCGTCCTCCATCGAATTCAACCCGAGCCACGGGCGCGCGGCGCCCTTCTGCCGGCCGGTGGACACCATCTCCTCGAGGATCGGCTTCAGCAGGTCGATGGGGACGAACATGTTGCCCGGCAGGCGCTCGCCGGGGGTTGCCGCGTCCATCACGAAGAGCGACCCGATGCCCACCAGCTCGCCCTCCTTGTTGATGAGCGCGGCACCACTGTGGTCGGCGCGCGGCGGCGAGGTGAAGATGGCGCCGTCGATGAGGTACTCCCAGTAGCCGGCGAACTTCCGGCGCGAGACGACTGTCGCCACCTCGACGTTGCTTTCGCCGCCCCCGCCGGCCGACATCACGCGGTCCAGGTGCTCCACCCGCGAGGAGGAGCCGATGCGGATCGGCTTCACGTCGATCGGCACGAGGGGGCGAACGAGGCCGAAGCCCGTGGCGTGGTCGTAGGCCACGACCCCGGCGGGGACGGTGCGGCCCTGGGCCGTGGTGATCTCGACCTGGTCCGCCTCGAGGATCAGGTAACCGATGGTGACCACGACGCCGCCGGGGGCGATCATCACGCCCGCCCCGGTCCGTTCGGGGCCGAGCGTCTGGATCGAGCGCGCGTTGGGCAGCGCCTTCACCTTCACGCCCACCACCGCATTGGCCGCATCGAGCAGGTGCTGGTAGCCGGCGGTGTCCTGCGGAGAAGCAGGCGGCGGCGCGGCGGAGGGGGCGGCGCCGAGGGCCGGCAACGCCAGCGCCGCGAGGAGGGCAAGGGTGGGGATGCGGGTCATGGAGCACCTCCCTGGAAGTCGCAAGGGACTACGCAGCCATGCTAGCACCCTGGGGTTGGGGTAGAGTCGCGCCACCTTTTCCGCGGAGTCTCGATGATGAATACCTTGCGCCGCCGCCTCGCCGCCGCCGCCCTCGGCCTCGCCGCCGCGGCGTGCCTCCCGCTCCAGGCACAGCCGTGGCCCGTGAAGCCGGTGAAGCTCATCGCGGTGTTCCCGCCCGGAGGCTCCGTCGACCAGGTGGCGCGCATCTTCGCCGCCCAGTTGACGCTGCAGACCGGGCAGCAGTTCATCGTCGAGAACCGCGGCGGCGCCTCGGGCTCGATCGGCACCCAGGCGGTCGCGGCGGCACCCCCGGACGGCTACACCTTCGGCGTGGTCTTCGATACCCACGCCGTGAACCCCTCGCTCATTCCCGGCCTTCCCTTCGACACGCTGAAGGACCTGGCGCCGGTGATGCTGGTGGGCACTTCACCGATGGCCATCGTGGCGCACGTTTCGCAGCCTTACCGCGATTTTCGCGACGTGCTCGCCGCCGCGAAGGCCAAGCCCGGCGTGGCTTTCGGCTCCATCGGCACCGGCAGCCTCGGACACCTCGCCATGGCGCAGATCGGCAACCTGCAGAAGCTGGAATTCACCCACGTGCCCTACAAGGGCGGCGGGCCGTTGATGACCGACGCCGTGGGCAACCAGGTGCCGCTCGCCATCGGCACCGTGTTCCTGGTGAACCCGCACGTGAAGGGGGGCAAGTTGAAGGCGCTCGCCGTCACCAGCGAGAAGGCCACGCCGCAGATGCCGGGAGTCGCCCCGGTGGCGGAGCAAGGCGTGCCCGGCTACTCGGCGCTCGCGTGGTGGGGGGTGATCGCGCCGCCCGGCACGCCGCGCGCGATCGTGAAGGCGATGCACGACCAGCTTTCCGCCGCGCTGAAGAACCCCGCCGTGGCGGACAAGCTTACGCAGCAGGGCATGGAGATCACCGGCGGCGGGCCGGAGGAGATGGATCGATTCGTGCGCCGCGAGATCGCGCGCTGGGCCGAGGTGGTGCGCGACAACCGGATTCGCGCCGGGGACTGAGCGCGATTGCCTAGCCCAGCCCCACCAGCCGTGCCACCGCTTCGCGGGTCGACATGCCGGCCTTGAGCTCCAGGCGCGCCGCGACCTCGTTCACCCGCGACAGCACGCCGGTGTCGTAGCTGGAGCGGCCGTCGCCGATGCGCGCGGTGTGGCACGACACCGTGGCGGCCGCGATGCCGCGGGGATCGAGTGCGGCGAGGCGCGCGTAGCCCGCGTCGTCCTTGCCGCCGCCCGCGTCGTTGAAGAAGGCCGCGAACACGTCCTCGGCGAGGAGGGGATCGGGCTTGCCGCCGAGGAGGGCCCCGTGGGAGCCGGTCACGACGATGGCGCGGCGGTCCTCCTGGCGCACGAGCGACACCGAATCGAGCGCCCAGACCTCGCGGTGGCCGGTGTTGGCCACCCTGAGGCGCGTCTCGCCGATTTCCGGCACCTCGCACCCGGCCGGCTCGCGCTCGGCATTAGCCACCAGGCACTTCGCCGATTGCCGGGCGTTGTGCCCCGGGAGGCAGCCGTGGACCGCCGCCACGTCGTTGGCCATGGTGACCACGCCGTTGGCCAGCATGTCCTCGCCGTCGCCGATGCGCGCGGTGCGGAAGTCCACCGCGCACGCGGGGATGCCGATGCCCGCGAGCCAGGCGACGCCGGAGATGCCCGCCGAATGCCGGCCCACCCCCGCGTCGTTGAAGATCACGCCGCGCACGCGCGCATTGGCCGCGAGCCACGCCGGGTACAGCGCGCCGTGGGAGCCGCAAACCACCACGCGACCGCGCGCCCGGGCATCGAGCTGCGTCGCTGAATCCACCACCAGGATGTCGTCCATGGAGGGGATTCTACCCACCCTCCTCCGGAGGCCTTACTTTCCGGAATTCCCGCCACAGCAGCAGGTCATAGGAAATCTTCGCGACCCCCGCGAACACCAGCGGCAACCCCAATCCGCCGGCGGTCATCAGCATTCCGGCGAATACCGGCGCCGCGGCCCATCCCCCGGAGCGCACCAGGCTCGTGATGCCCGCGGTGGCGAGGCGCTCCTCGGGCCGCACCACCGCCATCACGTAGGACTGCCGTGTCGGCACATCCATCTCGTTCAGCGCCTCGCGCAGCAGGAAGAGGAAGGCCGCCATGGCGAAGTCGTCGGCGGCGACGATGGTGAAGAGCAGGAGGCTCGTCGGGATGTGGGTGTAGACCATGGTGTTCACGAGGCCGATCCGTTTCGCGAGCCATGCGGCCGCGAGGTGCGAGAACGCGGACAGCATTCGCCCCGCGGCGAACAGCACCGCCACCTGCGCCGCGCCCACGCCGAAGCGCTCGGCGAAGAAGTAGGCGAAGAGCGCCGAGCCGATGAAGCCGCCGCCGAAGGCGTCGAGGAGGAAGAGGAGCGAGATCTTGGTGACGATCGGCCGGCTCTCGGGCGAGAGGTGGCGCAGCGCCACCGAACTCGCGCCAGGCAGTGTCGCCGGCAGCCGCGAGTAGAGGATCGCCGCCGCGGCGTACAGCACGCAGAAGAGTGCCAGCGTCGCGCGCATCGCCGTGAGCGTCGGGATGCCGAGGGCCTCCTCGAAGAGCGTCGGGAGCGCCGCCATCAACCCCCCGATCGAATAGCCGGCGTCGAGCAGCACGTTGTACCAGGCGAACACCCTGGTGCGGTCGGCGTCGCTGGCGGTGGCCGGCAGCAGCGCCTGCTCGAGGATCGGGATGGCACCCCGGTCGCGGCCGTGGACGTTGAACATGCCGACGAACGCGGCGGCAGCCATCAGCGGGAACGCTTCGGTCGCCAGCAGCACGGCGCCCCCGAGCACCGGAAGCGCGCAGAGTGCCACCAGCAGCGAACGCTGTCGCACGCGATGGCCGTAAACGAGGGTGAGGAGGGCCGCGAGGGCGGCGCCCCAGAGGGCCGCCGACAGGATGCCGCCGATCCGCGTGGCGTCCATCCCGAGGCGCGCGGCATAGAGGCCGATCAGCACCGCCATCAAGCCGATGGCGAGCGCCCTCAGGAACGATGCCGCGTACAGGGTGCGGCGCAGGCGTGCGGCATCGCCGGGATTCATCCCCGCATGATAGCGGGGCGGCGCGAGGGACCGTCGCGGCTCAGACGCCCTGGCGCTTCCTCATGAAGTCCCTGCGGTCGATGCAGTTCACCGCCACCTCGCGCAGGCTCGCGCCGTGCAGCACCGTGAGCTTGACCGGCGCGCCGGCGGGGCCGTGGGCCCACAGCTTGCGGTAGAAGTTCTCGAGCGAGCTCACGGGATTGCCGTTGATGGTGAGGATGATGTCCCCGGCCTGGATGCCGGCCACGTGCGCGGGGCTGTCCTCGTTCACCTGCACCACCTTCACGCGGCCGTCTTCCTCGAGGGAGTTCACGCCGATCCACGGCCGCTTGCCGGCCTCCTGCGCGCCGGTGCGCACCAGCTCGTCCAAAATGGGCTTGAGGAGGTCCACCGGCACGAACATGTTGCCCGGCATCTTCTCGCCTGGCGTGATCGCGTCGAGCACCAGCAGCGAGCCGATGCCCACCAGCTCGCCCTTCTGGTTGATGAGTGCCGCGCCACTGTGGTCCAGGCGCGGCGGCGAGGTGAAGATGGCGCCGTCGATCAGGTATTCCCAGTAGCCCGCGAATCTGCGCCGGCTCACGACGGTCGCGATGGAGACGGTCTGCTCGTCGCCGCCGGTCACGATCATCAGGCGGTCGAGCTGCGAGACCGGGCCGGCGGTGCCGAGCTTGATCGGCCGGGTCTTCAGCGGCGCCATCGGGCGCACCAGCCCGAAGCCGGTCGCATGGTCGTAGGCCACCACGGCGGCGGGCACGGTGAGCTCGGAGGAGTCGACGATTTCCACCGTGTCGGCCTCGAGGATCAGGTAGCCGATGGTGAGGATCAGGCCGTCCCTGGAAATCACGACGCCCGAGCCCGTGCGCTCCGCCCCGAGGGTGTCGTTGCTCCGGGCGTTGGCGAGCGCCTTGACCTTCACCCCCACCACGGCATTGGCCGCGTCGATCAGCGCCTGGTAGGCCGCGTCGTCCTGCGCGGACTGGGCGGAGACCTTGCGGGCGGAGGGCGCGGCGGAGGCCTGGGCGTCGAAGGCCGCGAGCGCGAGGGCACCCAGGAGGAGCGGCACGAAGAGGCGGCGAATCAGGGTGGGGGCCATGGCGGGGCACTCCACCGGCCGGGAGGGCCGGGTCATGGAACCAAGGCTAGATGCGCTGAATGGCCCAGCCGTGACGGCCGGAGCCCCCGGTGAGTGCCTTTTGGCGTCGGACAACGTCCGTCGGAGAACGCCACCCCCCCCTGCGCTGCTACCATTGCCCTCCCCATGAGCAGCACCTCCTCAGCCCCCGCCGACGCCCCGGCCCGCCCAGCCCCCGCCCGAACCGACCTCTCGGTGATCCGCCGGCTCCTTCCCTACCTGTGGGAGTTCCGCGGACGGGTGGTGCTGGCGCTCGCCTTCCTCATCGCCGCGAAGCTCGCCAACATCGGCGTGCCGATCCTGATGAAGTCGATCGTGGACGGCCTTTCCGGGCCGCAGCAGATGGCCGCGGTGCCGATCGTGCTGCTGGTGGCCTACGGGGCGCTGCGGCTTTCGAGCACCGTGTTCAACGAGTTGCGCGATGTGGTGTTCGTGAAAGTGGCGCAGCGGGCGATGCGGCGGATCGCGCTCGAGGTGTTCCACCACCTGCACGCCCTGTCGCTGCGCTTCCACCTCGAGCGCCAGACCGGCGGGCTCACGCGCGACATCGAGCGCGGCACCCGCGGCATCTCGACGCTGCTCTCGTTCATGGTGTTCAGCGTGCTGCCGACGCTGCTCGAGATCGCGCTGGTCACCGGGTTCCTGATCTACCGCTTCGACATCTGGTTCGGCGTGATCACGGTGGGGGCGCTCGCCTGCTACGTGGCGCTCACCTTCTCGATCTCCGAGTGGCGCACCCAGCATCGCCGGCAGATGAACGACATGGACTCGAAGGCGAACACCCGCGCCATCGACTCGCTCCTCAACTACGAGACCGTCAAGTACTTCGGCAACGAGCGCTACGAGGCCGAGCGCTACGACGAGAACCTGATGCGCTACGAGAGCGCCGTGGTGAAGAGCGAGAGCTCGCTCGGGCTCCTCAACTCGGTGCAGGCGTGCGTGATCGCGGTGGCGGTATCGCTGCTGATGTGGAGAGCTTCCGAGGGGATCGTCGCCGGCGGCCTCACGCTGGGCGACCTGGTGATGGTCAACGCGCTCCTGATCCAGCTCTACATCCCGCTCAATTTCCTGGGCGTCATGTACCGCGAGATCAAGCAGGCGCTGGTGGACATGGAGAAGATGTTCCGGCTTCTCGGCGAAAACCGCGAGGTGGCCGACCGCCCCGGGGCCCCGGCGCTCGCGGCCGCGGGCGGCGCCATCCGCTTCGAGAACGTCGATTTCGGCTACGAGGACACGCGGCGCATCCTGCACGGCGTGTCGTTCGAGGTGCCCGCGGGGCACAAGGTCGCGGTGGTGGGGACTTCGGGGTCGGGCAAGTCGACCCTGGCGCGGCTCCTCTATCGCTTCTACGACGTCGACGCGGGGCGCATCACCATCGATGGCCAGGACATCCGCGCCGTGACCCAGGATTCGGTGCGGGCCGCCATCGGCGTGGTGCCGCAGGACACGGTGCTCTTCAACGACACCATCTACTAC
>JANMHV010000282.1:0-4452 GCA_031375445.1 Burkholderiales bacterium | reverse complement strand
CCCACGACGCCCGCCGTCACCCCTTCGAGGAGCTCGCGAATCGCCGGGTTGCCGAGGATGCGCTCGAGCGGCTCGTGCGCGAGCAGCGTGAAGGCGAACGCCGGCAGGAAGATTCCCGCCGTGAGCGCCACCGCACCGGCGGCCCCACCGCCGGCGTAACCGACGAACGTCGAGAAGATGATGAGGGGCGCGGGGAGCAGGCTCGACAGGGCCAGCCCGTCCATGAACTGCGCGGTGCTCATCCAACCGCCGCTTTCCACCGCGTCTTCCTGCAGGAACGGGATGACGGTGTATGCGCCTCCGAAGGTGAGCATCCCGGCCTTCAACCCCGAAAGGAAGAGATCCAGCAGCGATTGGGCATTGCCTGCGGCGGCCTTCGGCCCGGAGGCAGGCCCCACGAGCCCGAGCGCCAAACCGTTGCGCGCCATGAGCACCACGGCACCGGCGGCGAGCGCGCCAATGGCAAGCCCGGCAAGGAAGCGTTGCCCCTTGTGGGCGAGGACGTATGAAAACCCCGAGACGGCCAGGATGATCGCGAAGTGCATCCCCCCGAGCTGCGCGAGCGCCGCGGCGCCGCAGATGGCCCAGAGCCAACGGTCCGATAGCACATGGCCGCCGATCCGGTGCACGGCGCGCACCACCAGTGCCGCGACCGCCGCCTGCATGGCCGCGAACACGATCGACCACCCTCCGCCCATCGCCAACCCGTAGCGGAAGTAGGCCCATGAGAGCGCGAACATCAGGAAAAACCCGGGAAGCATGAACCCGAGACCGGCGAGAATGCCGCCGACGCGCCCGCGCGCCAGGTAGCCGAAGTAGACGCACATCTCGTGCGCCTCGGGGCCCGGCAGGATCTGGTAGACCGCGAGCACGCGCTTGAAATGCTCGGGTGAAACCCACTTCTCTTCCTCGACCAGCTCCTGGCGGATCATCGCGATCTGAGCCACGGGCCCGCCCCACGCGAGGAAGCCGAAATGCAGGAACTTGAGGAAGAGGCGCCACAGGCTCTGGTGGGGCGGGCGCAGCTCCGCAGCCACCTCGCTCCCGGCTGCACTCATTTCGCGACCGGCATGCGGTCGAGCAGGCCATCGACCGAGCGGGTGATGAAATCCCAGGCCGGAGGAAACCCGTCGCTCACGGCGGGGCATTCGGCCCAGCTCGTGGCGGCCTTGCCGCTCGGGATCAGGGCCGAAACATCGGGGCCGAACGTGATCACGTCGTCGGCCTCGGCCAGCGCTGTCGCGGTCACGGCCTTCGGCACGTAGCGGCCCATGTCGAATCCCTTCGCCGCCATGTGCTGCACGACGTGCGCCGGCACCTCGGCATCGGGCTCCGTGCCGCGGGAGCTTCCGACCGCATCGATGCCTCGCTCCCGAGCCCTGCGCGTGAGGTATTCCGCGGCGACGAGGCTCTTGGCCGAGCCGTGCAGGCAGACGAAGACGATATTCCTGGCCATTGGGGTTCCCTAGTTTTCCTGAAGCGATGGGGGCATACTGCCGCGATTCGGCGCTCCCATAAAGCCAGATTATCTCCGCCCTTCATTAGGTGAACTAAGGATGCGCCGGCGCCTCCCCTCCCTCAACGCGCTCAAGGCCTTCGAAGCCAGCGCTCGGCACGAGAGCTTCACGGCCGCCGCAGTAGAGCTCTTCGTGACCCAGGGCGCGGTGAGCCAGCAGGTGAAGGCGCTGGAGGAAGAGCTGGGACTGCGCCTCTTCAGCCGCGAAGGGCGCAAGCTCAGGCTAACCGAAGCGGGCCGAGCCTACCTCGACGTCGTGCGCGACGCGTTCGATCGGTTGTCGGCGGGAACGGAACGCCTGCTCGAGCGCCAGTCGACGGGCGTGCTCAATGTCTCCACATCGCCCAACTTCGCCGCGAAATGGCTGGTCCATCGCCTCGGCCGTTTCTCCGAAGCCCATCCAGGCCTGGAGCTGCGCGTGAGCGCCTCGATGCACCACGTGGACTTCGCCCGCGAGGACATCGACCTCGCCATCCGGCACGGCGACGGCACCTGGCCGGGGCTGCACGTCGCCCGGCTGTGCGAAGAGCAGATCTTCCCGGTCTGCAGTCCCGCTCTTCTCAAGGGTCGGCGCGCACTGAAAGTGCCGGCGGACCTCGCGCAGCATCCGCTGCTGCACGTGAACGATGCGCCCCACTGGAGCCGCTGGCTGGTGCAATTTCGCGTGAAGGGCGTCGATGGCACGCGCGGGATGGTCTTCAACCAGGCCAGCATGGCGATCGACGCCGCGATCCAGGGCCAGGGAGTGGCCATGGCCCGCACGGCCCTGGCGGCCTGGGACCTGCTGGAAGGCAGGCTGGCGCGTCCGTTCCAGCAGGCGCTCGCCGCGCCCTTCGCGATGTGGATCGTGTGCCCCAAGGCCACGGCCGAGCTGCCGAAAATCGCGAAGTTCAGGCAGTGGTTGCTGGCGGAGGCGGAGACGGACTCGATTCGCTTGAAGGGCCTGCACGCGAAGAAGGCACGCAAATGAACGGAGCCCGCGACGGGCTTTGATCCCGGGGCCCCGGGAGCGCGGGCTCATTAGCGAATCTCGGGCAATCCCCAGGAAAAACCATTTTGAGGCGGGCGTCCGCGACGATCACCATCAGCCTCCCATAGGAGGCCATGAAATGCGCTACCAACTGAAACAGATCTTCTGCCGGCCGTGGACCTTGAGCGGCATGTCGCTCCCGCTCATCGAGAGCCACTACGAGAACAATTACGGGGGTGCCATGCGCAAGCTCAATGCCATCACCGACCAGCTGGAGTCGATGGATTTCGCGAAAGCGCCCGGCTATGCGCTCGCCGCGCTGAAGCGCGAGCAGCTCGTGGTCCTGAACTCCACGTTGCTGCACGAGCTCTACTTCTCCAACCTCGGCGGCGACGGGGTGCCCACCGCGGGCATGCGGGAAGCCCTCGCCCGCGACTTCGGTTCCTACGAGCGCTGGCGTGACGAGTTCCTCGCCATGGGCTATGCGCTGGGCGGCGGCTCCGGCTGGGTGCTCCTCACCTACGTGCCTCGCGACGGCCGGCTCATCAACCAGTACGCGGGGGAGCATTCGCAGGCGGTCGCGAGCGGCGTGCCGATCCTGGCCCTCGACATGTACGAGCATGCGTACCACATGGACTTCGGCGCCAACGCAAAGGCCTATGCCGAGACTTTCTTGCGCAATGTGAGCTGGAAGGTGGTCCAGAACCTCTACGACGACGCGGCACAAGTGTCACCGCCGCGGCCGCTGGTGCAGGAAGAGTTCTCGGACGTGCCCGGGATCGGCGTCGAGGAGCTCAAGGCAATGGTGGACTCCGGCGAACCGGTGCAGATTGTCGATGCCCGCCCGCGCCACTTCGTCTCCCGCACCCACGAGATCTCGCAGGCTGCCACGTGGCGCGATCCGGAGCTCATCCAGCAGTGGATCGGCGATTTGTCGAAGGAGCAGCCCGTGGTCGTGTACTGCGCCTACGGGTTCCACGTGGGGTGCCGCACGACGCGCGCGCTGCGCGAGGCGGGGTTCGACGCCAAGTACATGACGGCGGGACATTCGGGGTGGAAGGCGCTGGGGGCGCCGATCAAGATGACGTCCTGATTCGCACGGTGCTGGTGGGTCTGAAGGCCGGGGGCTGAAGCGATTTCCAGGCAACCGAGGGGTCCCCGGCGGCGCGTCGTCAGCGGCTCTCGAAAGCCCGCGTCGTCGCCGCGCTGTCGACGATGACGGCGGCATCCTCGGGCAGCAGGAAGCCCTCCGCAATCGCCGCGCGCGCCGCGGCCCGCACTCGATCCACGTAGGCGTCACGATTGCCGTAACGCTCCGCGAGCGAAGGCCGCGCATCGTTGACCGCCTCGCGTTGCGCCTTCGTCGCCGCGAAGGGCGACCAGGCGCCGATCAGCATGCAGGGGCGGACGAGCGGGCGATTCAGCGCGACATGCGTGCCAAGCGGCGCCTCGACGTCGGGCAGGCGGACGCCGCCCACATCGTTGCCGTCCGCATCGCGCCTCGGCACGAGCACGACGGCGCCGGGCAGGTAGCCGGGTGCGGGCATCGCCTCTTCGGGCGCGGGCTCGAGCGGCATGAGGCGCGAGGGCGGCGGCGGGACGTCGGAAGCGACCCACGCAATGAGGTGCAGCAGCGTCGCCCGGGAGATGGGCACCCAATCCTGGCGCCCGGGCGGCTCCTTGCACTCCGCGGGGGCGCGGGCGACGATCGCATGGGCCGAACCGGGAATGTCGTAGATGCGGATGCGTGGCGGCAGCGCCTTGTCCGCGGTGCCGGAACTGCCGGTGCGCCCGAGCGAGGAGCGCAGCGCGTAGTAGTCGGTGCTCGTGTTCAGGGCGATGATCTTCGGCACCACCTCGCCGCGCTTCTCGATCGCCGCCAGCACGTCCGGGAACGCCGTGGGCTCCTCGACGTAGCCGCGCAGCTCCTTGTTCTGCCACGTCGGAATCGCGTTGCTGCTCGATT
>JANMHV010000265.1:0-5816 GCA_031375445.1 Burkholderiales bacterium | reverse complement strand
GGGGAAGGCGGATAAGCGGCGAGATAGCCTTCCATGTCAAACGCCAAGTCGGGAAATGCCTTCAATACCGCCGCATCCTCGGTCACCAGCGGAACGACGAGTGCGCGGGCAAGGGCCACGAATTCGCAGTCGTAGGCGGAGAGCCGCGTGCGCGCCGCAATCTCGAGCACTGCGTCGCTCGAAACGAGGTGCTCGAATCCCTCCAGCGCCGCCTCTGCCCCTTGCATGATCACTGCCGCGGCCTCGCGCGCGATGGCCCCGTGCCTCACATAGCCGGCGAGCGCGCTGCGAACCTCGGAGCGCCAGAGAATCGGCACGTGCCAGGCCGGATCCCGCAGGCGCACACGCTGGGCGAGCCCAGTGCGCTCGCTGCGGATCCAGCAATAGGCCACGACATTGCTATCGACAACGATCACGTCCGGCCCTGGCGCTTGAAGCGATCGACCAGCGCATGGTCCACGAGTGGCTGTGCGTCCGTGAAGGCCCTGAGCTCACGAGCCTGGCGACGGGCATCGATCACCGGCGCCTTGAACGCGCCTTCGAGGCGGACCAGGATCTCGCTATTGAGGCTGCGCCGGTTGCGCTCGGCGCTTTCCTTGAGGAGCGCGTGGAGCTCGTCCGGGATGTTCTTGAGGGTCAGCGTGACCATGGAGTATTTGCCTCGTGGAACCAGAATGGAACCATTTTGCCCTATTTGGTTCGCAGTTCTCCCTCTCCCTTGGGAGAGGGTAACCGCCCCATAGCGCCTTGCGTTATGTTGCTATGACGCAGCGGGTCAAAGCCGTGCCCAGACCCCGCCCCCGCTCATGGCCAATGCCCCGGAAGGTTGAAGGAGAGTTGCGCCCCATCCGCGGACAAGGGAGCGCGCGCCAGGAAAAGTCTTTCAGGCGAGCCAGAGCCGCACCTTTCAGCTTGCCGAACTCCCTGGCGTCCGAAGGCTCGGCCGTCAACGGCTTTCCCGGACCGGCGGCCTTTCCATGCTCGTTTCAACTTCCTCACTCCCAGGCGATAGGGCGCCCGCGCCTGTCGCACCTCCCGCGGCTGATCGAGACGGTCCACGAATCGGCGAAGCGACAGGATCTCGATGCCCTCCCAGGTGCCGAGGAAAAGCATCTCGCGGTCGCCGGTAACGATCACATCGGCGCCGGCAGCCGAAGGTCGAAATGCCTCGATCCGCTGGGTCTCGTTTGGGTAAAATTGTCCTATGAGCTCCAAGCTTTCCAAGAACAATCCCCATCTTCGCAATCCCGTGGCTCGCGAACGCGCCATCCTGAAGTCGGTCGCCAGCTCCTTGGCCATCGAGGGGATTCGCGCGCCCTTCAGGGAACCCGGTTCGGTCGACGGCAAGTCCCTGGCCAAGACCCGGAAGCGCAAGAGCTAGGAGCCTGCCTTCCTAAGCGTCTTGGCGATGATGCGATCATGGCCGAGCATGTCGACCAATGAATCCAGGCTGAACTTGCTGCTCATCGCCTGATGACCTCCCGGACCTCACGCAGAAGCTCACAGCCTTGCTTCTGCAGATGCCGGACCAAGTCCGCCCGTTTCACGCTGCGGGCTTGAAGGGCTCGCGAATGACTGACTTGCCTCGAATGAATTCCTCCGAGAGCTGGCGGTTGGCTTCGATGACCAATTCAACCGCCTCACGGAGATTCTCACGCGCCTCGTCGAGCGTCTCTCCCTGCGCATTGGCGCCTGGCAGCTCTTCCACGAAGGCGATGTAGCCCTCGGAGACCTTTTCGAAGACGGCAGTGAGGTTCATGGTTCTCAAGTCAGTATACCAATCAACGATAGGCCTCCGCCTTCGGTTTACATCCCATTTCACGGTCGGCGATCCTCTCTCCATTAGCCACAATCAACGACGCCAACCGCTATCGGATGACGATGGAAATCCCCCCCTCCCCTGCTTCCGAGGCTGCCTCCTGGGCGGCGCCGTGGGGGACGCCCTCGGCGCCCCGGTGGAATTCCTCACGCGTTGCTGTCATCGCCGCGAAGGCGGCGATCCAATTTCCCTCGAAGGCGGCGTCCAATTCCCCCCGTCATCCCCGCGAAGGCGGGGATCCAATCTCCCCCCAAGGCCACGACCCCATCCCCCTGCTGCACGACCCCTACCTCCGCTGGCTCCACACCCAGGGCGTGCCCCTGCGCCGCGCGGATCGCGACCGCCTGCTGGGCACGAACCGCGGCTGGCTCCTCGAGCAGAAAGAGCTCTTCTCGCAGCGGGCCCCCGGCAACACCTGGATCAGCGCGCTCCTGCACGGGGGCGAAGGCGAGCTCGAGGCGCGCAACACGAGCAAGGGGTGCGGCGCCGTGATGCGCGTGGCCCCCGTGGCGCTTTACGCGACCACCGGCTGGCATGGCCCGGATCGCGATGCCCGGGCCTTCCAGCTCGCGATGGAGCTGGGCGCGATCACCCACGGACACCCGACCTCGAAGATGGCGTGCGGGGTGCTGGCGACACTGCTGGTGGGGATCCTTCGCGGGGAGCCGATCGCCGTGGCACTCGACCGCGCGGTGGCGGTGCTACGGGGACACGAAGCCGGCGGCGAGACGGAGCGCGCGATCGAGCGGGCGCGGGAGCTTGCGAATGCCAGAACTAGTCCATGGGAACTACAGTTGACAGACTCCAAGGTGTGAACTATGGTTATCGGTGTGGTCCAAATCAAAAAGTCCTCCACCTTCGACGGTTGGCTTTCCCAGTTGAAAGACCCGCAGGGCAAAGCGCGAATTCTCATTCGAATTACGCGCCTGGAAGCGGGAAACCCGGGAGACGTCAAACCGGTGGTCGACGGCCTCTCGGAAATGCGCATCGATTATGGGCCCGGATATCGCGTCTATTACAAACGGCATGGTGATCAAATTATCCTTTTGCTTTGCGGGGGTGATAAGTCCACGCAAGCAGGTGACATTAAGGATGCGAAAGCGATAGCAGCTCAATGGAATGAGGGGAAGTAACAGTCCCAATGGAGTGGACATATGAAAAAAGTATTTAGTAACTTTGATGCGTCCGATTACCTCAAGACCGAAGAGGATATCTCCGCATACCTTGAAGCTGCCATGGAGGACGGAGACCCTCAGGTTTTGGTCTCAGCCATGGGCGATATTGTGAAAGCTCGCAATGTAACTCAAGTGGCACGGGATACTGGCCTTACGCGCGAAGGTATTTACAAAGCCTTTTCTCGCGAAGGAAATCCAAGCTTTGCAACGGTATGGAAGGTCGCGGGTGCTTTGGACATTCACCTTTTCTTTCGCTCAGGTGCAGCCAAACCTGTCCTCGTTGAATCAAAGAGTAGAGCGGGGATCGATAAACGTCTCAACAGTAAAACGTCGATTAAATCGAGGAAATTTGCAGCAAAGAGAAAATCGGCGGGTCGGGCGCTGCAGGTGTCCATTCAGCCACGCAACGATGGCCGCTGGGCTGTGCAAACTGACGGAACTCAACGGGCCGGCTCTCTGCATGACACGAAAGCCGATGCCATTCGACGCGGCCGCGAGCTGGCAGAAAGCAAATCTACAGAGCTGGTCGTCAGGGATGAGAGTGGCAAGATTGTTTCCAGCATCGCCAACCCCAGAGAGTTACGGCGAGTCCGGGGTTAACCGAAGTCGGAGCTCGTCGCAGCGAAACACAGTTCGACTTTCGGAAAGCAAGTGCTCGTTCGCTGGAAGCGCGGTCAAGTCGGATCTTCGCCGGCGCTGGTGCACCGATCCTAGGTTTCCGGCAGACGAGACCTTGATACCAATTCACACAACATCCAGGCCTAGGCTTCAGCGTAGGCCCTGAGCTCACCCGTGACATGTCAAACGCCCTCGAGGTACTTCGACCTCAGCAGCACGCTCTCCCGGTGAAATCTCAGGTATCGCCGCTGCCCCTCGCTGAACCGCCCGACATTGAGCGCCTGAGTGACCTCAACCCCCAGTTTGATGAGGGACGCGGCATGGGCCACGGGTGACACCAGGACATCCCCGTTGTCCTCGAAGCCGATGAAGCCGCGATCGAAGAGTTGGTCGGCATTGGGCGTGAGGCTGGCGACCTTCTCCCTCTCCCTTGGGAGAGGGCCGGGGAGAGGGTACCGTTGCTCGAGTCCCGCCACGGCTTGCAGTGGCTTGCACGCAGATGCTCTTCGCGCGTGACGCCCGTGATGCGGCACCGGCGGCATCCGCGACATGGATGAGGCCTACGGGCGCGTAGGCGCCATCACCGACGACACGCAGCTGACGCTCTTCACCGCGGAGGGGCTGCTGCGGGCGCGCGCCGGTCATCGCGGCGAAGGCCGCGATCCAATCCCCCTGATGCGCGACGCCTACCTGCGCTGGCTCCACACCCAGGGCGTGCCGCTGCGCCGCGCGGATCGCGACCGCCTGCTGGGCACGAACCGCGGCTGGCTCCTCGAGCAAAAAGAGCTCTTCTCGCAGCGCGCCCCCGGCAACACCTGCATCAGCGCGCTCCTGCACGGGGGCGAAGGCGAGCTCGAGGCGCGCAACACGAGCAAGGGGTGCGGCGCCGTGATGCGCGTAGCCCCCGTGGCGCTTTACGCGACCATCGCCTGGCATGACCCGGATCGCGATGCCCGGGCCTTCCAGCTCGCGATGGAGCTGGGCGCGATCACCCACGCCCCGACGTCGAAGATGGCGTGCGGGGTGCTGGCGACACTGCTGGTGGGGTTCCTGCGCGGGGAGCCGATCGCCGTCGCGCTCGACCGCGCGGTGGCGGTGCTACGCGCTCATGAAACCGGCGGCGAGACGGAGCGCGCGATCGAGCGGGCGCGGGAGCTTGCGGATGCCGGCGTGGCGGCGGGTGAGGCGATCCCGCAGCTCGGCAGGGCTGGATCGCCGAGGAAGCGCTCGCGATCGCCCTCTACTGCGCGCTGGCGGCGGGTGATTTCGAGGGCGGCGTCACGATGGCGTTGAACATCGAGGGGGACAGCGACTCGACCGGGTCGATCGCGGGGCAGATCCTCGGCGCGCTGCATGGGGAGGAGGCGATTCCGGAGCGATGGCTCGGCTCGAACTCCTCGAACATCGGGCGGGCCCCGTTTTAGGGCCAGATAGAGTAGACGTTGACGGTTTCGGCGGCTTGGGCGGGTCCGGCGGCGAGGCCGAGTGCGAGCGCCACTCGTTCGAACAGCAGGGCACGGGGAACGGGGTGGCGCCATACTTTTCTCGCTGGCTCACCAGGTGAGCCATTCGCACCCCACCGTACGTGGGCTTCCGTCACTGCACGACCGGAAAGAACCCTTGACGAAGCAAACGTTTAGGGCCATCTTAGACAAAATGTCACAAAAACTCCCAAATATGGACAATGAATTTACCGCCTTGAGAGAGAGGATTGGCCTTTCAGTTGCCGAGACCGCAAAGAGACTCGGATATACCGAGCGACACGTCTACCGCTTTGAGAAAGGGGAGCTATCACCACGAAAGGCTGTAATCGATGCACTGCGCGGAATGCGGGAGCCGACCGCCTTCTATCGCAGCGGCAGCGATGCTTTCACATTTATTGACTTGTTCGCCGGGATTGGAGGTCTTCGGCGAGGCTTCGAACCGCTCGGTGGGAAATGCATCTTCACGTCTGAGTGGAATCTCTATGCGCAGAAGACGTACAGGGCCAATTTCCCGAATGATGATCACGAGATAAATGGCGACATCACAAAGATCAAGGCTGAAGACATTCCGGCTCACGATCTCTTACTTGCCGGATTCCCCTGCCAACCCTTTTCAATCGCCGGCGTTTCGAAGAAGAATGCGCTGAATCGTCCACACGGGTTCGCATGTGAAGCGCAGGGCACTCTTTTCTTCGATGTTGCGCGGATCATCGCGCACCA
>JANMHV010000222.1:0-18823 GCA_031375445.1 Burkholderiales bacterium | reverse complement strand
CACCAGGCTCTCGTAGAGCGCGGCCAGCACCAGGAACACGAGCAGGATCGAGAGCGGGAACACCCACGCCGCCGAATTCCCGGCGAGGATCTCCTGGTAGGTGAGCTCGGTCCACTCGTACTCGATGCCGGGCGGCAGCGTTTCGGCGGCGATCTTCTTCACTACTTCCTGCGCCTCGCCCGACGAGAAGCCCGGGGCGGCGCGGCCGTTGATGTCCGCCGAGAGGAAGCCGTTGTAGCGCATGGCGCGTTCGGGCCCGAAGCTGTTCTTCACCGCGAGGAGGGAAGAGAGCGGCACCATCTCGCCCCGCGTGGAGCGCACCTTGAGGTGCCCCACGTCCTCGGCACGCGCGCGGAACTCCGCATCCGCTTGAACGCGAACCGAATACGTCCGCCCGAACTTGTTGAAGTCGTTCACGTACAGGCTGCCGAGGTAGATCTGCATCGTGTCGAAGATCTCGGTCACCGGCACCCCCAGCTGGCGGGCGCGCGTGCGGTCGACGTCGGCATAGAGCTGCGGCACGTTCACCTGGAAGCTCGAGAAGAGTCCGGTGAGCTCCGGCGCCTGGTAGGCCTTGGCGAGGAATGCCTTGGTGGCCGCGTCGAGCGCCTCGTAGCCTCGCGACGCACGGTCCTCGATCTGCAGTTTGAAGCCGCCGGTCGTGCCCAGCCCCGCCACCGGCGGCGGCGGGAAGATCACGACGAACCCGTCCTGGATTTTCTGGAACTCGCCATTGAGCGCCCCGGCGATCGCGGGACCCGACATGTTCTTCGCGCGCCGCTCGCCGAAAGGCTTCAGCGCCGCGAACACGATCCCCGAGTTGGAGCTGTTGGTGAACCCGTTGATCGACAGGCCCGGGAACGCGACCGCGTGCTCGACGCCGGGGTGTTTCAGCATCACGTCGCTCATGCGGCGGATCACGTCCTCGGTGCGGTCGAGGGAGGCGCCATCGGGGAGCTGCGCGAAGCCGATCAGGTACTGCTTGTCCTGGCCCGGCACGAAACCGCCGGGCACCGCCTTGAAGAGCCCCGCCGTGGCGAGTACCAGCGCGCCGTACACCGCGAGCAGCAGCGTGCGGCGGCCCAGCGCGCGGCCGAGGCCCTGGCCATACTTCTCCGAGCCGCGGCGGAAGGTGCGGTTGAAGAGGCCGAAGAAACGCCCGAAGATCCGGTCCATGCCGCGCGTCAACGCGTCCTTGGGCTCGTCGTGGCCTTTCAGCAGGAGGGCGGCGAGCGCCGGGGAGAGCGTAAGCGAGTTGATCGCGGAGATCACCGTCGAGATAGCGATGGTCAGCGCGAACTGCTTGTAGAACTGGCCTGACAGGCCGCTGATGAAGGCGAGCGGCACGAACACGGCCACCAGCACCAGCGCGATGGCGATGATCGGGCCGGTGACTTCGCGCATGGCCTGGTAGGTCGCCTCGAGCGGCGTCTTGCCCGCCTCGATGTTGCGCTCGACGTTCTCCACCACCACGATGGCGTCATCCACCACGATGCCGATGGCGAGCACCAGGCCGAACAGCGACAGCGCGTTGATCGAGAAGCCGAAGAGATGGAGCACGGCGAAAGTGCCGACCACGGACACCGGCACGGCGATCAGCGGAATGATGGAAGCGCGCCACGTCTGCAGGAACAGGATCACCACCAGCACCACGAGCGCGATGGCCTCGAAGAGCGTGGAGACCACGGACTTGATGGACGCGCGGACGAATTGGGTGGGGTCGTAGACGATCTCGTAGGAGACGCCCTCGGGCATGGTCTTCTGGATCTCCTTCATCGTGGCGCGCACGTTGTCGGAGATGGCGATGGCGTTCGAGCCGGGGGCCGCGAATACCGGCACCGCGACGGCATCCTTGTTGTCGAGGAGCGAGCGCAGCGCGTACTGCGCGGCGCCGAGCTCGATGCGGGCGACGTCACGAAGGCGCGTGACCGCCCCCGTGGCGTCGGCCTTCACGATGATGTCGCCGAATTCCTCCTCGTTGGCCAGCCGCCCCTGGGCGTTGATCGACATCTGGACGTCGATGCCGGGAACGGAGGGCGACGCGCCCACGACGCCCGCGGCGGCCTGGACGTTCTGCTCGCGGATGGCGCGCACGATGTCCGAAGCCGAGAGGTTGCGCTCGGCCACCTTCTGCGGGTCGAGCCACACGCGCATCGGGTAGTCGCCCGAGCCGAACAGGTTCACGTTGCCCACGCCGTCGATGCGCGCCAGCCGATCCTTCACGTGCAGCAGCGCGTAGTTGCGCAGGTACGTCATGTCGTAGCGGTTGTTGGGCGAGGTGAGGTGCACGACCATCGTGAGATCCGGGGAGCTCTTGATGGTGGTGACGCCGAGGCGGCGAACCTCTTCCGGCAGCCGCGCTTCCGCTTGCGCCACGCGGTTCTGCACCAGCTGCTGCGCGCGGTCGGGGTCGGTGCCGAGCTTGAAGGTGACCGTGAGCGTCATGAGGCCGTCGGTCGTCGCCTGGCTGCCCATGTAGAGCATGTTCTCGACGCCGTTGATCGCCTCCTCGATGGGGGTCGCCACCGTCTCGGCAATGACCTTCGGGTTGGCGCCGGGGTAGTTGGCGCGCACCACGACGGTGGGCGGGACGACTTCGGGGTATTCCGAAATCGGCAGGTTGGGGATCGCAATGGCCCCTGCCAGGAATATCAGCAGGGACAGGACGCCGGCGAAGATCGGCCGGTCGATGAAGAATTTCGAGATGTTCATGTTTTTCTCTTTGTGAACCTTAGGGGACAGACCTTAGGGGACAGACCCCTAAGCGTCCAACGTGTCGGGCTATCGCTCGACGAGGCTTAGGGGTCTGTCCCCTAAGGTCTTCGCCATGACCACGGATTCAGGTGCGACGACGGTGCCCGGCCTCACGCGCTGCAGGCCATTCACGACGATGCGTTCTTCGGCTTTCAAGCCGGAAGTCACCACGCGCAGGCCGTCGACCGAGGGCCCGAGCTTCACCTCGCGGTAGTCGGCCTTGTTGCCCTCGCCCACCACCATCACGAAACGCTTGCTCTGGTCGGTGCCCACGGCGCGCTCGGTGATGAGCACGGCGGGGAAGGCGCGGGCCTGGGCCATGCGCAGGCGGGCGAACTGCCCGGGGATGAGGAGCCCATCGCGGTTGTCGAATACGGCGCGCACGCGAACGGTGCCGCTCTTCGCGTCCACCTGGTTGTCGACGAGTTGCAGCTTGCCGCGGTACGGCGTGTCGTCGGTGGCGGCGGTGCCCATCTCGACCGGGATCTTCGCCAGCTCGCCGGGGCCGTCGCTGCGCAGGCCTTGCAGCGCCTTCGCCAGCACGCGCTCGTCGGCCTCGAAGCTCGCGTAGATGGGGTTCACCGAAACGAGGGTCGTGAGCACCGGGGCACCGGGGCCCGCGGCCACCAGGTTGCCAGCGGTGATTTCCAGCTTGCCGACGCGGCCGGCGACAGGGGCCGCGACCCGCGTGTAGCCGAGGTTCAGGCGCGCCGACTGCAGGCTCGCCTGTGCGGCGCGCAGATTGGCTTCGGCCTCGCGATGGGCATTGAGGCGCTCCTCGTGCTCGCGGCCGGCGATGGCCCGCTCTTCTAGGAGGCGCGTGGCACGCTCCGCCTCGCTCTTGGTGTAGCTCGCGCGCGCCTGGGCCGAAGCCACTTGTGCATCGGCACGGTCCACCTCTGCCTGATAGGGGGCGGGGTCGATGGTGATGAGGAGCTCGCCCTGCTTCACCAGTGCCCCTTCGCGGAAATGCACCGCGTGCACGGTACCGGCAACTCGGGAGCGGACATCGACGCGCTCCACCGCCTCCAGGCGTCCGGAGAACTCGTCCCAGGCGCGCACATCGGCTTGCGCCACGGTGGCGACTTGCACCGGCACCGCTTGGGGCCCGGGCGCCGTGGCCGCCGTGGCGTTGGCACGGGAAAGGGCGAAGGCGGCCGCGACGGCGAGCGCGATGGTGGTGGTGACGGCGGCGCCGGTCTTGAGGGCGGTGTTCATGGGGTAATCCTTTCGGTCGGATGCGATGTCATCGAGAACAGGTTGCGAGCGGAGTCGCGGATGCGATCGGAGGCGTTGTCGCCCTTGTCGATCCACGTGGTGTCGGTGGGCACGCCCGCGGCAGCCAGGCGCTTGGCGTAGCTCAGCACCTCGTCGCGAAGCGGAGTGCCGGAGGTGGCGATGATCGCCGTGGGCGGAATGCCGGCGAGGCGGTGGGCCGAGGCGGGCACGGCGTAGGGATGGTCGCCATCCCGGGGCGTGCGCAGGTAGTGGTGCCAGCCGTCGGCGTACTTGCAGCGCCCCATGGGGCCCGCATTGCCGGCGCGCATCGAGCAGGTGCCGAGGTTGGGGTCGAGCAGCGGGTTCACGAGGATCTGGCCCGAAAGCTCGAGGCCGCGGTCCCGGGCCATGGTCGCCACGGCCGCCGCGATGTTGCCGCCGGCTTCCTCGCCGGCGATATATAGGGGTGTGGCGCGGCTGCCGCAGATGCGGCTGCGTCTGCGCAACATCCATTGCAGCGCGCTGTAACCGACCTCGACCGCGTCGGGGAAGCGATGGGCGGGTGCCAGCGGGTAGTCGATCGAGGCCACGACGGCACCGGCTTCCACCAATGCCTCGGCCATCTTCGCGCCGTCACCCAGGTTGCCATCGGTGAAGGCGCCGCCGTGGAAATGCAGCACCAGCGGCGCGCCGGACTCGCATTCGCCGCGGCCGTAGAAGCGCACCGCTAGCGGCTCGGGCCGGTCGATCTCGATGGTTCGGTCATGGGACTTGTAGCTCATGGGAACGAACGATAGGGTGGAACGGCGTGGGGATAAACGGGTAGGCTGTGGCCAATTGGTTTCGAATTCGCGAACAATCGGATCCTCCCTCTCCCCTGGGAGAGGGCCGGGGAGAGGGTAAAGATGGACCAGTTGCTTGCAATGCGCGTCTTCACCCGCGTGGTCGAGTCCGGCACCTTCACCAAGGCCGCCGATTCGCTGCAGATGCCCAAGGCGAGCGTCACCAAGCTGGTGCAGCAGCTGGAGGCGCACCTGCGCACCACCCTGCTCCAGCGGACGACACGCCGTGTCACGGTGACGCCCGACGGCGCCGCCTACTACGAGCGCACGCTGCGGCTGCTCTCGGAGCTGGACGAGATCGAGGCCGGGATGACCAATGCCCGCACAACGCCCAGGGGAAAGCTGCGCGTCGACGTGCCGGTGATGATCGGGCGGCTCCTCATCATCCCGGCGCTGCCCGACTTCCACGCCAAGTATCCCGAGGTTCAGCTCGAGCTCGGCGTCAGCGACCGGCCCGTCGATCTCCTGGCCGAGAACGTCGACGTGGTGCTGCGTCGCGGCCCGATCACGGACGAGTCGCTGGTGGCGCGCCGCGTGATGGAAAGCCCCTCGATCACCCTCGCCTCCCCCTCCTACCTGGAAAAATACGGCGAGCCGCGCCATCCCCTCGACCTCGAGAACACCCACCCTATCGTTCCCTATTTCTCGCCCCTCACCGGCCGGCGCGTCTTCAACTTCACTTTCACGCGCGGCGCCGAGCGGGTGGAGATCGAGGAAGGGCAGCACGTGGTCTCCGCCAACGAGAGCAGCGCCTACGTGGCGCTCGCCGTGGCGGGGATGGGCATCATCCAGGCGCCGGCGTTCATGGTTTTCAGCCACGTGCGTGACGGGGAGCTTCGCCGCGTGCTGCCCGAGTGGACGGTGGATTCCGGGCAGCTCTTCGTGGTCTATCCGCCCAACCGGCATCTCTCCGCGAAGGTGCGCGTGTTCGTCGACTGGGTTGCCGAGCTCTTCTCCACCCACGAGTGCACGCGGCTACGCAAGCCTGGCGAGCACAGCCCCTGCGGCGTGTTCGAGGAGGCCGCGGCGAAGGCGATCGCGGCCAACCGCGCACCCTGAAGCTGGTCTTCCTCCTCGCCCTGCTCTGGGGCGGGTCGTTCCCGTTGCTGAAGCTCTCGGTCGATACCATTCCGCCGCTGACGGTGGCGTGCCTGCGGGCTTTCATCGGTGGCGCGATTTTGCTGGCGCTCCTCGGGCGACGCGCGCCTGAGCTGTGGCGGATGATGACCACCAGCCGCGACCTGTGGGTGCAGTCGGTCTTCAACTGCCTGATCCCGTGGACGCTGGTGAGTTGGGCCTCGACGGTGATCGACTCGGGGCTGGTCACGATCCTCAACTCGCTCTCGCCGATCTTCATCTTCCTGATGACGTGGGCGATCACGCGGCACGAGTCTTCGCCGCCGCGCAAGTTGGTCGGCGTGGTGCTCGGGATGCTCGGGGTGATCGTGATCATCGGCGTCGATGCGTTGCGCGGGCTCGGGGCGCATACCGCGGCGGAGCTGGCTTGCGTGACCGGTTCTTTCGCCTACGGGATCGCGGCAATCCTCGGGCGGCGCTACGAGGACATGTCGCCGCTCTTTCCCGCCGCCGGCACGGTGCTGATCGCGGCGGTGGTGCTGGCGCCGTTTGCTTACGCGCTCGAGTGGGCCGGGCCGGTGCTGCCGCAGCCTTCGGTGACCTCGATGCTGGCGCTGCTCGCCTCGGGGATCTTCTCCACCGCGATGGGATTCATCGTGTACTTCCGCCTGCTCGCCACCATCGGCGCCATCGGCACCTCGGCGCAGGCCTACCTGCGCATCGCGGTCGGTGTCGCCATCGGCGTCATCTTCCTCGGCGAGACGCTGCGCCCCGAAGCCTGGCTTGGTTTGCTGCTGGTGATGGGCGGCGTAGTGGCGATGGTGAAGCCGGGACCCCGATGAATAATTGGGTCAGAACAGATTTTCGGCTCCTTGCCGAAAATCTGTTCTGACCCAATTATTTCTACGCGAGAGCGGGAGCGACGCGGAAGTCCTGGGTGATGCGGCCGGCCTGCTCGATCTCCACCTCGTGGGCGTGGTCGCGGAACGGCTCCTTCAGCGCCGCTTCGTACCACTCCTTCATCGCGGGGCGCGCCAGCATGTGACGCACGTACGCGGCGGCAGGAGGTGGCAGGTCGAGGCCGTAGGTCTCGACGCGGAAGACCACCGGGGCGAAGAACGCATCGACCGCGGTGAACTCCCGCCCGGCGAGGAACGGGCCGCCGAAGCGCGCGATGCCCTCCGACCACGCCTCGCCGATGCGCTGCACGTCCTTCTTCAACGCATCGGAATGCGCGTTCAGCTTCACGCGGATGCCGCAGTTCATCGAGCAGTCGTTTCGCAGGGCGCCGAAGCCGCTGTGCATCTCGGCGGCCATGCAGCGCGCCCATGCCCGCGCGGTCGGGTCCGAGGGCCAGATGCCCGCATGCCGCTCCGCCAGGTACTCGGCGATGGCCAGCGAATCCCACACCACCAGGTCGCCGTCCTGCAGCAGCGGCACCTTGTTGGTGGGGGAACCCGCCTCCGCCTTCGCCGCGAATTTCGGACCGAAGACGTGCAGCTTCTCGTGGAAGGCGATCGAGCGCTCGCGCATCAGGATCCATGGGCGCAGCGACCAGGAGGAATAGTTCTTGTTGCCGATGTGGAGGGTATACATGCCCCCATCCTAGGGCGTGGCGACGCGCGGGACAAACGAAAAGAACTGGCTATCTTGTGAGCAGCGCTCACAAGGATGGGGCCAGACACCCATTCGTGGGTGCCTGGTTCCCCTCACGCCGGCATCGGCATCCCGTTCAACCCCGCCGCCTCGTCCTGCCCGGTCATGACGTTGGCGTTCTGGATCGCTTGCCCCGCGGCGCCCTTGCCGAGATTGTCGATGGCACCAAGCGCCACGACCAGCCCCGTGTTCGGATTCACCGCATAGGAAAGGAAAGCGAAGTTGGAGCCGCTCGCGGCACTGGTATGCGGCCCGCGCCCCTTCTCCGCCGCGAGCACGCGCACGAAAGGCTCCTTGCCGTACATCGCCATCGCCGCCTCGTAAAGCTTCGCCACGGTTACCGCACCCTTGGGACGGCCGTAGCACGTCGCAAGCAACCCGCGCTTCATCGGCACGAGGTGCGGCGTGAAGAGCACCGTCGCTTTCTTGCCCCCCACCTGCGTCAACGCCTGCTCGATCTCCGGCACGTGGGGATGGCTCTCCAGCCCGTAGGCGAAGAGGTCCTCGCTGGTCTCGACGTAGCCGAAACCGCTGGCGCCACCACGACCCGTCCCCGTGACTCCGGACTTGGCATCGACGATCACGCCTTCCGATTCGATCAGGCCTTCCTTGATGAGGGGAGCGAGAGCGAGCAACGTGGCAGCGGGATAACACCCGGGATTCGCCAGCCGCGTCGCCTTGCGAATCTTTTCGCGCGCGCCCGGCAGTTCCGTCAGCCCGTAGGTCCAGCCGTCGACGAAGCGATGGTCGCCCCCCACGTCGACGATCTTCACGTTCGTCGGCACCTTCGCGAGCGGCTCCTTCGACTTGCCCGTCGGCAGCGACGCAAAGAGGACGTCGATGCCGGAAATCTTCTCGGGCTCGAACGACTGGATCATCACCTTGCCGGCGGGATGGCGGTCCAATGACGGATAACGCTGCGAAACGCGCTGCCCCGCCGTCGATTCACCCGCCGCGTAGGCCAGCTCGAACGTCGGATGGCTCATCACCAACCGCAGCAGCTCCGCGCCGCCGAACCCGCTGATACCCACGATGCCGATCTTCATGCGATCTTTTCCAAGGCTGTTTGAATGGATTGTGCATCATTCGGCCGGACCAGCATCTCCACCACCTGCCCGTCCTTCATGAACACGAGCGTGGGCCAGAGCTTCACCTTGAAGGTGCGGCCGAGGCGCCGGCCGCTGCCGTCTTCGACCTTGATGTGGCGCACTTCATCGCGCCCCTCGAATGCCTTTGCGATGTGCGGCTGCGCGCCTCGACACCAGCCGCACCACGGCGTGCCGAACTCGATCACCGTCGCGCCCGGCAGCGCATCCACCTCCGCCCGGCTGGGCTCCTTGGCCTCGTACTCTCGAGAAAGTCCCATACAAGAATAATTGGGTCAGAACAGAATTATCGGCAGCTGAAAAGGGGACAGGTCGGAAAACTAACCTGACCCCATTAGGCTTCGAGGCGAATCCAGGTGGGCGCGTGGTCGCTGGCCTTCTCGAGGCCGCGCACCCAGCGGTCCACGCCGGCTTCCACCAGCGCGGGTGCCAGCGCCTTGTTCACGAGCAAGTGATCGATGCGCAGCCCCGAATTCTTCTCCCAATGCTGGCGGAAGTAGTCCCAGAAGGTGTAGATCGCCTCCTCAGGGTAGAGGTGCCGCAGCGAGTCGGTCCACCCCTGCTCGAGCAACAGCGCGTAGGCCTCGCGACTCTCCGGCTGCAGCAGCGCATCCTTCTTCCAGGACTTGGGGCTGTAGATGTCGAAGTCGGTGGGCACGACGTTGTAGTCGCCCGCCAGTACCACCGGCTTCTTCGATTTCACAAGCGCCGCCGCGTGCTGGTGCAGCCGCTGCATCCACGCCAGCTTGTATATGAACTTGGGGCCGGGCTGCGGATTGCCGTTAGGCAAATACAAGCAGCCGACCGTAATGCCGAACACCGTCGCCTCGATGTAGCGGCTCTGCTCGTCGGCGGGATCGCCGGGCAACCCGCGAGCACTCTCCTCCGGCTGCGTCCCCTTGGCCAGGATCGCAACGCCATTCCACGATTTCTGCCCGTGCCAGATGCATCCATAGCCCGCGCGCTTGAGATCGAGGAGCGGAAACTCCTTGTCGAGCGCCTTCAGCTCCTGGAGGCACACCACGTCCGGCGCCTCCTTCTCGAGCCATAGCAGCAGGTGCGGGAGGCGCGTCTTGATGCCGTTGACGTTGAACGTCGCGATCTTGAGGGTAGCCATGCCCTATTCTAGAGAAACGCGCTCAGCGCTTCGGCGCGATGCGCAGCAGCTCCCCATCCCGCTCGTCGGTCACCACGTAGAGCGCGCCATCGGGCCCCTGCTTCACGTCGCGCACGCGCTTCTTTCGATCGACCAACAGGTGCTCCTCGGATTTCACGCGGTCGCCCTCGAGCACCAGCCGCACCAGGCGCGCCTCCCTGAGGGCACCGACGAAGAGGTTGCCTTTCCAAGCCGGGAAAGCGCTGCCGGTATAGACCTGCGCCCCCGAAGGCGCGATCACCGGGTCCCAGTAATACACCGGCTGCTCGGTGCCTTCTTTCGTGGTCGATGAGCCGGAAATCGGCAAGCCGGAGTACTCGATGCCGTAAGCGGCGAGCGGCCAGCCGTAGTTGGCCCCCTTCTTCACCAGGTTCAGCTCGTCGCCGCCGCGGGTGCCGTGCTCAACGATCCAGAAGCCGCCCTTCTCGTCGAAGGCCGCGGACTGGATGTTGCGATGGCCCAGGCTCCAGATCTCCGGCAGCGCACCCTCGCGGCCGATGAAGGGGTTGCCCTCCGCGGCACCGCCCTCGGGCTTGATGCGCAGCGTCTTGCCCATGTGGCTGTCGAGGCGCTGCGCGTGGGCACGCATCGGCGCATCGGAGCGGTCGCCGAGCGTCACGTAGAGCATCTTGTCGGGGCCGAACGCGAAGCGCGAGCCGAAATGCAGGGCTCCGGCATAGTTGGGCATCGCGCGGAGAATCACCTTCACCTGCTCCACGGCCTTCCGATCCGCCGAGAGCACGCCGCGCGCAACGCTGGTGGCATTGCCGCCCTCTCTCGGCTCGGTGAAGCTCCAGAAGATGGTGCGATCGGATTCGAACGTGGGGCTCAACGCGACGTCTAGCAGGCCGCCCTGGCCCTTGGAATCCACCTTGGGCAGCCCCGTGAGCGGCGGGCCCATGTCGCCCTTGGCGGAGATGAGCCGCAGGTTTCCGCCCTTTTCGGTAACCAGGAAATCCCCCCCGGGCAGCGGTTCCACCGCCCAGGGATGATCGAACCCCTTGGTGAGCACCGTGACCTCGAAGCCGGTATCGGCTTTCGCCGCGCAGGCGCGCGTTTGCCCCGGAAACGCGGGCTTCTGCTGCTCACCGTTGGGCTTCCGGGTCTCGAGGGGCTTGCAATCCTGCGCCGAGGCGCCCGTGGCGGCCGCCACGATGATGAACGTGAATGACGCCGTAGCGCGCAGGGCGTGCTTTCTCATGGCCATGCTCCAACGTCTTCCAGGGGGGATATCTTCCGGACCACGGAAGCCGCCCCGAGTTCAGCGGCCTCGCTTGCCGGAAACCGGAGTCTGACCCCGGTTTTCGGGTCAGGCGGCGAAAGTGAGGGGCACGCCCGCCTCCTTGGCGGCGTACATCGCGCGATCGGCGGAGCGCAGGAGGTCGTCGATTTCCGGGCCTTCTTCGGGAAACATCGCGATGCCGATGCTGGAGCCGATCTGCACTTCGAGCGGAGGGTCTCCCAGCTCGAACGGCCGTGCCAGCGCCGCACCGATCTTGGTCGCCACCAGCCGCGCCAGGTCCTCCCCCGGAACGGCCGGCAGCACCACCGCGAACTCGTCCCCGCCCAGTCGCGCCACGGTATCGGTCTCCCGAACCACTTCGCGGATGCGATCGGCCACCGCATTGAGGAGGTCGTCGCCCATCGCGTGCCCGTGGGTATCGTTGACCGGCTTGAACCGGTCGAGGTCCAGGTACAGGAGGGCCACGCGCCCGCCGTCGCGGCGCGCATCGGCGATCGCCTCGCCGAGTCGGTCGCGAAACAGCAGCCGGTTTGGCAAACCGGTCAATTCGTCGTGGTGCGCCACCCGCTCGATGCGCTGCTGGGCGAGCATGTGCTCGGTGATGTCCGTCGACACCGAGAAACATCCGACCAGCTTGCCGTCGTGCCGCACATTGGGAATCAGCCGCACCTCGATGTGCCGCTGGGTCCCGTCGGGCCCCGCCCGCATCACGCGATAGGAAGAGGGCTCGCCGCGGAGCGCCCTCTCGATGGGCAGCGCGATGCTGTGGCGGAAATCCTCGCCGAGTATCTCGTCCACGCGCTGGCCCACGATCGCCTGCGGGTCAAGGCCGTGGAAGCGCGCGAAGCTCTGGTTGGCGAAACGGCAGCGCTGCTCCAGGTCCCACGACGCCGTCATGGCCGGGAGGATGTCCGCGAGGAGGCGCATTTCCTCGGCGCTGTCGCTCAACGCGCGCTCGCCGCGCTTGCGCACGGTGATGTCGGTTCCCATGCCCCGGTATCCGGCGAATGCGCCGCGGGAATCGCTGAAGGGATCGCCGCTGATCGAAACGTGGCGCTCGCTCCCGTCGACGCCCATGCGCGACATCTCGAAACCGCGGATCGGGCGGCGCGCCTCGAGCTCAGCGCGGTGGGCGGCCCAGCCTGCCGCGTCGGGCGAAATGCTGTCGACTTCCCACCGCCGCTCTCCCGGGGCCGCCCCTTTCAGGAAACCAGGCACGCGCGCGATGCCGTGCTCCATGGTGCCTTCGATGAGCCGATGCTCCGCGTCGGTTTCCCAGTAGAAATCCGACGACATCTCGGTCAGCTTGCGGAACCGGTCATGGCTTTCCTGCATCCGGCGGCGCATGGCGCTCACCTGCCGCGCGATGATCGCGAAGCAGGGCAGCATTACCGCCAGCACGAGCCAGCTCGCCCACGCCAGGCGCGGATCGGGCACCGCCTCCGGGCGCAGGTACATCAGGAGGTCGAGCACCAGCGCGTAGGCCGCAAGCGTGTAGAGGGTGATGAACCGGAATCGCCGCGCGTCCAGGTGCGAAGCGCCGAACAGGAACACGAGGAAGCAGCCGGAGAGCGCCAGGTCGCGCGCGCCCTTCAGGTTGTAGGCGATGTACATCACGAGGGTGATGGCGACGATCACCTGCGCGAAGGCAAGGCGTGGATCGCGTGTCGGGATGCCCCGTTCGAAATCCGTGATGCGCATGGCCTTCAGGCCCTCGCCGGCGAAAGGAACTTCGACTCGAGCATCGCCGCCGGCAACGGCCTGCTGAAGAGATAGCCCTGCACCTCGTCGCAGTGGAGCGAGCTCAGGCGCTGCGCCTCCTGTTCGGTCTCGACGCCCTCCGCCACGACCTTGAGGCCCAACGAGTGGCCGAGGGTCACGATGGTCGACACCAACGCGAGGCCCTCGGACTTCACGATGTCGACCACGAAGACGCGATCGATCTTGAGAGTGTCCACGGGGAGCTTGGAGAGGTAGCTCAGGGACGAGTAACCGGTGCCGAAATCGTCGATGGCGACCGTCACTCCCATCTCGCGAACCGCCTCCAGGCTGGAAATGCTGAGCTCGGCGTCCTGCATGATCACGCTCTCGGTGATCTCGAGCTCCAGGCCACGGGCGGCATGGGCGTCGATGCCGATCGCTTGGCGCACCTCGGAGATGAAGCCGCGGTTTCGAAGCTGCAGCGGCGAGACGTTCACGGCGATCCGCACCGCCGCGAGGCCCGTGGAGCACCAGCGCAGATAGTCGGCTACCGCCTGGCGCAGCGCCCATCGGCCCACGTCGTGGATGAGGCCCGTCTCCTCGAGAACCGGGATGAAATCGCCGGGGGGGACGAGGCCGGTGGTTGGATCGTTCCACCGTATCAGGGCCTCCACGCCCGTGATCGCCCGGGAAGAAAGGGTGAGCTTCGGCTGGTAGTGGAGCACGAACTCCTCGCGGTCCAGCGCCTGGCGCAGCCGGTTCTCGAGGCTGAGGCGCCCGGCTACCAGCGCGGTCATCTTCTGGTTGTAGAAGAGATAGGGTTCCCCGCTCGCCTTGGCCTTCTTCACGGCGGATTCGGCGTGGCGGAACAGCGACTCGGCAGTGGTCCCATCCTCCGGGTAGATGGCCACGCCCACGCGCGCCGAAATGCGAAAGACGCTCTCGCTGAGGAGAAAGGGGTGCTCGCTGAAGGCGGCCATGGCACGGTCCAGGTGGCGGGCCACATCCTCGGCATTGCGCATCTCCGGTATCACCACCGCGAACTCGTCCGCCCCCACGCGTGCGAGCAGCTGCTCATCGCCCGCTTCAATGGTGAGCCAGCGCGCCACCTGCCGCAGCAACGCGTCGCCCGCGGCCTGGCCGAGCGTGTCGTTGATGCCCTTGAAACGCTCGATATCGAGGAGGTAGAGGGCGAGCTTGTGGTCCCCCATGGTCGCGCTGCGCATCCACTGCGCCAGCCGCCCCACGAACTGCGCGCGATTGGCGAGGCCCGTCAGGACGTCGTGATAGGCGAGGTAATCCAGCCGCGCCGCGGTCTCGAGATTGCCGAGGGCGAACGAGATGTTCCCCGCCAGCTCCACCAGCATTCCCGACTCCTCCTCGTCGAACTGGCCGGCGGTACGCGCGAAGAGGCACAACACGCCGCGGGCACGTCCCTCCGAGATCAGCGGAAAGCAGCCGAAGGACCGGTGGCCCGCCTCGTGGAGCGTCAACGCCATGTCGAGGCCGGGTTCCAGCTCGATGTCGTTCACGATGGCCGGGAACATCTGGTGCAGCGCGCGGCATTCGGGACGCAGGCTGTGGGGGAGGCCCTGGCTGCCGGTGAGCCGCACCTGCTGGAGGTAGTCCTGCTGCGCGCCGTAGGAGGCGACCACCCTGCCCTCCGACGCTCCGGGCTCGACCAGCCCGATCCAGGCCATGCCGAAGGCCCCGTTCTCCACGGCGATGCGACATGCTTCGGCGAGGAGCTCGTCGCGGTCGCGGTTACGGATCACGAGTCCGTTGATGGCCCCGAGCACGGCATGCACCCGGTTCACCCGCCGCAGCCGCGCCTGTGCGTTCCGGTGGTCGGTCACGTCCTCGCCGATGCTCGCCGAGCCGATGGCCTCTCCCGTGCCCGAGCGAAGCACCGAGTTGCTCCAGCGGATGCAGCGCCGCTCGCCGGAGCGCGTCACCAACTCGGCCTCCCGGTGCAACACGGAGGGGTCGCCTGCAAGCAGGTCCTGGAATGCGGGCCGCACGTCTCCCACCACATCGCCCGGCATGAAGACCTCGAACCAGCTGCGCCCCACCACTTCCAGCAATGACCAACCGGTGAGGCGCAGGAGGTACTCGTTGCAGTAGGTGATCTCCCCTTTGCCGTCCAGCATCACCGCGGCGAGGTCGACGTTCGCAAGGAGGTTGCCGAAGCGCCGCTCGCTCGCCGCGAGCTCCATCAGCCCGCGCCGGAATTGCGTCACATCCTTCACCACGCCCGCCACCCGCACCGCGACCCCCGCGGCATCGCGGACCGGATAGCCGCGGCTCTCGAGCCAACGGACGGTGCCGTCCGGGCGGACGACGCGGTACTCGATCTGGAAAGTCTCCTTGGTCATTCCGTCCATCGCACCGGAGGCCGCCGCCGCGCGATCCTCGGGGTGAACCGCCGCGAGCCAGGATTTCGGATCGGCGTAGAGGCTTTCGACCGTGGCGCCCCAGATCCCCTCGTAGGCGGGGCTCACGTAGAGCATCCGCTGGCTTGCGATGTCGCGAAGAAAGAAGACATCGGCGATGTTGTCCGCCATCTGGCGGAAACGCAGCTCGCTCGCGACCAGCGCCTCGCTCGCCAGGCGCGCCGCCGTGATGTCCACGTGCATCAGGACGGCTCCCTTTACCTCGCCTGGCGCGAGCGGCGTCGCCGTGAGGCGGAACCATCGCGGCGTACGCGGCGAATCGCATGGATACTCGATCACGAAGCTGTCCGACACGCCCTCCAGCACGCTGTGAAGCCCTGCGGCCGCGGCTTTGGCTTCGGCACTGCCCGGCCCGCCCGCCGCCTTGCAGACGGCGAAATAGTCGACACCGACGCCGAACCCGTCGCCCTCGTAGCCGTTGGCGGAGGCGAAGGCGCGCCATGCCTCGTTCACCGAGAGGATGAGCCCATGCGCATCGACGAGCGCGATGTTGGCGGGTAGCGCGTCGATGATGGCGGCCTGCCTCGTGAGATGGCCCTCGCGCAACTGCTCCTGCGCACGGCCCAGCAAGAGGGTCTGCCCATCGTGGCTCGCCACCGCGTCGACCTCTCCCGCGGTCAGCTCCTCGAGGCGCCGGCTCGTGTCGTGAAGCCTCTCGATCAACGCGGCGATCTCGACCGCCCGGTCTCCGGCAAGGCCCAACTCGGCCGCGTTCATGCGGCGCGCGCCTGGAGGCCGAGGGCGAGCAGCACGGGCCCGGTCCGGGCGAGGTTTCCCACGATGCGCCGCGCCGGCGCGGGGGAGAGCTTCACCAGCGTCGGAGTCATGAAGATCCGGTCGGCCAGGGCGCGGGCGGGTTCCCGGAACACGTCGATGATCTCGATCTCGTCGCGCTCCAGGAGGTGGGTGGTGCACAGGGCGTTCAGGTTGGCGAGGGCGAGCGCGGAGTTCTGCGCCTCACCCGCCACGTACAGGCGCAACCGGTAGCGGGCGGCTTTCATCGGGCGGTCGCCTTGGGACGCCGCACCGGCGCATCGGCCTCCCGCAGCTCGTCCATGCGCGTGCGGCCGCGCGAGAGCTCGCCCTGCCGCGTTTGCGTGGTCCGGTGGAGGAGCGCCTTTTCGACCTGCTTCGCCTCGAGCTCCACCTGCAGGGAGCGCACGCGCACCATCAGCTCCGCCTCCTCCGCGTCGAGCCGCACGTTCTTCAGCTTTCCGGCGACCTCCGTCACCTCGCGCGCTACTCGCTCGGCGCTCTCCTTCTCCCAGCGCAGCGTGCCCATCAGAACTTCCCCGCCGGCGGTGTAGGTATCGGTGAGCGTGACGCCCTCGTCGCTCAGCACCAGCTCCCGGACCTGGTTCGAATGCGCGGTGCCGCGCGACTTGATGATCGAGAGCCCCCGGTTGCGCTCGCCCGCCTGCACCAGGTAGTTGAGGTGGATCCAGGTATCCGCGAGGGACGACATCTGCGTCGGCACCCCGTCGTCGGAGTCCGAGACCCGGTCGTCGGTGAGGCTCGTGCACAGCAGCGTGATGCCCTCGGCCTTGGTCCAGTCGATGAGACGCTCGCCGATGCTGTGGGCGCTCGAGTCCTTGCCGGAGGTCGACCACTTCGAGATGGGGTCGATCACCACGCAGCGGGCACGATGCTCCCGCGCCAGGCACTTGATGCGCTCGAGGTACGTCTCGGCGCTGCCGGTGATGTTCCGCGCCGAAGCCATCCGCAGGCGCCCGCTTTTCAGGTAGGACGCGAGCTGGATGCCGACCGAGCCCAGGTCGCGCACCACCTCGTTGGAATCGGAGTCGAAATTCACGAACAGCGTCCGCTCGCCGCGCTTGCAGGCGGCCTCGGCGAAGGCGCCGCTCAGCGTGGTCTTGGCGGTTCCCGGGAGTCCCGTCACCAGCACGCTCGCGCGCCGGTAGTAGCCTCCGCCCAGCATCGTGTCAAGGCGCTTGACTCCGCTCGACACGCGCTCGTCGCTCACCTTCCCCGGCATGCGGCGCAGGAAGGCGGCGGCCATCACTTCCAGCCCGTGCTCGCCGATGAGGTAGGGCGACTCGTTCTCGTCGAACGAGCTGCCGCGGTACTTCTGGACCCGCAGGTTGCGCTGCGAGACGCCGTTGACTACCCCGTGGTTGAGGATCAGCGCGCAGTCGACCATGAACTGCATGAAACCGTAGGACGGCTGGTCGCTCACCCGCGTGACTTCCGCGTCGGCTTTCGCCGTGATGACGGCGGTGAGGCCGCTCTCGACCAGCCATTCGTGCAGGCGGTAGACCTCGCGGCGCCGCGCGGCGGGATCGGCAAGGAGCGAGAGGGGGATGTCGAGTGCGTCCAGGACGATGCGGCGCGCTCCCATGGCCTTGACCTGGGCCCCGAGGGCCGCCAGCAGGCCGCCCAGGTCGAACTCGCCCGAATGGACCTCGCCTGCGGGGGGCATGGCATCGACGAAGAACACGCGCTTCGGCGCAAGCTTGTCGAGCTTCCAGGAGAAGGAGGCAGCGTTCTCCATGATGCGGGCCGACGACTCCTCGAAGGCGACGAAGATGCCCGGCTCCTTGTCGACGGCGGCACCGTGCACCAGGAACTTGAGCGCGAGGATCGTCTTGCCGGAGCCCGGCCCGCCGAGAAGCAGGGTGGCGCGGCCTTTCGGCAGCCCGCCTCCGGTGATGACGTCCAGTCCCGCGACTCCGGTCGGCGCCTTCCTGAGCCTGAGCCTGCGTGAATCGCCGGTTTTCGCGCTTTCCATGACGGACACCCTCCATGCGAAGTGTTAATGTCCGCCGTGCTGCAATCCGGGTCTGTGCGCTCCCGCACCAACGCCGAAACCGATGCCGGGGCTTCCCCCGCTCCTACGCGGATGCTGGTTCGAATGCCGAAATTACGTATTCCGGACCTGCGTCCGTGACATAAGCTCGGCGCGGCATGAAGATCCTCTACCTCGACGACGACCGCTTCCTCCTCGACCTCGCGCGGCACTGGCTGGAGGACGCGGGGCACCAAGTCGCGACGTTCGAGACCGGTCAGGCGGCGATCGACGCGATCCATCGCGAGTCGTTCGACCTCGCCATCCTCGATCGCCACGTGCCCGGTGTTCCGGGCGACGAGGTGTTGCGCTGGGTCCGCACCCACCACCCCCGCATGCCGGTGATCTTCGCCACCTTGATCGACGCGGAGGACGAAGTCGCTCGCATCCTGAACCTGGGAGCCGACGATTACCTGGTGAAACCGCTGCGGCGTGTGGAGTTCCTGGCGCGCGTGGGGGCGGTGGCACGGCGAGCGGGGGTCTCCGACGACCACGCCGATGCGATCGACGCCCCGCCCTATCGGGTGGACCTCAAGCAGCGCACCATTTCCCTCGACGGCGCGCCCGTGAAGCTCACGCCGCGGCAGTTCCAACTGGCGAGCCTGCTGTTCGAGAACCGCAACGAGCTGGTGACGCGCCCGCAGATTTTCCTGCAAGTGTGGGGGCAGTCCGACGTGACCGAGACGCGCACCGTGGACACGCACGTGAGCCGCCTGCGGCAGCTGCTCGAGCTCGACGGCCGCCACGGCTGGAAGCTGGTCTCGATCTACCAGCACGGCTACCGCCTGGAAATGGGGTCAGGTTAGTTTTT
>JANMHV010000193.1:0-34966 GCA_031375445.1 Burkholderiales bacterium | reverse complement strand
CCGTACAAGGGCAGCGGCCCGGCGATGATCGACCTGATGGGGGGCCAGGTGAAGGCGATGATCGAGACCGTTCCCGCCGCGCTCGGGCACATCAAGGGGGGAAAGATCCGGGCGATCATGGTGACCACGAAGGAGCGCGTGGAATCGCTGCCCGATGTTCCCACCGCTGCCGAGGCCGGAATGCCCGGCTTCGAGGCCGTCTCGATGTTCGGGATCGCGGCCCCCGCAGGCACCCCTCGCCCCATCATCGACCGGCTGAACGCCGAACTCGCGAAGATCCTCGCGCTACCCGACGTGAAGGCCAAGCTTCTCGAGCAAGGTGTCTACGCCACGCACACGAAGCCCGAAGAAGCGGCCACGCGGATCCGGGATGAAGTCGGCAAATGGGCCAAGGTCGTGAAGGACGCGAACGTCAAGGTGGAATGACCGCACGCCGGCGCGCCGGGACTGCTCTTCGCGGTCCCGCCGCCGCATGCCGTTTCATTCACCGCAACTTGGGGTCTGTCCCCTAAGGTTCATCCACTGCAACTGGTGGTCTGTCCCCTAAGGTTTCTGAGGGTTTTTCCAGCGCTCGGCGGCGGTGTCGTCGGTGGAGCGCGCGTCGACCCAGCGGCCGCCTTCCGGCGTGTCCTCCTTCTTCCAGAAGGGCGCGCGCGTCTTCAGGAAATCCATGATGAACTCGCAGGCCTCGAAGGCCTCGCCGCGATGGGCCCCGGCGACCACTACCAGCACGATGCGGTCACCGGGGACGAGGGGTCCCACGCGATGGATCACGAGCGTTTCGGCGAGCTGCCAGCGCGCGTGCGCCTGGGCGCAAATCTCCTCCAGCGCGCGCTCGGTCATTCCCGGATAGTGCTCGAGCGTCATGCCGCTCACGCGCGAGCCGTGGTTGGCGTCCCGCACCAGCCCCACGAAGCTCGCGACGGCGCCCACCTCATGGCGGCCCCGAGTCAACGCCTCCAGCTCGCGACCCACGTCGAAGTCTTCGGCCTGGACGCGAACGACGGGCACTAGCCCCCCGTCACCGGCGGGAAGAACGCCACCTCGTCGCCGGGTTTCACCGGCGTGGCGAGCTCCGCCATCCGCTGGTTCACCGCGACGCGCCACGTCTTGCCCGGCGCGAAGGCCTCGGTCCAGCGGCCGTCGCGCGAGCGCAGATGGTCCACCAGGCTCGAGACGGTGGCGGTGGCCGAGGGCAAGGAGACCTGCTCGCGCGAGCAACCGAGGCTTTCGCGCAGGCCGGCGAAGTAGAGCAGCGTGACCATGGGAATCAGCGCACCAGGCGCGCGCGGTTCAATCCCAGGTGCTGGATGATGAAGCGCGCGACGCTGTCGCCGTCGTTGACGTCGAGCTGCGGCAGCTCGGTATCGAGGACGTCGTCGGTCGCGACGGCGACCACGTGGGAATCGTCGGGATAGATCGCCGGGGTGTTGGAGCCGCGGCGACGCACCTCGATCTTGGGGATCGGCTCGTTCTTGTAGCCTTCGACGATCACGAGGTCACAGGGCTTGAAGAGCCGAAGCTGGTCCTGCAACCCCGGCTCGGCCGCCCCGCGCAGCTCGTGCATCATCACCCACCGTTTGGAGGAGCTCAGCAGCACCTCGGACGCGCCGGCGTGACGGTGCCGGTAGGAATCCTTGCCCGGCTGGTCCACGTCGAACTCGTGATGCGCATGCTTCACGAGGGAGACGCGCAGCCCCTCCTCCACCAGCAGCGGAATGACCTTCTCGATGAGGGTGGTCTTACCGCTGCCGCTGTAGCCGGCGATGCCGATGATCTTCATGGGCAAATGATACGGGTCCGCGGCCGGGAAGGCATGCGATCAGTGTGGCACGGGCCCGCTACGCCGGCTGGGATTTTCATATCACGCAGTGTAATACGTCCGGTTGGCCTACATCGTCGTCCGGAATCCGCCTAGATGCGTTGAGGGAAATATCGACGACGCGATTGAGACTTTTCCCATAGTGGGCGCGTGTTTGTGGGTAGAGACTGGAATCACTAGGAGGGACGCCAGATGAAACACCTGCTCAACCAGGATCGCCTGCACCGCGAAAACGCCGCCCACTTCGGCACGGGAGGGCGCAGCCAGGAAAACCGCCACCTGGGCTTCAAGCCGGCGTTCTTCGACTTCCTCACGCAGACCATCTATCCCTCCTGCTTCGCGGATGGACGCCCCGCTCCTTTCCATCTGCTCGATGGGTTGCCCGATGAGGTGATTGTCGACCGCACCAACACCGGCCGTGCCATCGCCGCCAAGGCCTCGCTGATCTCCGGCTTCGAGCGCAACGGCTTCTTCTATACCCGCGACGCCGCGGCCCGGGCTGCTGCCGAGTGGGCCTGATTCTCCCGAATCTTGCTGCCGCGCAGGCAAAACGCGCCGCCAAAGCTTAAAATCGTGGGGTGAAGAAACTCCCACCCCGACTCATCCCCGTCCTGCTTCTCGCCGCGATCCTCCTCGGGATCGCTCTGGCGACGCGTTTCGCACTCCTCATACGCCCCGAGGCCCTCGCGGCCACCGCCCTATCGGACCTGCCCCGTGTTTTCGGGTTCGGGCTGCTCTTCGACCTGGGAGCGGCGGCCTATTTCTGCCTGCCCCTCGCGCTCTACCTGGCGTTTCTGCCGAACCGGGTGTCGCGCTCCAGATTGCATGGCTGGCTTTTCCTGGTCGCTTTCCTGGCACTCATCTACGCGTTGCTGGTGGTAGCGGCCGCCGAATGGGTGTTCTGGGACGAGTTCGCGGCCCGATTCAACTTCATCGCCGTCGATTACCTCGTCTACACCCACGAGGTGCTGGGCAACATCTGGGAAAGCTACCCGGTGGGGCAGTGGCTGTTGCTGCTCGTGATCCCCGCCCTCGGCTTGTGGGTGCCCCTTCGGCGAATTTTGCTCTCGGCATTGGCGGCCCCCGCCTCGCCTTCCACCCGGTTCGCCCTGTCGATCGGGTGGCTCGCGACGGCGGGCCTCGCCTTCCTCGCGCTCAACACGGCGCAGAAGACCGCAGGGGCATCGGATACCGTGGCCGAGCTGTCCGGCAACGGCATCTACGAGTTCTTCGCCGCGAACTACAACAACGACCTCTCCTACTCCCGCTTCTACGCCTCGCTCCCCGATGCCGAGGCGATGCGCATCGCGCGCTCCCTGGTGGCCGGCCCCAACCCGCAATGGGTGCGCGCCGGCGGGGTCGACATGCACCGCGAGGTGTTCAACGACAATCCCGACAAACTGCTCAACGTGGTGCTGGTGAGCGTCGAGAGTCTCGGGGCGGAATTCCTCGGCGTCTTCGGCAATCCGGACGGGCTCACGCCGAACCTGGACGCGCTCGCGGCCGAGAGCCTTTCCTTCACGCAGGTATACGCCACCGGCAACCGCACGGTGCGCGGCATGGAGGCGCTCGCCTTGTCGCTTCCACCGACGCCCGGGCAGTCGATCGTGAAACGCCCCAATAACCAGGGGCTCTTCACCTTGGGCAGCATCTTCGAGGATCGTGGCTACGACTCGGCATTCCTGTACGGCGGCTACGGCTACTTCGATAACCTCAACAACTTCTTCTCGAACAATGACTACCGGGTGGTGGATCGCAGCGCGATCGCCAAGGCCGACATCCACTACGAGAACATATGGGGCGTGGCGGACGAGGATCTCTTCACGCTCGCCTTGCGCGAAATGGATCGCTCCAAGCAGGCGGGCGGGCAACGACCCTTCTTCATGCACATCCTCACCACCAGCAACCATCGGCCGTACACCTACCCCGAGGGTCGCATCGACATCCCTTCGGGCACGGGACGCGGCGGCGCAGTCAAGTACAGCGACAAGGCGATCGGGGACTTCATCCGCGCCGCTCGCACCCGCCCCTGGTTCAAGGACACGTTGTTCATCCTCACCGCGGACCATGGCGCATCGGCGCGGGGAACCACGCGCATTCCGCTGCTCAAGTACCGGGTGCCGGTGCTGTTCTACTCGCCGGCGCACATCCCGCCGGGACGGTTCGACCGGCTGATGTCCCAGGTGGACATCGCGCCCACGCTCCTGGGCTTGCTGGAGATGGGCTACTCCAGCAAGTTCTTCGGGCACGACGTGTTCCGCACGCCGCCCGAGCAGGATCGCGCCCTGGTGGGCAACTACCAGACCCTGGGTTACATGAAGGACGGGAGGCTCGTGACCCTGGAGCCGCGACAGAAGGTGACGGTGGAGGCCCTGCCCGCGGAGCTGGGGCTCCCCGCCGCGAAGGGCATTCCCGCCGCCCAGTTGCGCGACGAGGCCATCAGTCTCTACCAGAGCGCGTCGATGGTCTACAACAGCGGCCAGCAGCGGGACGAGGAACGCAACGCGAAGGCTCCGGTGCGGCCCGTCAGGGCTGCCCATCCGGCTCATTCGCCGGCGCTGCCTGCAGGCGCCGTGCACCCCCCTCGATAGCCCGCAACTCGATGATCTCCGCCTCCTGCGACGTGGCCCCGAGCTCCTTGAACTTGCGCGCCGTGACGCAGACCCGAGTTTCGAAGGAACCCACCGCGGAGTTGTAGGCCGACGTGGCGCCTTCCAGGCTGCGTCCCAGCCGGCTCAGGTGGTCGGCCATGTCGCCGACCCGCTTGTGGAGATCCTGCCCCAGTTGGCTGATGGCGCGTGCGTTGTCGGCGATGCTCTCCTGCCGCCAGCCATAGGCCCCGGCCTTCAGCAACGCCATGAGGGACGCGGGTGAGGCGATGATCACGTTCTGGCTGAAGGCGAAATCGAGGAGGTCGGGATCCGACTCGAGCGCCGCGCTGCAGAACGCCTCGCCGGGGATGAACATCACGACGAACTCCGGCGTGGGCTGGAACTGCTCCCAGTAGGTTTTTTTCGCCAGCGCCTGGAGGTGGCCGCGCACCAGCGCGGAATGCTCGCGGATCTTGGTGCGGCGCACCTCGTCGTCGCTGGCCTCGTGGGCATCGAGGTAAGCCGAGATCGGCGCCTTGGAATCGACCACGATGCAGCGCCCGCCGGGCAGGCGCACGAGGAGATCCGGGCGCAGCAGCTTGCCCTCGGCGTCCACCGCGGACTCCTGCTCGACGAAATCGCAATGCTTCATCATGCCGGCCATCTCGACCACGCGGCGCAGCTGCACCTCGCCCCAGCGGCCGCGCACGTGGGGCTGGCGCAGCGCCTTCACGAGGTTGGCGGTTTCGGTGCGCAGCTGGGTTTGCGCCTCGTGCATCTGGGTGAATTGCTGGCGGATCTCGCCGTAGGCCTGCTCGCGCACGCGCTCCAGTGCATGGATCTTTTCGTCGACCTTGTCGAGCGAGGCCTTCACCGGCGCCACCAGCGCATCGATGGCCTGCTGGCGCTTGTCGAGGTCTCCCCTCGCAACTTGCTGGAACTCTGAAAGAGAAGTGCGCGCGAGGTCGAGGAACGACTGGTTGTTCTGCCGCAAGGCTTCGGAGGAAAGGGACTTGAAGGCGTTTTCCATGCCCTCCTTGGCTTCCCTCAGGAGGGCGAGCTTTTCGGCGGATTGCTGGCGCTCCTCCTCCAGGCGGGTGTGGAGCTCCGCGCCCCGTTCGCGAAGGAGGCCTGCCTCCGAGGTGAGGCGGGCGATGGCCTGCTCCCGCTCCCGGAGGGTTACGCGCATCTCCTCCGCCTGGCGGGCCCGCTCCTCGAAGGCGGCGCTGCGCTGGGCGATTTCCAGCAGCTGGGAGCGGAGCGTGCCGGCCTCCCGCTCGAACTCCGCGGCCTGGACCCCCTGGCGCAGCGCCTGCTCCCGGGAGGAGGCGAGCTGGGCCTCGAGCTCGGCCAGGCGATTGGCATCGGTAGCCGGGCGCGAGCGCGACCAGAGCCACGCCACGACGAAGCCCACCGCGGCGCAGAGGAGGCCCAAGGCGACCATAGAAGAACCGCTGAATACGTTTTCCATGGCGGCATTTTGTCACGGGGGTGGCGCATGGGATGAGCCCGCGCAATAAAATGCGCCATGCCCGAGCTGCCCGACGTCCGCGTCTACCAGGAAGCCCTCGAGCGCCACGTGATGGGCCAGCGCCTGGACGAGGTGAAGGTCGTGACGCCCTTCCTGCTGCGCTCGGTGGATCCGCCACTCTCCGCCGCCGCCGGGCAAACGGTGCGCGGCATCCGCCGCATCGGCAAGCGCCTGGTATTTGAATTCGATGGCGGGATCTTCATGGTACTGCACCTGATGATCGCCGGGCGACTGCGCTGGCGGCGCATCGGCGCACGACTCGGGATGGGCGGGAAGATCGTCGTGGCCACGTTTCAATTTCCCCACGGGACGCTTCACTTCACCGAGGCGGGCACCCGCAAGCGCGCCTCGCTCACGATGGTCCGCGGGGAGGCCGCGCTGCGCGCACTCGATCCCGGTGGCATCGAGCCGCTGGAGGCGTCGTTCGAGGCCTTCAGCGAGGCGCTCGCGCGGGAGAGCCACACGCTCAAGCGCTCCCTCACCGATCCGCACCTCTTCAGCGGCATCGGCAACGCCTATTCCGACGAGATCCTCCACGCGGCGCGGCTTTCGCCGCTCAAGCTCACGCGCTCCCTCACCGACGAGGAGCGCGCGCGGCTCTACAAGGCCACGCGCCTCACGCTGGCCTCATGGACCGACATCCTGAGGGCGGAGACGGGATTGGGGTTTCCCGAAGAGGTCACCGCATTTCGCAAGGACATGGCCGTCCACGGCAAGTACGGGCAGCCCTGCCCCGTGTGCGAATCGCCGGTGCAGCGCATCGTCTATGCCGAGAACGAGTGCAACTACTGCGCGCGCTGCCAGACCGGAGGCAAGCTGCTCGCGGACCGCTCGCTGTCGCGATTGCTGAAGGACGATTGGCCGAAAACGATCGACGGGCTGGAGAAGTAGAAAGCCCCGCGGTCGCGGGGCTCTTCTCAGGCGGCCTTCTCGTCCCGCGAAGCCCGCTTGCGGTCGTGCTCCGACAGGAAGCGCTTGCGAAGGCGGATCGACTTGGGTGTCACTTCCACCAGCTCGTCGTCCTCGATGAACTCCACGGCGCTCTCGAGCGTGAGCTGGATCGGCGGGGTGAGGACCACGTTCTCGTCCTTGCCGGCGGAGCGCACATTGGTGAGCTTCTTGCCCTTCACCGGGTTCACCACGAGGTCGTTGTCACGGCTGTGGATGCCGATCACCATGCCGACGTAGAGGCGCTCGCCGGGGGAGACGAACATCTTGCCGCGCTCCTCCAGGTTGAACAGCGCGAAGGCGACGGCATCGCCCTGCTCGGAGGAGATCAGCACGCCGTTGCGGCGCGTGGGCGGATCCATTTTCACCGGCGCGTACTTCTCGAACACGTGGCTCTTGATCCCGGTGCCACGCGTAAGCGTCATGAACTCCATGTGGAAGCCGATGAGGCCTCGCGACGGGATGGTGTAGTCGAGGCGCACGCGCCCCCGGCCATCCGGAACCATGTCGGTGAGCTCGCCGCCGCGGCGTCCGAGCTCTTCCATGGTGCGGCCCTGGTTCTCGGTATCGACGTCGACGGTGAGCGACTCCCACGGCTCCATGCGCACGCCATCGATTTCCTTGGCGACCACGCGCGGCTTGCCCACGGCGACTTCGTAGCCTTCGCGGCGCATGTTCTCGATCAGGATCGTGAGGTGCAATTCGCCGCGGCCGGAAACACGGAAGACATCCACGTCTTCCGTATCCTCGACTCGCAGTGCCACGTTGGACAGAAGCTCGCGCTCGAGGCGTTCGCGGATCTGGCGGCTGGTGACGTACTTGCCCTCCTGGCCCGCGTAGGGCGAGGTGTTCACCTGGAAGTTCATGGTGAGGGTCGGCTCGTCCACGCCCACCATCGGCAGGCCTTCGGGCGCCAGCGGATCGGCGTACGTGGTGCCGATCACGAAGTCCTCGATGCCGGTGACGGAGACGATCTCGCCAACCGAAGCCACGTCGGTCTCGACCTTGTTCAGGCCCTGGAAGGTGTGGAGGACACCGATCTTGGCTTTGCGAACCAGCTTGTCGCCGGCCATGATCGCGACTTCCTGCCCCTTGCGGATGGTGCCGCGGCGGATACGCCCGATGGCGATCCGGCCGAGGAACTTGGAATAGTCGACCGCGCTGATCGGCAACTGGAGCGAGCCCTGGGGATCCCCCTTGGGCTCCGGCACGTACTTGAGCACCGCGTCGAACAGCGGGCGCATGTCGGTGCCGATGGTGTTCACGGTGGTCGAGGCCCAGCCGTTGAGCGCCGAGGCGTAGATGACCGGGAAGTCGAGCTGGTCCTCGGTGGCGCCCAGCTTGTCCATCAAGTCGAAAGTCTGGTCCACGACCCAGTCGGCACGCGCGCCATCGCGGTCCACCTTGTTGATGACGACGATGGGCTTGAGGCCTTGGGCCAGCGCCTTGCGAGTCACGAAGCGCGTTTGCGGCATCGGGCCTTCGACCGCGTCCACCAGCAGCAGCACGCCGTCGACCATCGAAAGCACGCGCTCGACCTCGCCGCCGAAATCGGCATGGCCGGGGGTGTCCACGATGTTCACGTGCACGCCCAGGTAGTCGATCGCGGTGTTCTTGGCCAGGATCGTGATGCCGCGCTCCTTCTCGATGTCACCGGAATCCATCACCCGTTCGGCGATGTGCTGGTGGGCAGCGAAGGTGCCCGCCTGGTGGAGGAGCTTGTCGACGAGGGTGGTTTTGCCGTGGTCGACGTGCGCGATGATGGCGATGTTGCGAAGGGGGCGGCTCATGGTCTGGGAAATCTCGTAATTCAGGAAAATTTTAGGGATTTCAACATTTTAGCACGCGATTTTGCTGCAATGCATCATTTATTTCGCATCCAGTCTGCGGTCTTCTGGAACGCCCCGGCGAGGAATTTCCTAAGGCCTTGAGGCACTTCGCTTTCTTCCATCGCCCGCAGCATGCACGCCATCCACTGGTCGCGCTCGAGGTCGCCGATGGCGAACGGCAGGTGGCGGGCGCGCAGCATCGGGTGGCCGAACTTGTCGGTGTAGAGTGGCGGCCCGCCCAGCCACCCCGACAGGAAAAGGAACAGGCGATCGCGGGCCGCGTCGAGCGTCGAGCCGTGCACCGCGCGCAGCTCGGCGAACGCGGGTTCGAGCTCCATCAGGTCGTAGAATCGATCGACAAGCGCACGCACGGCGGGCTCCCCGCCCATAATGTCGTAAGGTGTGCGTTCCGGATTTGGCGGGTTCATCCCGATATTTTATGCGCCGCACACTTCTCGCCGCACCCTTTCTGACGGTAGCAACCGCCCAGGCGCAAGAGTTACCCTCCCCTGTCGCCGGGGACCCCATCGTGGTCACCGCCACTCGCACCGACCGCCGGGCACTGGACGTCCCCGCTTCCGTCGATGCCATCGACGCGCGCCGCATCCGCGAGGGGCAGCTCCAGGTGAACCTCTCGGAGACGCTGCCGGCGTTGCCGGGGGTCGTCGCCAACAATCGCCAGAACTACGCCCAGGACCTGCAGATCTCGATCCGCGGCTTCGGCGCCCGCTCCACTTTCGGCGTGCGCGGGGTGCGAGTGATCGTCGATGGGATCCCGGCAACACTCCCCGATGGCCAGGGACAGTTCTCCCACATCGACCTCGCATCGGCCGAGCGCATCGAGGTGCTGCGCGGCCCGTTCTCGGCGCTCTACGGCAACTCTTCGGGCGGAGTGATCAATGTCTTCACCTCGCTTCCCACGGTGCCCTTCGAGGGCACGGCCGGCGTGGTCTTCGGGAGCGACGACACCTCCCGCCTCGGCGTCACCGCCGGTGGAGCCTCGGGCTCCCTCGCCTACGCCGTTTCGGCGAGCCGCTTCGAAACCGACGGTTATCGCGACCACAGCGCGGCGCTGCGTACTTCGGGCAACGCCAAGCTGCGTTTCGATCTTTCTCCGCGCACTACGCTCACGCTGGTGGGCAACGCGCTCGACATGCCCGAGGTGCAGGATCCGCTCGGGCTCACGCGCGCGCGGTTCGAGTCCGCGCCGCGCTCGGTCGATCCGGTGGCGCTGCAGTTCGACACCCGGAAGAGCGTCGACCAGGCACAGGCGGGCGTCACTCTCGACCACGCTTTCGGCGGCGGGCACGCGTTGCGCTTGACGGCCTACGGGGGCCAGCGCGGAACGCAGCAGTACCAGGCGATTCCCGTGGCGCCCCAGGCGAGCCCGCTCCACCCTGGCGGCGTGATCGACCTCGAGCGCGCCTACGCCGGCGTCGATGCGCGCTGGAGCTGGACCGGATCGCTCGCCGGGGGCGCCTTCACGCTCGTGGCCGGCGCCGGCTTCGACCGCCTCGACGAGGACCGGCGCGGCTTCCAGAATTTCAGCGGCGCCACGCTCGGCGTGATGGGAGCGCTGCGCCGCGACGAAGAGAACCGCGTGACCGACGCGGGCCAGTACGCGCAGGCGGAGTGGGATGTGGCCCCCGCATGGCGGCTCCTGGCCGGCGTGCGCGCGAGCCGCGTCAAGTTCCGTTCCGACGACCAATACGTCACCGCCGCCAATCCCGACGACAGCGGCAGCGTCTCCTTCAGCGCGACCACACCTGTCGCCGGCGTCACCTGGCGCGCGGCACCCGGCTTCAGCCTGTACGGCGCCGTCGGCCGCGGCTTCGAGACGCCCACCACCAACGAGCTCGCCTATCGTCCCGGGGGCGCCACCGGGCCCAACCTGGATCTCAAGGCGGCGAAGAGCGACAACCTCGAGCTCGGCGCGAAGTGGGCCACGGCCGGATGGCGCGCCACCGCCGCGATCTTCCGCATCGACACGGCCGACGAGATCGTGGTGCTGGCCAATGCGGGCGGGCGCACCACGTTCCGCAACGCCGGTGATACGCGCCGGGAAGGCATCGAGCTGCAGGCGCAACGGGAATGGGGGCGCTTCGCCCTCACCGTCTCGGCAGCCTGGCTCGACGCGACCTATCGCGAGGGCTTCGCCGCCGCCACGGGCAACCGGATTCCCGGCGTGCCGCGCGAGACGGCCTATGCCGATTTTCGCTGGCGGCCGGGGGACGCGTGGCTGGTCGCGGTCGAGGCCCGCCACGCCGGGCGCATCTTCGTGAACGACGCCAACACCGATGCGGCCCCCGCGTATTCGGTGGCGAGCTTGAGGATCCAGCACTCCCTGCGCATCGGCGCGCATCGGGTGCGTGCGTTCCTGCGTGTCGACAACCTGTTCGATCGCCGCTACGCCGGCTCCGTGATCGTGAACGAGGGCAACTCGCGCTTCTTCGAGCCCGCACCGGGCCGCACCTGGCTCGCCGGCCTCACCGTCGCCCTCTGACCCGGGTCCGGCAACGCGTGCCTGCGTTATCCTCGGGCTCGCTCCCCACCCCAATTCCGCCTTGAAGCTCGCCCTCAAGATCGACGTCGACACCTTTCGCGGCACCCGCGAAGGGGTTCCCCACCTCCTCACCCTGCTCGAGCGCCACGGCGCCGGCGCCACGTTCCTGTTCAGCCTGGGCCCGGACCACACCGGGCGCGCGGTGCGGCGAGCGCTGCGCCCCGGCTTCATGCAGAAAGTGGGGCGGACCTCGGTGGTTTCCCACTATGGCGTGCGCACGCTGCTCTACGGCACGCTGCTGCCCGGGCCGGACATCGGCAAGAGATGCGCCGAGCAACTGCGCCGCGTTCGCGACCTGGGCTTCGAGGTCGGCATCCACACCTGGGACCACGTGAAGTGGCAGGACGGGGTCGCGGGGGCCGACGCGCGCTGGACCACCTGGCAGATGGGGCTCGCCGCGCAGCGATTCCGCGAGGTGTTCAGCGACGAACCCCAAGTGCACGGCGCCGCCGGCTGGCAGATGAACACCCACGCATACCGCCTCACCCAGTCGCTGGGCTTCCACTACGCCTCCGACACGCGCGGCACCCACCCCTTCATACCGGTGGTCCGGGCCGAGATCGTCGACTGCCCGCAGTTCCCCACCACGCTGCCCACGCTGGACGAGATGATCGGGCTGGATGGCGTCACCCAGGCGAATGTGGCCGACCGGCTGCTCGAGCACACTGCGCCCCACGACCGTGACCACGTCTTCACCCTCCACGCGGAGTTGGAAGGGATGAAGCTGGCCCCCGCCTTCGAGAGGCTGCTGGAAGGCTGGAAATCCCAGGGCTACACCCTGGTGGCGATGCGCAACCTGGTCGACGGGACGGCGATTACCCACCTCCCCCTCCACAGCGTCGTGGCGGGCACCGTCCCGGGCCGTTCCGGCACCCTGGCACTCCAGGGCCAGGCCTTCCTGCCAGGCGAAACTTCCCCATAGCTTGCGTTTTTGGTTTTTTTTGTTCACCATGGGTTGTGGTTATGCGACCCATGAGCGTCTAACGGAATGACCGATCGAGCGGCCCTGCCCGATTTCGAGCTTTCCGCTACCGGCAACCAGCGCTTCCAGCTTTCGGCTTTCGCCGGCCACCCCTTCGTCCTCTACTTCTATCCCCGGGATGACACCCCCGGGTGCACCGACGAAGGCCTCCAGTTCCGCCACCTCCATCCCGAGTTCCTCCGCGCCGGAGTCGCCGTTTTCGGCGTTTCCCGCGATCCGCTCAAGTCCCACGAGAGCTTCAAGCGCAAGATGGGATTCCCGTTCGAGCTGCTCTGCGACGAGGAGGAAAAGGCGTGCGAGATCTTCGGCGTCATGAAGATGAAGAACATGTACGGCCGCCAGGTCCGCGGCATCGAGCGCAGCACCTTCGTGGTGGATCGCCAGGGACGCATCGCGCGCGAGTGGCGCGGCGTGAAGGTTCCGGGCCACGCGCAGGAGGTGCTCGAGTTCGTGCAAACCGCCTTCGGGGGGCAGGACACGTCCCCGGGCGGGCGGTGACCCGGCCCGACCCCTTTTCCCACCCCGCCCACGGACCCGATGCCCAACGATCCCCTGAGAGACGCCCCGCGCCACGACGCGGGTGCCACGTCCGACTTCGCCCCGCGCGAGGAGGCCCCCATGACCCGCAGGCGTGAACGCGAGGGCGCCAGCCGCCCTTCCAAGTCGAATGTCGCGAAGCTCTTCGTGCTCGATACGAACGTGCTGATGCACGACCCCACGAGCCTCTTCCGTTTCGAGGAGCACGACGTCTTCCTGCCGATGGTGGTCCTGGAGGAGCTGGACGATCACAAGAAGGGCATGAGCGAGGTCTCGAGGAACGCACGCCAGGCGAGCCGCTTCCTGGACGAGATCGTCGGCCAGGGCGGCGAGATCGAGAAGGGCTACAAGCTGCGCGCCAAGAGCACCGGCAGCGAGGCCGACGGCTGCCTCTTCCTGCAGACCCATTCCGTCACGGTGGAGATCCCCGACTCGGTCGCCTCGAAAAAGGCCGACAACGTGATCCTCGGGGTGGCGCTCCACCTCAAGCAGAAGTACCCGAAGCGCGACGTCGTGCTGGTGTCCAAGGACATCAACATGCGCATCAAGGCGCACGCGGTCGGCATTCCCGCAGAGGACTACTTCAACGACAAGGTCCTCGAGGACACCGACCTCCTCTACTCCGGGATCATGCAGCTGCCGGAGGACTTCTGGGACAAGCACGGCAAGGACGTCGAGAGCTGGCAGGAAGGCGGGCGCACCCTCTACCGCGTGAAGGGCCCGCTGGTGCCGGCGATGATGGTGAACATGTTCGTCCACCACGAGGGGGACAAGCCGTTCCTCGCCATCGTGCGCGAGCAGCGCGGCAAGACCGCGGTGCTGCAGACGCTGAAGGATTTCGGCAGCCACAAGAACAACGTGTGGGGCATCACCGCCCGCAACCGCGAGCAGAACTTCGCGCTGAACCTGCTGATGGACCCGGACATCGACTTCGTGACGCTGCTGGGACAGGCCGGCACCGGGAAGACGCTCCTCACGCTGGCCGCGGGCCTCGCCCAGACCCTCGACTTCAAGGTCTACAGCGAGATCATCATGACCCGGGTCACGATCCCGGTGGGCGAGGACATCGGCTTCCTACCGGGCACCGAGGAGGAAAAGATGACCCCCTGGATGGGGGCCCTCGAGGACAACCTCGACGTCCTGATGAAGACCGACGACGAGGCCGGGGACTGGGGGCGCGCCGCGACGGCGGACCTCATCCGCTCGCGCATCAAGGTGAAGAGCCTCAACTTCATGCGCGGGCGCACCTTCATCAACAAGTTCCTGATCATCGACGAGTCGCAGAACTTGACGCCCAAGCAGATGAAGACCCTGATCACGCGCGCGGGGCCCGGCACCAAGGTGGTCTGCCTCGGCAACATCGCGCAGATCGACACGCCCTACCTCACGGAGGGCTCATCGGGCCTCACCTACGTGGTCGACCGGTTCAAGGGCTGGGGCCACAGCGGCCACGTGACCCTGATGCGCGGCGAGAGAAGCCGGCTCGCCGACCACGCGGCGGAAATCCTTTAGGCGGTTGCCCGCTCAGTCCACGATGAAGAGACGCGCGCCCGCTTCCGTGGATGAGCGGTGGGCCTCGGCGCCGTCCGCCACCTGGTAGCTCATCCCCGGGCGAAGCACGAAGGTGCGGCCGTCCTCGAGCTGGGTGGTGAGCTCGCCCTCGAGGCAGAGGAGGATGTGGCCCTTCGAGCACCAGTGGTCGGCGACATATCCGGGGGTGTACTCCACCATCCGGACGCGGATGCCGCCGAACTCCCGGGTGCGCCAGGTGGCCTTACCGTGCGCGCCCGGGTGCTCGGTGGGCGTGACCGTGGACCAATCGGTCGTGCCGAACGGGATCGACTCCATCCGCATTGCGGCCCCCTCCCCGGCTAGTCGGCCGCGGCGGACTTGCGGAAGAACGTGCCGAACAGATCCACGGCGCGCTCGATCGCGGCGGCGTCCACGTCGAGGTGGGTGACGAGGCGCATGCGCGGCCCGGCGAGCGCCACCACGCCGGCCGCTTTCAGGTGCGCCTGGAGGGACGCCACCGCCTCCCGCGGGATCGCGACGAACACCATGTTGGTGTGCACCGGGTCCACGGCGAGGCCGAGGTCCGCGAGACCGCGGGCGAGCCGCTCGGCGTTCGCGTGGTCCTCGGCGAGACGCTCGACGTTGTGGTCGAGGGCGTGGAGGCCGGCGGCCGCGAGGATCCCCACCTGGCGCATGGTGCCGCCCAGCATCTTGCGGGCGCGCCGCGCGCGCTCGATGAAGCGGCGGTCGCCCACCAGCACCGTTCCCGCCGGCGTCCCCAGGCCCTTCGACAGGCACACGGAGACGCTGTCGAATCCGGCGCAGAGGTCGGCGGGTGCCATGCCCAGCTTCACGGATGCGTTGAAGATGCGTGCACCGTCGAGGTGGATCGCGAGGCCGCGGCGCCGGGCGAGCGCCACGGCGCGCGCCATGTAGTCCCGGGAGAGCACCTTGCCGCCGATGGTGTTCTCGAGCGCGATGAGCCGCGTGATGGCGAAATGCGAGTCGTCGGGCTTGATCGCCGCCTCCACCTGCGTCAAGTCGAGCGAGCCGTCGGCAAGGTTCTGGAGCGGCTGGGGCTGGATCGAGCCCAGCACCGCCATGCCGCCGCCCTCGTAGCGATAGGTATGCGCCTCCTGCCCGACGATGCATTCCTCGCCGCGCTGGCAGTGGGCCATCAGTGCCGCGAGGTTCGACTGGGTACCGGAAGGAAAGAAGAGCCCGGCGTCGAAACCGAAGCGCCCGGCGCAGGCCTCCTGCAGGCGGTTCACGGTGGGGTCGTCGCCGAACACGTCGTCGCCGACGACGGCACCCGCCATGGCCTCCCGCATCGCGGTGCCGGGTTGGGTGACGGTGTCGCTGCGCAGGTCGATGGATTTCATGGGCTGGATTCTAGCCGATGGCCCTGGGCGATGGCAGGGCGCTACCGCAGGCTGGCGTTCAGCTTCTCCAGGGCCGCCGCCCCCGGGCAGAGCTCGCGCTCCCCCAGCTGGTTCAGCGGCTGCGCCACGGTGTTGAGGCTGCCGTGGAGGTCGCGGGGCTCGGGCTCGATGTAGAGCAGCCCCGTCACGATCTCGCCTTCGGCGGCGCGCGACTGCACGTAGGCCATGGCGGCGATGCGGTCGCGCGCATCGTAGCCCTCGGCGAGCTTGCGCAGCCGAACCACGGAGCCGTCATGCTGTACCACTTCCTGCACCGAACCCGGGGCGTACTGCGTCGTGATCTCGCGGTGCACGGTGATGACGTCGAGGTGGTTCACCGACTCGTTGTGCTCGCGCACGTAGTCGTAGCTGCGGGTCGAGCCCTCGTGGTTGTTGAAGGCCACACATGGCGAGATCACGTCGAGGAATGCAGCGCCCTCGTGGGTGAGGGCGCCCTTGATCAGCGGCACCAGCTGCCCCGTGTCGCCGGAGAAGCTGCGTCCCACGTACGTGGCCCCGAGCTGCAACGCCATCAGCACCAGGTCGATGCCCTCGTCGTTGTTCACCGCCCCGCGCTTCGCCTTCGAGCCGCGGTCGGCGGTGGCCGAGAACTGCCCCTTGGTGAGGCCGTAGACGCCGTTGTTCTCGACGATGTAGGTCATGTTCACGCCGCGGCGCATCACGTGGGCGAACTGCCCGATGCCGATCGAGGCCGAGTCCCCGTCGCCTGATACGCCCAGGTAGATCAGGTCGCGGTTGGCAAGGTTGGCGCCCGTGAGCACCGAGGGCATGCGGCCGTGGACGCTGTTGAAGCCGTGGGATTTATCGAGGAAGTACGTGGGCGTCTTCGACGAGCAGCCGATGCCCGAGAGCTTGGCCACCCGGTGCGGCGGGAGCGCCAGCTCCCAGCAGGCCTGGATGATCGCCGCACTGATGGAATCGTGCCCGCAGCCGGCGCAGAGGGTCGATACCGTGCCCTCGTAATCGCGGCGGGTGAAGCCGAGAGCGTTCTTCGGCAGGTCGGGGTGGTGGAGCTTTGGTTTTGCGAGGTAGGTCATTTGGCTAACCCACTAGAGCGGGGATGGGGATAAATGGGATAAATGGGATAAAAGCAAAGACTTTCGAGCGCCCGGGAATGTTCGACCAACGCCGACCCTCCCGCCCTTATCCCTTTAATCCCCTTCATCCCATTCATCCCATTCATCCCCATTCCAAGGTTTACTGGCAATCGTCAGCCACCGACGGTCTTCTTCAAGGGCTTCACGTTGAAGGCTGCCAACCGCTGCGCGATCTCGCGATGGATGAACCGTGCCGTGATCGGAGTGCCGTCGTAATGCAGCACCGGCGTCAACTTCTCCGGGGAAAGCATCGCCTCGGCCACCAGCAGCGTGCGCAGCTGGCCATCCCGGTTCTGCTCCACAACGAAGACGTGCTCGTGTGAATTGACGAAGTCGACCACCGAATCGGGAAAGGGAAACGCCCGGATCCGCATCGCATCCACGTCCGCCGAATCGGCCGCCAGCAGCGCCAGCGCCTCGTCCATCGCGGGCGCCGTGGAGCCGTAGTAAAGGACGCCGAAGCGCGAGCCCTTCGCCGCGGGCTTCACCTGCGGCTGCGGCACCAGCTCCTTGGCGGTCTCGAACTTCTTCAGAAGGCGCTGCATGTTGTCCACGTAGGCGCTGCCCTCCTCCGTGTAGCGCGCATAGCGGTCGCGCGAGGTGCCGCGGGTGAAGAAGGCGCCGCGCTGCGGGTGGGTGCCGGGGTAGGTGCGCCAGGTGATGCCGTCGGCATCCACGTCGAGGTAGCGGCCGAAACGCTTGCCCGCCTCGAGGTCCTGGTAGGAAAGCACCTTGCCGCGGTCGTAGCGCGTCGACTCGTCCCACTTCAGCGGCTCGCACAGGCGCTCGTTCATGCCGATGTCCAGGTCGTAGAGGACGAAGACCGGGGTCTGCAGGCGGTCGGCCAGGTCGAACGACTGCGCCGCCATCTCGAAGCCCTCCTTCGGGTCCTCGGGGAAGAGCAGCACGTGCTTGGTGTCGCCGTGGGAGGCGTACGCGCAGGCGAGCACGTCCGACTGCTGCGTGCGCGTGGGCATGCCGGTGGAAGGGCCGGCGCGCTGCACGTCGAAGATCACCGCGGGAATCTCGGCGAAGTACGCGAGCCCGATGAACTCGCTCATCAGGGAAATGCCGGGACCGGAGGTGCAGGTGAAGGCGCGCGCGCCGTTCCATGCGGCGCCGATCACCATGCCGATGGAGGCGAGCTCATCCTCGGCCTGGACGATGGCGTAGCGCGCACGCCCGCTGTCCGGATCGGTGCGGAACTTGCGGCAGTGCCTGGCGAAAGCCTCGGCGAGCGACGAGGACGGCGTGATCGGATACCACGCGGCGACCGTTGCGCCGCCGTAGACGCAGCCGAGGGCCGCCGCGGCATTGCCCTCGAGGAAGATGCGCTTGCCGACCTTGTCGGAGCGGCGCACCTTGAGGTTCACCTTGCCGAGGCGCTCGCGGGCGTAATCGCGGCCCATGTGGAGCGCGCGCACGTTGGAATCGAGCAGCTTCTCCTTGCCCCGGTACTGCTCGGCGATGAGCTTCTCGACCTCGGCGGCCTCGATGTCGAGCAGCGCCGAGAGCGCCCCCACGTAGATGATGTTCTTGAAGAGCTGCCGTTGCCGTGGATCGGTGTAGGCCGCGTTGCAGATGTCGGTGAGGGGCATGCCCACCACGTGGATGTCGTCGCGGAACCGGTCCGGCATCATCGGCTTGGTGGAGTCGTAGAAGAGGTAGCCGCCCGGCTCCACCTCGGCCACGTCCTTCTCCCAGGTCTGCGGGTTCATCGCGACCATCAGATCGACGCCCCCGCGGCGCCCGAGCCAGCCGTCTTCGCAGACGCGCACTTCGTACCAGGTGGGAAGGCCCTGGATGTTGGAGGGGAAGATGTTGCGCGGGCTCACCGGCACGCCCATGCGCAGGATCGACTTGGCGAAGAGCGTGTTGGCCGAAGCGGAACCCGAGCCATTCACGTTCGCGAACTTGACCACGAAATCGTTGCAGCGAATGGAGTCGTTCCCCATTGCCATTGCTTTGCTCCTCCTCCCGGTGTCGAGGGACTGCATGCCCGGGTTCATGGCTTCAGTCTACTCCGCGTCAGAACAGCTCGACTTTCTTTTCCTCGCGGGCGGCAGCGGGAGCCGCCTCGCTGGTTTCGTCGGCCTTGCGAGCGGAGCTTTCCAGCCCGTCATCGCGCCCCGCGGACAACTTGATGGCACTCTGGGCGTAGGCGCGCACCGCGCGGTAGAGGTCGCGCTGCAACAGCGCCTGGGTCTCGTGGGAGAGCAGCGCCAGCGACTGCCCCGTGGCCGCGAGCGTGGGCTTCCCCACGCGCTCGAGCTTCTGCCGGGTGATGTCCTGGAACTGCATCGCCACGATGATCTGGTTGATGTCCTTCTGGATCTCGACCGAAAGGTCGTTGATGCGCGTGAGCGTGTCCTCGATCTGGCGCGTCTGCTCGATGGTGGCGGCGTTGAGCGTGCCCACCTCGCCGCGGGCCACCTCGAGGGCGCGCCGCGCCGCTTCCGCCACCTGCGTGGTGCGCTTGTTGGCGGTGCGCACCTCGTCGGTGATGCCGTCCAGGCCGTGGCGGGTCTTGCGCGTGAGCTCGTGCGCTTCGGCGCTGATGGCGCGGATGCGGTCCGTCATGTCGACGAAGTCGCGGGGATTGAGCGTCTGCGAGGTCATGGCGACCGATCCGTCGAGGGCGATGCGCGAGATCTGGGAAGCCATGTTGCGCAGGGCGTCGATGGTGCCTTCCATCACCTTGGCGTGCTCGCTGATGCGCTTCTGGTGGCTGGCCATCTCGTCGGCGGCCTGGGAGAAGCTCCCCATGTGGGAGGTCACGTTCTGCAGCTGCCGGTCGTAGGCCTCGATGAACTCCGGCAGCGACAGGATGCCGCTGCCCTTGTCGTCGCGCGTGAGCAGCGACGTCGCCGCCTCGGTCTGCTCGCCCGCCTTGCCCACGACGACGCGGAAATTCTTGGAGATGTCGGAGACGGCGTCCTCGGTGACCTTGATCACCTCTTCCACAGAATCGTTCACCAGCTGCAGGCGCTTCTGGCTCGTCTGGGCGGCGACATCCCAGCGCTCGAGCATCGTGTCCAGGCCCACCACCACCTGCTGGAAGAGCCGCGTGCGCTTGCGCCACTTGAGGAACGGCTCCTCGCTGTCGAGCGAGCCCACGGGATTGTCGTCGTCGGCGTTCACGTCGCGAACCACCAGCGCCAGCGCCACGAAGGCGGCGAGGGGCACCAGGGCGAGCGAAGTAAGGAGCGCCCACGTCGGCACCAGGGCCGCCATCCACACCCACGGCAGGAACAACACCACCACCAGCGCCGCCAGCAGGTACGGATGGTTCCCCGCGAAGACGAAATACCGCTTCACGGGCTCGCGGCCTTTGCCGCCTCTCCCAGCAGTCCCAGCTCCGCGCTGGACAGGAACCTCTCGATGTCCATCAGCATGATCATGCGCTCCTCGCGGGTCGCGACCCCGGCGAGGTAGGACTGGTCGACGAGCGAGCCCAGGTTCGGAGCGGGTTTCACCTCGCTCGCGGTGAGCTGGACCACGTCGGAAACCCCGTCGACCACCACCCCGATGATGCGCTTGGCCACGCGCAGGATCACCACCACGGTGAAGGAATCGTATTTCGCCTCCAGGCCGAACTTCACCCTGAGGTCGATCACCGGGACGATGATGCCGCGCAGGCTCATCACGCCCTTCAGGTACTCGGGCGCCGCGGGGATCGGCTTCACCTTCTCGTAGCCGCGGATCTCCTGCACCTTGAGGATGTCGACCCCGTATTCCTCGGTGCCCAGGACGAACACCAGCACCTCGCGGGTGGCTTCCTTCACGACGGTTCTGGCGAGCATGGTCATGGCCTCCGATGGGCGCCTAGAACTGTTCCCAGTCGTCGCCGGGACCGGTGACCGCCGGGACCTTCGACGCCGGGGACGCCTGGCGAGTCAGCATGGGTTCGGTGCGTACCGGGCGCGAGGACATCGCGCGCCGGTCGGAATGGGCGGCGGAAACCGGGGCGGGAGCGGCGGCAACCCCCTGGCGCAGGCGGAAAGCGCTCACCGCCTGCACCAGCGATTCGGCCTGGCGGCGCATCCCCTCGGCGGCGGCGGCGGACTGCTGCACCGCCGAGGCGTTCTGCTGCACCACCTTGTCCATCTCGGTCACGGTCTTGTTCACCTGCTGCACGCCGCGGCTCTGCTCGGCCGAGGCCTCGGCGATGGAGCCCATGATGTCCGAGACGCGCTTCACGTCGATCACCAGCGCCTGGATCGTGTCGCCCGCCTGCTCCACCAGCTGGGTGCCGGCCTCGACCTTGGTCACCGAGGCGCTGATCAGGTCCTTGATCTCCTTGGCGGCCTGGGCGCTCCTCTGGGCGAGGCTCCTCACCTCGGCGGCCACCACCGCGAAGCCGCGGCCCTGCTCGCCCGCGCGCGCCGCTTCCACGGCGGCGTTCAGCGCCAGGATGTTGGTCTGGAAGGCGATGGCATCGATCACCGAGATGATGTCGCTGATCTTCTTGCCGCTCGCGCTGATCTCCGACATCGTGGTCACGACGCGGACCACCTCGGCGCCCCCCTGCTCCGCGCGCTTCGACGCCGTGCGGGCGAGCTCGTCGGCCTGGTGCGCGTTGTCGGCGTTCTGCTTCACCGTGGAGGCGAGCTCCTCCATGCTGGCCGCGGTCTCTTCCAGGCTCGAGGCCTGCTCCTCGGTACGCTGGGAGAGGTCGGTGGTACCGGCGGCCACCTGGTTGGCGGCAATCACGACGCTCTCGGCGGAGGTGCGCACCTGGCTCACCACATCGGCCAGGCCCACGTTCATGATCGCGAGCGAGCGCAGCAGCTGCCCCGCCTCGTCGTTGCTCCGGGCCTGGATGTCGGCGGTGAGGTCGCCCTGGGCGATCTGCTCGGCGTAGGCCACGGCGCTGCCGATGGGCGCCAGCACCGCGCGCCGGATGAAGAAGTAGAGGAACACGAGGGCGAGGAGCATCGTGACGACGGTTGCCCCGATCGCGACCAGGTAGGCACGGTCCGCGCTTTTCACCGCTTCCATGGTGGACTGCGCGCCGATGTCCTGGGCGATCTGCTCGGCTTCGCCGAAGACCACCGTGAGGGCACGGTCGATGCCACGCGCCGCCTTGTCGCCGGCGTACGGATCCAGGCTGGCCGCCTTGAAGGCTTCGAGGCTGCGGCGGTAGCCCTCACCCACCGCCTTGTGGGCGGCGATCGCCTCCTCGAGCTTGGAGCGGACCTTTTCGTGCGGAGCGGAAGAGCGGGCTTCCTTGATGTATTCGGCAACCTGCTTCTCCGACTTCTCGAAAGCGGTCCAGTACCTCTGCAGGTCGTTGGCGTCGCGCCCCCGGAGCAGGACGTTCTTCCACTCCTGCACCTGCTCCTTGAACGACTGGGCCGCGTGCAGGACGGACTGCTGAGTCTGAAAATCTTCCCGGGTGATGCGGTCGAGGTCCTTGATGGAGGAATACACCCGGGTGAGCGCCCCCACCGAGACCGCCAGGGTCACCCCGAGGGCGATGGCCACGATCAGGATTACTTTGAACTGCAGGCTGCTGAGCTTGACTTTCATGGCGCGTATCTTCGATCCAGGTTCAGAAAAGGGTGACGTTCTTGCCGGCCAGCATCTCGGCGAGCGCGCCTTCGGCGCTCACCAGCCGTTCGGCCATGCTGGCCAGGAATGCCTGGTGGAGGTGGCGGGTGCATTCGGCCGAGGCGAGCCAGAGCACGTCCGGATCGAACTCGATCACGGTGCAATCGGTCACGGCGGTGACGGTGGAAAAGCGCTTCTTGCCCGAGCGCCTGAGGAATGCCGTTTCGGCGAGGCTCTCGCCCGCGCCGCGAATGCCCAGCAGCGTGCCGCGCTTGGTGATGCGCATCTGGCCGCGCACCAGCACGAAGAAGGAATAGCCGGGGTCGTCCTCGCCCACCAGCTGCGAGCCGGCGCGCACGTCGAAGGTGCGGCCCATGGTCGCGACTTCCGCGAGGCTCGCCGCGTCGAAATCGCGGAAGAAGGGCAGCGTGCGCAGCTTGGCGGCGCGGTTGTCGCCCTCGCCGCCGGGCTCGGCGAGCTCGCGCAGGTCGGCGGCGAACTCCTCCCAGGTGGGATAGCGCATCGCCGGGCTCTTGGAGGTGGCCCGCGCGAAGATCACGTCGAACATCGGGGGCAGCTCGGGGCGCGCGACCCCCGGGCCCGGCAGATCGCCCATCATGATCCGGGCGGCGAGCGCCGCCGGGGTGTCCGGGGTGAACGGCAGCCCCCCCACCAGCATCTTGTAGAGGCAGATCCCGAGGGAATACATGTCCGATTGCATCGATGGGGGCTTGCCCTCGATCTGCTCGGGCGCCATGTAGGCGGGAGAGCCCACCACCATCGCGCGGGTGGAATCGAACGCGAGGTTGGAGAAAGCCACGCCGAAGTCGGAAACCTTCGCTTCGCCGGCGGCCGAGAGCAGGATATTGGCGGGCTTCAAGTCCCGGTGGATCACGCCATTGGCGTTGGCGTAGGAGAGCGCGTCGCAGCAGCTCTCCATCAGGTGCGCCACGCGCTCCGGGGGGAGCAGTCCATCGGGCACGCAGAAGCGGTCGAGGCTGCCCTCCTTCGCGTACTCCATCACCACATAGGCACGGACATCGTCGAATGCAGCGTCGTACACCTGGGTGATGCTGGGGTGCGTGAGCTTGCGGGCGAGCAGGGTCTCCTTGAGGAAGAGCGAGCGGAATACGCGCCGGTCGTCGGAGGACAGGCGCAGCGCGTCGTAGACCTTGATCGCCACGTCGCGGGCGGGGAAGAGCTCGCGGCCGAGGTAGATGGTGGCCGATTCCCCGCGGCCCAGGATTCCCATGATCTCGTAGTTGCCGATGCGCGTCGGCACCTCGGCGCGCGTGCCGGGCTGCGAGGGAGGGATTCCGTGGGAGAGGCTCATTCGCGCCCCGCGCGGATGCGCGCCAGGATGTTCGCCACGTCGAGGAGCGGCACACTCATGCCGTCACGGGTGCCGATGCCGCTGATGGCCGCCGCGATGGCCCGGTCGCCGAGGTCCGGGGGCGGGATGATCTCGTCGTCGGCGAGCGCGATCACGTCGGCGACGCTCGAGACCGCGAGGCCCACGAGGCGCCGGTCGACGTTGAGCACGATGGCGCTGGAGCCTTCCAGCTTCATCGGCTCGGGAAACCCGAACATGAGGCCCAGGTCCACGATCGGGACGATCGCCCCGCGCAGGTTGATGACCCCGCGGACACTCTTCGCCACCCGCGGCACGCGCGTCACCATGTCCAGCTCGCGGATCTCCTGCACCTGGAGGATGTCGATGCCGTAGGTCTCCCCTCCCAGCGTGCAGGTGAGGAACTCGCGGCGGGGGCGCTCGGCGTGGGTCGCCTCGGCGGCGAACACATCATCCTGCGCGTAACCGGGCACGGAGCTCATCGCGGCACCTCCTTCCTGCGGGCGAGGCTCGCCAGCGCCTTCTCGCGCAGCTTGCCGAGCGGCGCCACCTCTTCCACCGCCCCCAGTTCGATCGCCTCGCGCGGCATGCCGAAGATGACCGACGTCGCCTCGTCCTGCGCCAGGGTCCACGACCCGGCCTTCTTCATCGCGAGCATGCCTTTGGCGCCATCCTTGCCCATGCCCGTCATGAGGACGCCGACGGCGTCGGGAGCGAGGAACTTGGCGACCGACATGAACAGGAAATCGACCGAGGGGCGATGCAGGTTCATCGGCGCCTCGGTGGAGAGCTTGGCGAGCAGCTGGCCCTCGTCGCGCTTCACCCACAGGTGCTTGCCGCCCGGGGCGATGAGCGCGTGGCCCGGGAGAATCGGGTCATTGTGCTCGGCTTCCTTCACCGTGATGCGGCACAGCCCATTCAGGCGCTCGGCGAACATGCGGGTGAAGTTCTCCGGCATGTGCTGCACGATCACGATGCCGGGGCAGTCCTCGGGCATCTCGAGGAGGAACTCGCGGATCGCCTCGGTCCCGCCGGTGGAGGCTCCCACGGCGATCAGCTTCTCCGAGGTCTTCACTCCGCGCGGCACCGGCTTCTTCGGCACCACGGCGGGCATCGTGGTGGTGTCGTTCGGGTCGGCACGGCGCGGGGCCCTCAGCCGCGCGCTCTTTGCCGCGCGGATCTTGTCGGCGATCACGTTGCCGTAGTCCTCGGGCGTCTCCTCGCCCAGGCGCGGCTTGGTGACGAAGTCCACCGCGCCCAGCTCGAGCGCGCGGAAGGTGACCTCGCTGCCGCGCTCGGTCGCCGACGAGATCATCACCACCGGCGTGGGCCTGGCGCGCATCAGCTTGTCGAGGAATTCGAGGCCGTTCATCTTCGGCATCTCGACGTCGAGCGTGATCACGTCGGGCTTCAACTCCTTGATCATGTCGCGGGCCTGGAAGGCGTCGGCGGCCGCACCTACCACTTCGATATCGGGTTGGTCCTTGAGGATGTCGGTGAGGACTTCGCGGATCATCCGCGAGTCGTCGACGATGAGGACACGAATCATTGGGCGAATACTCCAGGCATCTGTGGGGCGCTATCGACGGAATTCACCACAAAGGTCACGAAGGTACACAGGGGTCCACAAAAAAGCGAAAGTCCGATTGTGCGCAATGGAGTTTGCCGAGGCGTGGATCGACCAACGATTCCCTTTGTGGACCTTTGCGTACCTTCGTGTCCTTTGTGGTGCATCTCCATGCCCAATCTCTCTCCGGCCCGTGTCATTTGAAGAGCTCCGCGCCGCCTTCGATCTGGTTGTGGAAGAGCCGCGCGCCGTAATCCCGCTCGCGCAGCACGATGGTGTCGTTGTTGATCTTGCGCAGGCGCTTCACCATCACCTTCCCGCTCCTGGGGAAGTAGTAGATCTTGCGCGGCCAGACGTCCAGCAGGTCGCGCGCCACGATCGGGATGCGCTCCAGGTTCAGGTACTCGACGATGAACTGCGCGTTCTGCTCGCCCACGTTGGAGAGCATGAAGCCCTGCAGCACGTTGCCGCCGCCGAATACCTTGGCCTCGAGCCGGTCGCGCCGCCCGCCGAGCTTCAGGATCTGGTTGATCAGCAGCTCCATCGCGTGGATGCCGTAGCGCCCGCCCGCGGAGACGTTGCCGTGGGTACCCAGGAGCTTGCCCTCGTCGGGGAGCATGAAGTGGTTCATGCCGCCGATGCCGGCCTCCTTGTCGCGCAGGCACGCCGAGACGCAGGACCCCAGCACCGTCACCAGCGCCATGTCCTTGTTGGTGGCGTAGTACTCGCCCGGCAGGATCTTGGCCGTCTCGCACTTGAAATGCGGGTCGAAGTACCGGTTGGGGACATCGTCCTTGAGGACGTCCTCGTCGCGCTTCACGTCCCACCCCCGTTCACCGCCTCGTACACCGTCTGGCCGCGCAGGCGGAAGTTGCGCCCGGAATCGAGCAGGCTCTCGGCGTGCCCGGCGAAGAAGAGCCCGCTGGGCTTCAACAGCTTGGCGAAGCGCTCGATCAACTTGCGCTGGGTGGGCTTGTCGAAATAGATCATCACGTTGCGGCAGAAGATCGCATCCAGCCCGCCTTCCACCGGCCACTCGGCGTCCATCAGGTTCACGCGATCGAAGGTCACGTGGGCGGCCAGGTCCGGGCGCACCCGGGCCTTGCCCTCGAAACGGCGCGTGCCCTTGAGGAAGAAGCGCTTCTGGCGCTCCTCGGTCAACTTCTGCACCGTGGCGAGCGGGTACACCGCCTCCCGGGCGTGCGCGATCACCTGGGTGTCGAGGTCGGTGGCGAGCACGTGGAAGTCCTCGCCCGGGATCGACTCGGCGAGGCACATCGCGATGGTGTAGGGCTCCTCCCCGGTGGAGCAGCCGGCGCTCCACACCCGCAGCGGCCGCGAGGCGGACTCGCGCGCGAACCCGGCGAGGATGTCGAAGTGGTGGGATTCGCGGTAGAACGACGTCACGTTGGTGGTGAGCGCGTTGGTGCAGTGCTCCCACTCGGCGGGCTCGAGGTCGAGGAAGCGCAGGTAGTCGTCGAAGGAGCCGATGCCGAGCGAACGCAGGCGCCGGGCGAGGCGCGCGTACACCATCTCGCGCTTGCCTTCGGGCAGCCGGATTCCCGAGTGGGAGTACACCCGCTCGCTGATCACGCGGAAGTGCTCCGAAGTGAACGGGAACTCGCGCGCGGACAGGTCCGCGGGAGGTTCGCCGTGCACCATGGCCTGGGTCACGCCGCGGCCCGCATGGCACGCCCGGTGCCCGCGCGAACGATGGTGGTGACGTCGAGGATCAGGGCCACGCGCCCGTCCCCGAGGATGGTGGCCGCCGACGCCCCCTGCACCTTGTGCAGGTTGGTCTCGAGGGACTTCACCACCAGCTGCTGCTGGCCCACCAGCCCATCCACGAGGAGTGCCGCGCGCCGGTTGTCGACCTCGACCACCAGGCACAGGGGCTCGCCGCGGGACTCGCCCGCGCCGGGCAGCTGCACCACCTCGTCCAGGCGCACGATCGGCAGGTGCTCGCCGCGCACCGCCACCATCGCCGGCTGGTTCACCAGCGAGCGGAAGTCCTCGGGCTTGGGCTGGAACGCCTCGGCCACGAACTCCAGCGGCACGATGTATTGCTCGCTGCCGACGCTCACCACCATGCCGTCGAGCACGGCGAGGGTCAGGGGCAGCTGGATCGTGATCGAGGTGCCCTCCCCCTTCACCGAATCGATGTGGACGTTGCCCCCGAGAGAAGTGATGTTGCGGCGGACCACGTCCATGCCGACGCCGCGCCCGGAAAGATCGGTGACCTTCTGCGCGGTGGAGAAGCCCGCTTCGAAGATGAGGCCCCACACCTCGGTGTCCGTCATCGCATCGTCGCAGGGCATGCGCAGCTCGCGCGCCTTGGCGAGGATGCGCTCGCGGTCGAGGCCGCGGCCGTCGTCGGTGACCTCGATCAGCACGCTTCCGCCGCGATGGGTGGCGCGCATGGACACGGTGCCCTGCTCGTCCTTGCCGGCCGCACGGCGCTCGGCGGGCATCTCGATGCCGTGGTCGATCGCGTTCCTCACCACGTGGGTGAGCGGATCCACCAGCAGCTCGATCAGCTCCTTGTCGAGCTCGGTCTCGTGGCCCTGGGTGCGCAGCTGGACCTTCTTGTCGAGGCGCGAGGAGACGTCGTAGACGAGGCGCGGGAAGCGGCTGAACACGAATTCCATCGGCATCATGCGGATCGACATCACCGCCTGCTGCAGCTCGCGGGTGTTGCGGTCCACGGTGGCGAGGCTGTGGGCGAGGCGCTCGTCGGCGGTGGCCGAGGCGGTGGCGGCGGCCTGCTGCAGCATGGCCTGAGCGATCACGAGCTCGCCCACCAGGTTCACGATGCGGTCGATCTTCTCGACCGAGACGCGAATCGAAGACTGCTCGGCCTGGGTCTTGGCCTGCGGGGCGCCCTCGGCCTTGTCGGGGATCGGCTCGAAGAAGCCGAACTTGTCGCCGCCGGACGGGGCGGCGGCCGCCGGGGCGGGCTTCTCGACCGGATCGCCGAACAGGCCATACCCCTCGCCATCGTCGCTCGCGAACTTCGCCTCGACGAAGAAGGACTCGCTTTGCGGCGCGGCCTCCGCCATCGCGGTCGCGGGCGTGACCGGCGCCGCCTCGACGCGATAGCCGGAGAGACGCTCGCGCAGCTGGTCCATGGCATGGTCGGGACGGCGATCGCCGGACTTGAGGCGGGCCACGTGGGCGCGGAACACGTCGCAGGCGTCGAGCAGCAGGCGCACCGTGGTGGCGTCGGCCTGGCCGCGGCCGCGGCGCAGGTCGTCGAACAGCGTCTCCATCTCGTGGGTGGCTTCGGCGAGCTGGTTGAAGCCGAAGGTCCCGCTGCCCCCCTTGATCGAGTGCGCGGCGCGGAAGATCGAGTTCAGCACCTCGGGATCGTGGCCCGGCGTGGCGAGCGACATCGCCTGCTCCTCGATCGACTCGAGGTGCTCCTGCGCCTCGTCGAAGAAGGTGCCGATGAACCGGTTGAGGTCGATGGCCATGGCGCGCGCCTAGCGCAGCACCTTGCCGACGACTTCCAGGAGTGTGGCGGGATCGAAGGGCTTCACCAGCCATCCGGTGGCGCCGGCGGCCCGGCCCTGCGCTTTCATCGCGTCCGAGGACTCGGTGGTGAGCAGCAGGATCGGCGTGTTCTTGTAGTCGCGCAGCTCGCGCAGGCTGCGCACCAGCGTGAGGCCATCCATGTTGGGCATGTTCTGGTCGGTGATCACCAGGTCCACCGAGTTGGCGGTGGCGCGGTCCAGGCCCTGGGCGCCATCCTCGGCCTCGATCACGCGGTAACCCGCGCTCTCGAGCACGAAGGCGACCATCTCGCGCATGGTGGCGGAATCGTCGACGGCAAGTATCGTTTTCATTGTGGTGTCGTCTTTCTCAGAATAGGTCGACGCTGCCGGCGCTCTTCGCATCGCTCTTGCCCGGCAGGCGCGCTTCCTCGTCGATCTGCGCGATGCCGGCCACGATGCAGTCGAGCACCAGCCGCGAGCGCTCGATCCACTGCTCCGCCTGCGCCGGATCGCTCACCGGCGGCACCGCGAGCTGTACCGCCTGGGCGAGCTTTTCCCGCATCTTGTCCACGCGCAGCTTCTGCGCGTCGATCAGCTGGTTCACGAGGTCGTGGGACTGCAGGTGCTGCACCGCCCGGTAAAGGTGGTCGAGCACGATGCCATATTCGGCCCCCGCCTCCACCGCCGCCGGCGAGCTCACGCGCTGCGCCGCCACGATGCGGTCGGCGGCGCCGCGGAAAGCGGTCATGAGCTCCTCGGAAGCCTCGCGCAGCAGGTCCTGGCTGCGCGCAAGCTCCCCCGCGGTCACCCCGAGGCGGTCGTTCAGCGTCGAGGCCACGGTGACGAGCAGGCCCGTGGCCTGCTCGGCATCCTTCGCGTCGATCGCGCCGGTCGTTGGCGCCGGCATCCCCTGCGTCTGCATCCCGATCTCCCTTTATTGTCCTGTCGGGCGCGCCGTCATGGGCGCACCACGCGGAAGCTCACGCCCCCCACTTCGATCTCGTCGTCTTCCGCGATGGCGTGGGTGCCGGGCCCGAGCTCCTTGCGGTTCAGCTTCGGCGCGCGCTGCCCCGAGAAACGCGCGAGGAAATACGTCGCCCCCCGCTTCACCACCAACGCCGTATCCCCGCCGGCCTGGCCGATCATCGTATTGGCGCGCTCGAGGGGCACCACATCCCCAACACGCTCCCCGCTCGCCACCCGAAGCGCCATCGCACCCGCGGCGACGGTGTCGATGGCGCGCGCGGCCGCCTGCGGCGCGAGGCTCAACGACGGGTCCCGCGGCACCGCCATGGTGCGCGTGAGCTCCAGATCCTCGCCCCCGGCCCGTGCGGCGCGCGCTGTCGGCACGTGCATCGCCAGCAGGGTGCGCTCGAAATCGGTCTGGACCGTCCTTTCGAGCCCGCCCACCTTGCCCACCAGCATCGCGTCGTCGAAGAAATGCAGCTTGTGCTTTCCCACCTGCACCAGGTCGAGGTGGTGGATCACCTGGTTGGAGATCGCGACCCCGTTCACCTGGGTACCGTTGGTGCTCGCCAGGTCTTCCGCATACACGGTTCGATCCACCATGCGCAGCAGCAGGTGGCGCCCCGAGACGGCCGGGTGGTCGATCACGATGTCGCAACCCGGATGGCGCCCGATCACCGTCACCGCCTTCTCGAGCGGTACCTCCTGCAGGATCGCGTCCTCGTAGCTCACCACTACCCGGGCGCTGATCGCGGCCTCGACGTCCGACACCTTCGGCACTCCCCTAGAATTCCTTCCAGTCCTCGTCACCCGCCGAATTGGCGAGCGCCTTTTCGCGGGCCACGGGAGCCGCGGCGGGCCGGCGCCCGATCGCGGGCGGCCGCACCGCCGGCATCGGCTGGGTTGACTCCATCCCCAGCGCGCCGGTGGCTTCCGGCTCATCGGAAAGCTGGAACTGTGCCACCGATCGCGCGAGCGCGGTGGCCTGGTTCGCCATGCTGGTGGCCGCGGCCGTGGCCTCCTCCACCACCGAGGCGTTCATCTGCACCACGTTGTCCATCTGCGTGATGGCCTTGTTGATCTGCTCGATCCCCGAGCTCTGCTCGTGGCTCGCCGCGGCGATCTCGGTCATGATCTCCGCCACGCGTTTCACCGACGTGACCAGTTCTTCCATGGTGCGGCCGGCCTGCTCCACCAGCTTGGCTCCGGCCTCGACGCGGCCCACCGAATCCTCGATCAGCCCGCGGATCTCCTTCGCCGAAGCGGCCGAGCGCTGCGCGAGGCTGCGCACCTCGGAGGCGACCACCGCGAAGCCGCGGCCCTGCTCGCCCGCGCGCGCCGCTTCCACCGCGGCGTTCAGCGCCAGGATGTTGGTCTGGAACGAGATGCCGTCGATCACCGCGATGATGTCGGAGATGCGCTTGGAGGACTGCGTCACCTCCTGCATCGTCTTCACCACCTTGCCCACGACCTCCCCGCCGCGCTCGGCGGAGACCGAGGCGCGCCCCGCCAGCTCGCTCGCGTTGCGGGCATGGTCGGCGTTCTGCTTCACCGCGGTGGTGAACTCCTCCAGGGTGGAGGCTGTTTCCTCGAGCGAGCTCGCGTGCTCCTCGGTGCGGCTCGAAAGCTGCTGGTTGCCGGCGGCCACCTGGCCCGCGCCCACGGCGATGGTCTCGGCGCCGCTGCGGATCTGGCGCACCATCGCCGCAAGTCCCTCGTTCATGTCACGCAGCGCGCGCAGCACCTCGGCGGGTTCGTCGCTGCCCCGCACGTCGATGCGCGAGGAGAGGTTGCCCGAAGCCACGCGGCGCACCACGCCTACGGATTCACTCAGCGGGCGGGTGATGCTGCGCGAGATGGTCCACGCGACCAGCACCGCCATCAGCAGCACGATGGCCTCGGCGACGAAGATCGTAGCGGCGAGCCGATCCCCGGTGACGGTGGCTTCGGCAATGGCGTCGCTGTTGGCCTTCTTCTGGATCTCGATCAGCTGGTCGAGCTCCGTCAGCGAGCGCTGCACCAGGGGATCGATCTCGGTCATGATCACCTTCGCCGCTTCCTCGCCGCGGAAGCTGGTGGCGAGCCCCATCGCCTGCTGCACCGGGTTGGTCATCTGCTTGTCCTGCTCCACCAGCGCCTCCACGATCTTGCGCTCGATGGGCGACAGGGCGAGCTTTAGCATCTGGCCGGTGAGCACGTCGTAGTCCGCCGAGAGCTTGCGCGCCCGATCTTCCTCCATTTGCATGCCCTTCAGGTCGGCATGGAGCGCGATGTTGCGGATCACCGCCGACTCCTGGAGAAAGTTGGATTTCATCGCGGCCGCCAACGACTCCTTGGCGTTGGCCGCGCCGAGCACCCGGGCCAAGTCGTCGCGGCTCTTCTTGGTGAGGAGCGTTCCCCCCACGTTCACCGCCATCATGATGAAGAGGATCACGCCGAAGCCGATGGCAAGGCGGGTACCGATACGCAGCTGTCTCAGGTTCATGTTCTTTATCTTATGCAGCCGTGCGAGAGGGTCAGCGCTTGAATTCGATGTCGATCTCGATCGCGCGGCCGGCGTTGCCGGAGGTGAACTTCCACTGGGACAGCGTCTTCACCACGGTGCGGTCGAAGACGCGGCGGGGAGCGGCCTCGAGGATCTCGACCCGGGTCACCTCGCCCGCTCCATCGACCGTCATGCGGGCCTTGACCTTGCCGGCATCGGCGCCGGCCTGGATCGCTTCGCGGGGAAACTCGGGCTCGATGCGCGAGACGAGAGTGGCGTCACTCGGCCCGGCCGCGGCCAGGGTCGATGCCGACCAGGCGCAAAGGGCGAAAACAGCGGGGGTGAGCCTGCGAAGGATAGCGGACGCGTTCATTAATGCCTCTCCTGAGGGAAATGCCTCGATCGGGGGGCATTTTAGGGGGGCGCGCATCGCGGGCGGATTTCGGAGCGATTACCGATGTAATTTGAAGAAAAACAAGGTTTTGCATGGGGGTCGGGCGCCCTCAGGCGGCCACCTTCCGGGCTGGGGCGGGCTGGCGGCAGCCGGGTCCGGCGGGGGTGGTATTGAGCAGGAACTGCTGCATGTCCCAGGCCCCGGTCGGGCAGCGTTCGGCGCACAGGCCGCAGTGCAGGCACACGTCCTCGTCCTTCGCCATGATCCGCCCGGTCTTCAACCCGTCGGCCACGTAGATCGCCTGGTCCAGTCGCGGGGCCGGGGCCATCAGGCGTGCCCGCAGCTCCCCTTCCTCGCCGTTGGCGGTAAAGGTGATGCAGTCCATCGGGCAGATGTCGACGCAGGCGTCGCACTCGATGCACAGCTTCGGCGCGAACACGGTCTGCACGTCGCAGTTGAGGCAGCGCTGCGCCTCCTTCCAGGCGAGCGCCGGATCGAAGCCCAGCTCCACCTCCTCGCGGATATCCTTCAGCGCGATGGTGAGGTCCTTCAACGGCACCTTGAAGCGGGCGTCGGGAGCCACCTGGTTGTCGTAGCTCCACTCGTGGATGCCCATCTTGCGCGACAGCAGGTTCACCTGGGGCGCGGGGCGCACGGTGACCGGCTCGCCGTGGCAGAGGCGGTCGATCGAGATCGCGGCGTCGTGGCCATGGGCTACCGCCCAGATGATGTTCTTGGGACCGAGCGCCGCATCCCCGCCGAAGAAGACGTCGGCGCGAGTCGACTGGAGTGTGGCCGGATCCACCTTCGGCATGCCCCACTCGTCGAACTCGAGCCCGATGTCGCGTTCGATCCACGGAAAGGCGTTCTCCTGCCCCACGGCGACCAGCACGTCGTCGCACTCGATCACCTGGTCCGGCTCGCCCGTGGGGACGAGCTTGCGGCGCCCGCGCTCGTCGCGCACGGCGCGCACCTTCTCGAACAACACGCCGGTGAGGCGTCCCTCGTCGTGGAGGAACGACTTGGGCACCATGAAGTTGAGGATGGGGATGCCTTCATGCATCGCGTCCTCCTTCTCCCACGGGCTCGCTTTCATCTCGTCGAAACCCGAGCGCACGACGACCTTCACGTCGCTGCCGCCGAGCCGGCGCGAGGAGCGGCAGCAGTCCATCGCGGTGTTGCCGCCGCCCAGGACGACCACGCGCTTGCCGATGGAGGTCACGTGGCCGAACGAGACCGACGAGAGCCAATCGATGCCGATATGGATGTGCGCCGCCGCCTCGCGGCGCCCCGGGATGTCGAGGTCGCGGCCGCGCGGCGCGCCGGAGCCGATGAACACGGCGTCGAAGCCCTCCCCCAGCAGCGCCTTGAGCGAATCGACGCGATGGCCGGCGCGGAAGTCCACGCCGAGGCCGAGGATGTAGCCCACCTCCTCGTCGATCACGCGCTCGGGCAAGCGGAACTTCGGAATCTGGGAGCGGATCATCCCGCCCGCCAGGCGGTCGGAATCGAAAACGGTGACGCGATAACCCAGCGGCAGCAGGTCGCGCGCGACGGTGAGCGATGCGGGCCCCGCGCCCACGCACGCGACGCGCTTGCCGTTGCGCTTCGCCGGCACCTTCGGCAACCGCGCGGTGATGTCGTCCTTGAAATCGGCGGCCACTCGCTTCAGGCGGCAGATCGCCACCGGCTCGGGACGCTCGCCCTGGTTCTCCTCGACGCGACCGCGGCGGCACGCGGGCTCGCAGGGCCGGTCGCAGGTGCGCCCCAACACGCCGGGGAACACGTTGGAGACCCAGTTCACCATGTACGCGTCGGAGTAGCGGCCCTGGGCGATCATCCGGATGTACTCCGGCACGGGGGTGTGCGCGGGGCATGCCCACTGGCAGTCCACGACCTTGTGGAAATAGTCGGGGTTGCCGATGTCGGTCGGTTTCACTCGTTCGCTCCTCCGGTTGGGCCCTCTATCGGGGCTCGAGCCGAGTGTAATCGGTTCTCGTGGGAGTGTCTGCGTCCGGTAGCTCTCAGTAGCCCTCAGTAGCTGTGGAGATCGAACCCGCCGTCCGGGTCGAGACGCCGCGATACGCTCGATCGGAGGGGAGTGAACGTCCACTACCACCCATTACGTGAATTTCTTGCGCCGCGTCGATCTTGCGGCGAATTGGTACGCGGGTCTCGACCCGGACGGCAAGGGTTCGCTCTCAGGCGCAACGCGATGTCGTGCATGCGAGCGACCTACCCTAATAATGGGCTGCGGCGCTGCGCTACCCCGCAACCACCGTCAGACGATCATCGTTGTTCG
>JANMHV010000173.1:0-22812 GCA_031375445.1 Burkholderiales bacterium | reverse complement strand
TCTGCATGGTGATGGTGGAACCTAGGGCACCCCGCTTCTGTTCCCCGATCTGTACCCGAGACGCGGACGGCGCCGGCACGTCTGCGAAGCTGGCAGCCATGGCGGATGCAACGATCGTGGTCGAAGACGTGGTCGCGGGCGGCGTCACCGTCGTGGTGGTCGGGCGGTCGCAGCCGGTGGCAAAGGCGGCGGTGAGGGCAAGTGCGGCGGCAATGGGGATGAGTTTCATGAGGTCTCCAGGTTCGTTGGCAGGAAAGGCTCCCGGGCGGGAGCTCACGAGCCGGATTAGCACGAGGCATGCCAGCGCCGCTTCGCTAGTCAGGCGGCTTTTCCGGCCCGTTGAGGCAGGAATTTCTTTCTGGTGCTCGGGAAAGAGCTACCGCTCCGAGCTACGCGGCCACCGCGTTGCGCAACGGCTGTCCATCGCGCCATCGGCCGAGGTTGTCGATGAAGATCTCCCCCACGCGATCGTAGTTGCCGGTGCAGCGGCTCGACGTGTGGGGGGAAACCATCACGTTCGGAAGGTCCCAGATCGGCGACGCCCCATCGAGCGGCTCGTGGTTGAACACGTCCAACCAGGCTCCGGCGAGTTGTTTGGCGGCCAACGCCGCTGCGAGTGCCGCCTCATCCACCACCTCGCCGCGGGAGGCGTTGATGAAGTGCGCATGGGGCGGAAGCGCTGCGAGTGCCGCGGCATCGATCATTCCGCGGGTGACCTCGGTGAGGGGGCAAGCCAGCACCAGCCAGTCCGCCACGGGCAGCACGCCTCGCAACTGGTCATAGGTGATGGTCGCATCGCAGTCCGCAACCGCTCCCGCTCCCATGCGCGCGCCCGTGACCTTCAATCCCAAGGCGCGCAGCAGGCGGGAGATTTCTCGGCCGATGGGACCCAGCCCCACGACCACGGCATGCTGGCCGGCCAGGTCACGCGGCGCGTGGTCTTCCTGGAACGGCTTCCACAGGTGACAGCGCTGCTGCTCTATCAGCAGCGGAAAGCGTCGCGCCAGCGCGATCACGGCGCCGATCGCGCTTACCGCCACCGTCACCGCATTGGCGCCCGAGGAGGTCGTCACGGTGACGCCACGCGCCATCAATCTCGGGAACATCGGGCGGTCGGCGCCCGCGGAATGCGTATGCACCCAGGCAAGGCCCGGCGAGGCGTCGAGGGTGTCGAAGAAGCGCCGCATCGAGGGCGAGAGGTCGAACTTGGTGGAGATGCCGGTGACGTCGCGCGTGAGGAGCGCGATGTCCACCGAGGCATCGTCCGCTTCCTCGAGATGCACCAGGGCATGGGGCCGGGCGTGGAGCTGGGCGCGGATGCGCGCGCCGAAGCGCTCGCCGGCGGCGCGGGAGACGAGGATGCGGATCGGGGCAGCGGAGGTCATGCCGTATTCTAGGGGACCGATTAGATACCTTCGCTGCGTGGACCCCATCCTCTCGATTTCCAACCTGACCAAGACCTACGCCACCGGCGTCCAGGCGCTGAAGCGCGTCGACCTCGACATCCAGGCCGGGGAGATCTTCGCGCTGCTGGGCCCCAACGGCGCGGGGAAGACCACGCTCATCAGCATCGTGTGCGGGATCGTGACGCCTTCCACCGGCACCGTCGTCGCCGGTGGCCACGACATCCTGCGCGACTACCGCGCCGCACGGGCGCTCATCGGCCTCGTGCCCCAGGAGCTGCACACCGACATGTTCGAGACGCCCTGGTCGACGGCGTGCTTCAGCCGCGGGCTCTTCGGCCTGCCGCCCGACCCCGCGCACGTGGAGCGCGTCCTGCGCGACCTCTCGCTGTGGGAGAAGCGCGCGAGCCGGATCATGACGCTCTCCGGGGGCATGAAGCGACGGGTGATGATCGCCAAGGCGCTCGCGCACCAGCCGCGCATCCTGTTCCTGGACGAGCCCACCGCCGGCGTGGACGTGGAGCTGAGGCGCGACATGTGGGCGCTGGTGCGCCGGCTGCGGGAGGAGGGCGCCACCATCATCCTCACCACCCACTACATCGACGAGGCCGAAGAGATGGCCGATCGCATCGGAGTCATCGACCACGGCGCCCTGGTGGTGGTGGAAGAGAAGGCGCGCCTGATGAAGAAGCTCGGCAAGAAGCAGCTCACGGTGACGCTCCAGGATGCGATCACGGCGGTTCCCGCTGCGCTCGCCGAGTGGAACCTTGCGCTGAAGGGCGACGGCCACGAGCTCGAATACACCTTCGATGCCCACGACGAGGCGGCGGGCATCCCGCTCCTGATGAAGCGCCTCGCCGAGCTCGGCATCGGTTTCCGCGACCTGAACACCCGCCAGAGTTCGCTCGAGGACATCTTCGTGGGGCTGGTGGGCGAGCGCCGGGAGCGCGTGCAATGAGTGCCGCGCGCTTCAACGCCCAGGGCGTATGGGCCATCTACCGCTTCGAGATGGCGCGCGCCTTCAGGACGCCGCTGCAGAGTTTCCTCACGCCGGTGATGACCACCTCGCTCTATTTCGTGGTGTTCGGCGCCGCGATCGGCTCGCGCATGAGCGAGATGGGCGGGGTGTCCTATGCCGCCTTCATCGTGCCGGGGCTCATCATGCTGTCGGTGTTCACCGAGAGCATCTCCAACGCGTCGTTCGGGATCTACTTCCCCAAGTTCACCGGCACCATCTACGAGTTGCTCTCGGCCCCGGTATCGGCCTTCGAGATCGTGCTGGCCTACGTGGGCGCGGCGGCCACGAAGTCGATCGTGCTGGGGCTCATCATCCTGGCGACAGCCGCCTTCTTCGTGCCGCTCGCGATCGTGCACCCGCTGTGGATGGTCGCCTTCCTCGTGCTCACCGCGGCCACCTTCTGCCTCTTCGGCTTCGTGATCGGGGTGGTGGCGCAGGGGTTCGAGCAGCTCAACTTCATCCCGATGCTGGTGGTGACGCCGCTCACGTTCCTGGGGGGTGCCTTCTATTCCATCGACATGCTGCCGCCGGCCTGGCGCACGGTGAGCCTCTTCAACCCCGTGGTGTACCTGGTGAGCGGCTTCCGCTGGACCTTCTACGGGACCGCCGACGTGTCGGTGCAGGTGAGCCTCGCCGCGACGCTGGCCTTCTTCCTCGCGTGCCTCGCGGCCGTATGGTGGGTGTTCCGCACCGGGTACCGGCTGAAGAGCTGAGCGGTTTATATTGGCCGCTTCGCTGGCCCGGAGCCCCGACGTGCACCCGACCGACCCGTTCGATCCCGCCAACCTGCTGCCCGCCGAGACTTCGGCGTTCCCGTCGCCGATCCCGACGCAGTTCGTCTCGAGCGACGAGTTCCTGCCGAGCCCCCAGACCGCCGAGCAGCGCGCGGTCGAGGCGCGTGTGAAGGAGCTCGGCAGCCGCCTCGCGCGCCACCAGGGCCTCACCCGACGGCGCTTCTTCAAGACCGCGGCCGGCATGGCCGCCGCCTTCGTCGCGATGAACGACGTCCACGGGCCCCTCTTCAGCGTGTCCTCCGCCGAGGCCGCGACGCCCGACCTCGCCAACGAACGGGCCAAGGCGCTCTCCGGCCAGTTCATCATGGACATGCACACCCATTTCCTGCGCGAGGACACGCGGCTCGAGGGCTTCGTGCGCAGCCGCGAGGCGGTGGGCAAGGCGGGCTGGAACCCGGCGCTCGCCGGCAAGCCCCAGACGCTCGAGGACCTCAAGTTCGCCAACTACGTGACGGAGAGGTTCCTCGACAGCGACACCACGGTGGCGCTGATCTCGGGCTCCGGCACCGAGGAGCCGCGCGACTGGTTCCTCACCAACGAGATGAAGGAGGACGCGCGCTCGAGGATCAACCGCTTCGCGGGCTCCAAGCGCATGTTCTCCCACGCCATCTTCATGCCCGGCATGCCGGGGTGGATGGAGAAGGCCGACCGCGACATCGAGCTGCTGCGGCCCGACTCCTTCAAGGGCTACACGGTCGGCGACAACACCAACAAGCACCTATCGAAGCACCCGTGGCGGATGGACGACGAGAAGCTGCTCTATCCCTTCTATGAAAAGCTCGCGAGGGCGGGGCTCACGAACGTGTGCGTCCACAAGGGGCTCTACGGCCCCGAGGTGACCGAGCGCTTCCCGGAGCTCCTCCCCCACGCCGACGTGCGCGACGTGGGCCGCGCCGCGAAGGACTGGCCGCAACTCGATTTCATCGTTTACCACTCCGCCTTTCGCTGGACCGGTGCCTCGTTCCGGCAAGGTTGGGAGCAGTTCGAGAAGACCGGGCGCGTGGATTGGGTGACGGATCTCGCGGAGATCCCGGAGAAGTACGGCGTGAAGAACGTGTACGGCGACCTGGGCCAGATCTTCGCCCAGAGCACCGTCGCCGAGCCGCGCCTCTGCGCCGCGATGATGGGGCAGCTGGTGCGCGGCCTTGGCGCCGACCACGTGGTGTGGGGCACCGATGCGGTGTGGACGGGTTCCCCCCAATGGCAGATCGAGGCGCTGCGCCGGCTGGAGATTCCGGAGGAGATGCAGCGGCGACACGGCTTTGCGCCGCTGGGTCCCGCCGAGGGCCGCGTGAAGTCGATGATCTTCGGCGAGAACTCGGCGCGCCTCTATCGCTACGACCGGCAGCGGGAACTGCGCGGCGACAAGCTGGCGCTGGCGCGGGCGGCCTACGAGCTCGAGGGCACCGACCGCACCAACCGCCGCTACGGGTTCGTCTCGCCGCCGGCCGCCTGATTCAATCGGGAACGTTCGCCTCCAGCTCCTGCAACCAGACGCGCGAGTTGCCGTCGGAGGGGGCGCGCCAGTCGCCACGCGGCGAGAGGCTTCCGCCGCCAACGACTTTCACGCTATTGGGCAGCGCCGAGCGCTTGTACTGCGACAGCTGGAAGAAGCGGTGCAGGAAGATCCCGAGCCAGTGCTTCACCTCGCCCAGCGTGTACGCATGCTTGGCGGCCTCGGGGAAGGCGGGCGGCCACTCGCCACGCTGTGTGTCGCGCCAGGCGTGCCACGCGAGGAATGCCACCTTTGACGGCCGCAGCCCGAAGCGGGTGATGTAGTAGAGATGGAAATCCTGCAGCTCGTAGGGCCCGATCTTCGATTGGGTGCTCTGCAGCTTGCCCCCGGCATCGGCGGGCACCAGCTCCGGGGAGATCTCGGTGGCGAGGATGTCGGCGAGTGTCGCCGAGGCAGCGGGGTCGAGTTGCCCCGATGAAGCCACCCAGCGCACCAGGTACTGGATCAGTGTCTTCGACACCGAGCCGTTGGCGTTGTAGTGGCTCATGTGGTCGCCCACGCCGTAGGTGCACCAGCCGAGCGCCAGCTCCGACAGGTCGCCGGTTCCGAGCACGAACCCCTTGCGCTGGTTGGCGAGCCGGAAGAGGTAATCGGTGCGAAGCCCCGCCTGGACGTTCTCGAAGGTGATGTCGTACACCGGCTCGCCCTTCGCGAACGGGTGCCCGATGTCCTCGAGCATCCTCATCGCGGTCGGCTTGATGTCGATCTCCTCGCCGGTGATGCCGATCGCGTTCATCAGCTTCCAGGCATTGCCCTTGGTGCCCTCCGAGGTCGCGAACCCGGGCATGGTGAAGCCGAGGATGTTGGTTCGCGGCAGCCCCAGCGCGTCGAACGCGCGGGCGGCGACCAGCAGGGCGTGGGTGGAATCGAGCCCGCCGGAGATGCCGATCACGATGCGCTCGCTGCGCGTTGCCTGCATGCGCTTGTAGAGCCCCTGCACCTGGATGTTGAACGCTTCGTAGCAATCCTTCGCGAGCCGCGCCGGGTCGTCGGGAACGTAGGGGAATCGATCGATGCGCCGCTCGAAGCCGATGTCTTCCATCACCGCGGGGTGCTCGAAGGCGATGCGGCGGAACGTGGTCTCGGGGTGCCCCGCGGCCTCGGCGGCCGCGCCGAATGTGACGGTGCGCATGCGCTCCTGGCGCATCCGCTCCACGTCCACGTCGGCCACCGCCATCTGGCCCTTCATGGGGAAACGCTCGGTGGCAGCGAGCAGCGTGCCCATCTCGTGGATCGTGGCCTGGCCATCCCACGCCAGGTCCGTCGTGCTTTCCCCGGGACCGGAGGCCGAGTAGACGTAGGCCGCGTGGCAGCGCATCGCTTGGGAGGCGCACAGCAACAGGCGATCCTCGGATTTTCCGATCACCACGTTCGACGCCGAGAGATTGCACAGGATCAGCGCCCCGGCGAGCGCGCCGTTGGTGGAGGGGGGTGTGGCGGTCCAGAAGTCCTCGCAGATCTCGAGGTGGAAGGTGAAATCGCCGAGCTCGTCGGCGGCGAACACGAGGTCCGTGCCGAAGGGCGCGACCTGGCCGGCGAGCCTGGCGTCGAGCCCTTTCAGTCCCGCGCCCGGCGTGAACCAGCGGTTCTCGTAGAACTCGCGGTAGTTGGGCAGGAACGACTTGGGCACGATGCCGAGGATGCGCCCGCGCGTGATCGCCACCGCGCAGTTGTAAAGCCGCTGGTTGCGCCGCACCGGGGCGCCGACCACGCACACCTGGCGCATCGCCTTGGTCGCCTCGGCGAGCTTGCCGATGGCAACCTCCACGGCATCGAGCAACGCCTCTTGCAGCAGCAGGTCGTCGATCGCGTAGGCGGAGAGCCCCAGCTCGGGGAACACCATCAGGTCGACGCGGCGCTCCTCGCCCTCGCGCATCAGCGATAGCGTCTCCTCCAGATTGCCCATGGGGTCGCCCACGTGGATGCGCGGCGTGCAGCTCGCCACGCGCACGAAGCCTTGGCGATGGATCGAGTGGAACGCGTCCTTGGGGTCGCTCATCGCGCCGCCTCGAACACGCCGCCCGATTTGTCCTTCCTCACGTTGTTCCAGGGAAACACGCGTGCGTTCATCGCGATGTAGGCATCCGGGGGCAGGGTGCGCGCGATGCCGACCGCGAAACCCAGGTTGAAGAGGGCGTCGGAGCCCTGCACCGAGTAGGGAATCATCGCCCCGGTGAAGACCACGGTCTTGCCGAGCGCGGCGCGCCCCACCACCTCCGCGGTCTGCGACATGGTGTCGGTGCCGTGGATCACCACGATCGAGGGCTCGGGGGCCGCTCGGCAGGCGGCCAGCACGCTCTCGCGATGGGTATCGGTCATGTGGAGGCTGTCGATCAGCTGGTTGATCTCGATCGCGACCGGAATCGTAACCCGCGCCTGCTCGAGGATCGCGGGCAGGTGCGTCTCCTTGAAGGTGAGCTCGCCCTTGATGGCGTCGTACTGCTTGTCGAAGGTGCCGCCGGTCACGATGATGCGGGTGGCCGGTGCCCCGGAGCCTGCGTTCGAGGAGTCGCTCATGCGGGAATGCTATCAGGCGGACCACCGACCGCGAGAATCTGCGGCCAGGGGGGAACCGTGGCGGCCCATGGCCGTCCCACCCACGCTCACCCGGGAGGTACATCGTGTTCCGCTCTTCCAGCTTCACCCCTTTCGCCCTGGCCTTGACCCTCGTGGCACTCGCCGCCTGCTCCGGCGGCTCGCGCATCCCCTTCGAGCGCGGCGTCGGCCCCGATCCCGCGCTTCCCCCGGCGCAGCGTGAGCGCATCCCGATCGTCCACATCGCCCCGGCGAAAGGTTGGCCGGGTGTCGCGACGCCGGTCCCCGCCGCGGGCCTGCAGGTCACGCGTTTCGCCGGCGACCTCGTGCACCCCCGCTGGATCCACGTGCTGCCCAAAGGCGACGTGTTGATCGCCGAGTCCAACGCGCCGCCGAAGCCGGAAGGGTCGAAGAGCCTCAAGGAAAAGGCGATGGGCGTGGTGATGAAGATGGCGGGCGCGGGGGTTCCGAGCGCCAACCGCATCACGCTGCTGCGCGACGTCGACGGCGATGGCGTCCCCGAGACGCGCAGCGTGTTCCTGGAAAACCTGAACTCCCCCTTCGGCATGGCGCTGGTGGGCAACGATTTCTACGTCGCGAACGCCGATGGCGTGGTGCGGTTCCCCTATGTGACGGGTGCGACGCGCATCGAGGGCACGGGCACGAAGTTGGCGGACCTACCCGCGGGCCGCAATCACCACTGGACCAAGAGCCTCATCGCGAGCCGCGACGGAGCCAGGCTCTACGCGACCGTGGGCTCCAACAGCAACATCGCAGAGCATGGACTGGAGGAGGAGGAGGGCAGGGCCGCGATCTGGGAGATCGACGTGAAGACCGGCGCCAAGCGCCTCTTCGCCACCGGCTTGCGCAACCCCAACGGGATGGGGTGGGAGCCGACCACCGGGGCCCTCTGGACGGTGGTGAACGAGCGCGACGAGCTCGGCAGCGACCTCGTGCCCGACTTCCTCACCTCGGTGCGCGACGGTGCCTTCTACGGTTGGCCCTACAGCTACTACGGCGCCAACGTCGATGTACGGGCGCAACCGCAGCGGCCTGAACTGGTGGCGAAGGCGATCAAGCCCGATTACGCGCTCGGCACGCACGTGGCGCCCCTTGGGATGGCATTCGCCGAGGGCAATGCGTTGCCGGCGACCTATGCGAGTGGCGCTTTCATCGGCGAGCATGGGTCGTGGAACCGGCATCCGCGCGCCGGGTACGCCGTGGTGTTCGTGCCCTTCATCGCGGGCAAGCCAACGGGCATGCCGCTCACGGTCCTGTCGGGGTTCCTGAGTCCGGAAGGCGATGCCTACGGGCGTCCCGTGGGCGTGGCGATCGACCGGCGGGGAGCGCTGCTGGTGGTCGACGATGTCGGCGGCGCCGTGTGGCGCGTCACCGCGGCAAAATGATTTGCAGGTCCCTCCCGCGCCTCAGCCGAGGCGATAGCTGACCTGGTGCCGGGCGACCAGTTCCTCGAGGATCCCGCGGCACGTGTCCGAGCAGGCCGCCGAGGGAATGACGGACCAGTTGGCGCCGGCACCATCCGCCGAGACCCAATGGGGCAGGGTGAAGAGGCAGGCGTCGCAGTCGCGGGCCTTGCGACGGAAGGCGCGCTCGAGAAGCACGAAGAGATCCTCGGGGGGCAGGAGCTTGATGTCTTTCATTGGCGAAGTCTCGGACTGGTTTCGATGCTCCATCATCGGCCGGGTCCGCGCCCAAAGCTGTCGGCATATCGCGGTGGCGATGAAGCAGCGATTCCCATTTGCGTGACGGACAGGTGAAGTTCGGCGGGGTAGGTGGTTTTGCCGCCCCGCTGTCCGGCAGGCTCCTACCGCTATAATTTTCTCCATGATCTCCACTGTGCAGCGCGATATCGGCCCGGACGGCAGCGTGGTCCTCAAGGACTCCCGAGCCAGCTTCACCTACCGATCCTCGCCCGGCATCCTCGAGGTGTCGATCGAGGGGATGGACGATGGGCAGTTGGGCGCCGCTCCGCTCGACGAGATCGCGCGGGCCCTCGTGCGGGACCGGCCGCTGGAGCTCTTCATCGATGCCAGCCGCGCCTCGATGCCCGCCGTGAGTGTCAGCCGCGCTTGGACGCGCTTCTTCTCCCTGAACCAGAGGGACTTGAGGCGCGTGAGTGTGCTGGTGAGCTCGAAATCCGTCGAGCTGACGGTCGCCATTGCCCAGCACCTTTCGCAGACCGGCAGGCTGATCCAGATCTACTCCGACGACGAGCTGTTCCAGGCCCGCAAAGCCCAGGCTAGGCAGTGACCGGTTGCAGCGCCGACAGATTTGCTCACCCGCATGATCGTTCCGACGCGCCTTCGCCTGCTCAATCTCGAAGCTCCCTCCCAGGCCGGGCGGCCGGCGCACGTCAGTGCCGCAAGCGGGCTGGTGCGGGCAGGGGTCTCGCTGTTCGTGGTCGCGGACGACGAGAACGACCTCGGCATCTTCCCGGACGCCGGTGACCACCCCGGTACCCTCGTGCGGGTTGCCGAGGGCAACCTGCCCCTCGGGAAGGGCGCCCGAAAGCGCAGCAAGCCCGACTTCGAGTCGCTCGTCCTGCTGCCGGCGTTCGCGGGCCATCCCCAGGGTGCGCTGCTGGCGCTGGGCTCGTGCTCGAAGCCGAATCGCTGCTGGAGTGTCGCCGTGGGCTTCGACGCACGGGGAAATCTCGGGGAATCGCGCACGAGCCTCGATCTCGCCTGGCTTCGCGACGCGCTCGAATCCCGCTTCGGCTGCCTCAACATCGAAGGCGCTGCTGTACTGGGCGAGGAGCTCGTCCTCCTGCAGCGAGGCAACAAGGGCGATCGTCGCAACGCCCGCATCCGCCTGCGCCTCGGTCGCGTTCTTGCGGCGATCGCGGGAGACCTGGAGATCGGGCTCGATGCCCTGATCGACATCCACGAGCATGACCTGGGGAGCATCGGCGACGTACCGCTGGGGTTCACCGATGGGGCCGCTCTACCGGACGGCCGCGTGGTCTTCACGGCGGTAGCCGAGGACACCCAGGACAGCTACGCGGATGGCGGATGCGCGGGGTCGGCGGTTGGCGTGCTGGATTCGACCGGCCGCGTGGAATTCCTCGAGCGCATCGAGGGCGGCGCCAAGGTCGAGGGCATCGAGGCCCTGGTCGTGGACGGGGAGATCGGGATCCTCATGGTCACCGACGCCGATGACGCGACGGTGCCCGGGGCTCTGCTCGCTGCAACCTTGCCCCCTTATGCGCGCATGCCTGCGAGTTGACATAATACAAATTATGCGCGTTTGGGCGGCTACGAAGCAAGTATCTGAGCCGGGTCACCTCGGCGGGGTTTGAACAGCGCTCTCCGTATGAGCATTAATTTAGGCGCCCCCGAACCGGGCCTTGAGACGCTCGATCAATGCGCGCTCTGAAGGCTCGAGAGCAGCGACATCGACGAAGCGCCAGTTCCGCTCATACATTGCCAGCGCCTCTTCGGCCGGGATCCATCGTCCCCGCCGGTTCCATGCCAGCTGCTTGAGTGCGGGCCAAGCCTGGAAATCCACCACGAACTCGCTGGTCAATGTCTGCATGGCTTCCCGGAAATGCGGGAGTGTCAGGGCGAGCCTCAACTTTTCCGCATCACCTTCCGGCAAGAACAGTTCGAGTTTCCGGACGCCCTCCGCGCGCTGGCGTGAACGCTGGCGTTGCTTGGCAACGCGCAACTGTTCCTGGCGACGCAGGATGGCACTATTCGCGGCGTCGTCGAGGCGACGTGGAGGGCGTTTCTCCATCGACTCAGGATATGGCTTCATCTGTTGACATGTCAACAATCCACCAGCGTTCTTGAACGCGTTATGATTCAACCAGTTATCACTCCTTATCACTCCCGGGCGTGTGCCTTGCCGCCCTGCTCCCCTTGGAAATCGCAATCCTCTTCGCGCTCATCCTCCTCAATGGCGCCTTCGCCATGTCCGAGATCGCGCTCGTCACCGCGAAGAAGTCGCGGCTGCAGCGCTTGATCGACGAGGGCGACCGTGGCGCCATCGAGGCGGTGGAGATGGGGCAGGATCCCAACCGCTTCATGTCCACGATCCAGATCGGCATCACGTCGATCTCGATCCTGAACGGGATCGTCGGCGACGCCGTGCTCTCGAAGCCCGTGGCCGAGTGGCTGCGGGCGAGCTTCACCATGCAGGAGCGCACCTCGGAGTACCTGGCGACCGCGATCGTTGTGATCACCATCACCTACTTCTCGATCGTGCTCGGCGAGCTGGTGCCCAAGCGCCTGGGCCAGATCAACCCGGAGCCCATCGCCCGCATCGTGGCGCGCCCGATCCACTGGCTCGCCATCGCCTCGAAGCCGTTCGTGATGCTGCTCACCGGGTCGACCTCGCTCGTGCTGCGCATGTTCGGCATGCATCGCCAGCAGGCGCCGCAGGTCACCGAGGACGAAATCCACGCGCTGCTTTCCGAGGGCTCGGAGGCGGGCGTCATCGAGCACCACGAGCACAAGATGGTGCGCAACGTGTTCCGCCTCGACGACCGCCAGCTGGGCTCGCTGATGGTGCCGCGCGCCGACATCGTGGCGCTCGATGCGTCGATTCCCTGGAGCGACAACGTGAAGCGCATCGAGGCCCACGAGCACACGCGCTTTCCGGTGGTGCGCGGCGGGATGAACGAGATCCTCGGCATCGCCACCTCGCGGACCCTCCTCACCAAGACGCTGCGCGGCGAGGTGCCGGACCTCACTCAAGGGCTGCAGACCGCGGTCTTCGTTCCCGAAAGCCTCACCGGCATGGAGCTGCTGGAGAACTTCCGCACCTCCGGCACCCAGGTGGGCTTCGTGGTCGATGAGTACGGCGAGGTACTCGGGATGATCACCTTCACCGACGTGATCGAGGCCATCACCGGCGAGTTCAAGCCACGCAAGGCCGAGGACTCCTGGGCGGTGCGCCGCGACGACGGCTCGTGGCTGCTGGATGGCCTGATCCCGGTGCCGGAGCTGAAGGACCGCCTGCACCTCAAGTCCATTCCCGAGGAAGGCCGCGAGCGCTACCACACGCTCGCCGGGATGCTGATGCTGCTGCTGGGGCGCCTGCCGCAGACGGGCGACCACGTCGACTGGGAAAGCTGGCGCCTGGAGATCGTCGACATGGACTCGCGCCGCATCGACAAGGTTCTGGCCACGGCGCTGCCCGAACCCGAGCCCGCCGCGAACCCTCAGTAGCTGCCGAGGATCGCCTCGATCTCCTTGGGGTCGACGGGTTTGGTGAGGTGGCGGTCGAAGCCGGCTTCCTGGGCGCGCTTGCGGTCGCCTTCCTGGCCCCAGCCGGTCACGGCCACCAGCGTGCAGCCGCGCGTGCCGGCTTGCGCGCGCATCTGGCGCGCGACGTCGTAGCCGTTCACCTTCGGCATCCCGATGTCCACGAAGGCGATCTCGGGCGAGAACCGCGCTGCCTCCATCAGCGCGTCCGCGCCGTCGTTGGCGATGCGCACTTCGTGGCCCGCGGCCGAGAGCAGCTGCGCCAGGCTGAGCGCGAAGTCGACGTTGTCGTCGGCAAGCAGGATGCGCCGCGGTTGCGCCACGACCGCTGCCTCGACCACGGTCACGCGCGGCTCGAGCCGCCCGCCCGACATCGGCAGGCGCACCGTGAATTCGCTGCCCTTCCCTTCCCCGGCACTCGCGGCCTCGATGGTGCCGCCATGCAGCTCCACCAGCCGGCGCGCGAGCGACAGGCCCACGCCGAGCCCCGCCTGGGAGCGCTCCAGCGTGCGGTCGACCTGCACGAACATGTCGAAGATGCGCTCGATGGATTCCGCGGTGAGGCCGGTGCCGTTGTCGCTCACGCGCACCACGGCGGTCTGCGGGCCGATCTCGACCGCGAATTCGATGCGCCCGCCGGCCGGCGTGTACTTGCCGGCGTTGTTGAGCAGGTTCGCGAACACCTGGGCGAGCCGCGTGCGGTCGCCGTCGATCGGCACCGCGCCCCGCGCGGGCTTCACCACCAGATCCTGGCCGCGGGCCTCGATCGCGCCGCGCGCGGTCTCCACGGCATCGGTCACCGCGTCCTGCAGGTCCATCGGGATGCGGCGCACCGCGAGCTTGCCGGTGGTGATGCGGGACACGTCGAGGAGGTCGTCCACCAGCCGCACCATCTGCTTCAGCTGCCGCTCCATCATCTCCCGCGCCTTGCGGGCGGTGTCGGGATTGCCCTCGGTGACTCGCAGGATCTCTAGCGCGTTGCGAAGCGGCGCCAGCGGGTTGCGCAGCTCGTGGGCGAGGGTCGCCAGGAACTCGTCCTTGCGCTGGTCGGCCTCGGCCAGCGCGTCGGAACGGCGCCCGATCTCAGCCAGCATGCGGTTGAAGCCGTCGACCAGCTGGCCCACCTCGTCCTCGGTGCGCTTTTCGACCCGCAGCGAGTAGTCGCGCTTGTCGATCACCTCGCTCGCGACGTGCGCCACCTCCTGGATCGGCTGCGTGATGCCTTTCTGCAGCCAGCCCGAGAGCACCGCCGCGACCGCGAGGCTCGCCACCATCACGATCGCCAGGAGCGACAGGTAATCCTTCAGTCGCGACCAGGGCTCGTAGAGCGCTCGCAGGTACACCGTGCCGATCGGCTCGCCGTTCTCGACCACGCGCCGGAACAGCACCAGCTGCCCGCCCTCGATCACGTGGCCCTCGGCCCCGGGACGCTCGGGGAACTGCGGGACGTTCGCGTCGGGCCGCTCATAGGTGGCGAAGAGGCGCCCGTCGGGCGTGTAGAGCGCCGCGGCGAGCACGCGCGGGCGCACCCGCATCACCGAGAGGTCCGTCTCCGCGGTCTTGCGGTCGTCGAAGGAAAGCGCCGGGGCGCTCGCTCGCGCCAGCACGTCGGCCTGGCTCTCGAGGTCGCGGCTCCATTGCTGCTCGTACGACTGGAGGTCGTAGACCACCAGGGCCGCGGCGCTCATCAACAGCGCGAACGCCGTGATGCCCAGCACCAGCACCATCACCTTGTTGCGCACCGAGCGCTCGATCCATTTCTTCAGCCTCATGATCGAGGCACCACGCGGCGCGCCACGGCGAGCATCCGCGAGCTGATCTTGAGCCCCGCGCGCTCGGACGCCTCGGTCGAGACCTCGAACCCCACGCGATCCTCCGACACCACGAAACTGATCGCCGCGCCCTGGTCGAGGCCGCGCTCCGATTCGGTGACGGCGAGCACGCCCTGCTGCTGGGCGGAACGGAAGAGCGCGCGCGCAGTCGGCTCGCCACGGCCCACGAAGAGCAAATGCACGCCGCTGAACTTCTCGCCTTCGGCGAGCCGGCGCACCACCACGCGGCGATTGTTGATGTTGCGACCCGGGACGATGCGCTCGAGCTCGCTAGCGACCTCTTCGCTGTGGGTCACGCCGATCACGAATGGCGTATCCGCAGCGGGCAGCGCCGATGGAGGCCATTCGACGTAGCCCAGGAATTTGTGCAGGAAGGCGGCCTTGATCGCCGCCTCGCTCGCCTGCTGCCCATGGGCGCCCAGCGCCGCGAAAAAAAACGCCAGCGCGAGGAGCCGGCGCCCCGCTCGGGCCATCAGGGTTTCCATGTGACCCGAAGCAGATAAGTGCGCTCGAAGACCGCGCGGGCGGTGACGGCGCCGAACTCCGCATGCTTGCGGTCGAACAGGTTCTCGATGGCGAGCGAGAGGGCGAGGGTACGCGAGACCCGCCACCCGGCGCGCGCGTCCAGCACCGTGTAGCCGGGCACCTGTGAACTGCTCAGCACTCCTACGTGCCGAACCGCGAAGTCGAGCTCGTGGGCAGGGGTCACGTCCCAGTGGGAACGGATCGACGCGGCGAGCTTCGGGTCGTTGCCGAGGGAGGCGAGGCCGCCCAGGTCGATGCGGCCTTCCTTCGGGGTGAACTTCTCGTCCATGGCGACGAAGCCCGCGGTGAGGCGCCAGGCGGGAATCACGCGCCACGATCCCCAGCCCTCGATGCCGGTATTGCGCCCGGTCTGGCCGTTGGAGATCACCCGGCCGGAGCCGAAATCCTCGACGCTGCGCAGGTCGTCGAACTTGTGGCGGAACGCCGTGACTGAAAACGAGAACGCCGCCGAGGGCTGCGTGCGCCAGCCCACTTCCACAACGCGGGCGATCTCGGAGTCGAAATCCTCGTTGCCCTTGATCACGGTGTAGGGCGGGGAACCCGGGACATAGAGGTCGCGATCGATGCGCGACGGCGCCCGGACCGCGCGCGAGGCGGCCGCCCACAGCAGCTGCCCTTCGGCGGGCTGCCATGCAACTCGCGCATTCGGCAACCATTCCCAGCCGGAATAGGAGTTGCGCTCCAGGCGCACGCCGAGCGTCGCCTTCAGGTTGGAGGCGATCGCGATCTCGTCCTGCGCGAAAACGTTGCCCCAGGCGAGGGTGCGCCGTTCCGGCATGAAGGCAAGCGCCGCGCTGTTGCCGATGCGGTCGCGCGATGCGCGGTAGCCGCCCCCCCACACGACGTGGTGGTTGCTCACCGGGAACGAGGAGCGATTGGCCTCGAGGTCGAACGTATCGCGGGTTTCGGTGAACTGGCCCACGTGCTCCCGCTCGGTGCGATCGTAGTAGGCCTGCACGCGGTAGTCGGCGCCGCGATCGAGCTGCCCGGTCCAGCGGCCCAGGAGGTTGCCGCCCGACAGCTCCCGCGGCACCCCGGAGGCTCGGTGCTCGGCGCGATAGACGTCGCCCTGGAGGGTGAGGCCGCCCTGCCCCCGCTCCCAATCCGCGCGGAATCCGGCGATGGTGCGATCGCCCTCGTCGCGCAGGTCGGCGTCGGTGGCGCTGCGGTGGCTGTCGCGGTCGTAGTGCCGCGCGTACATCCGGTAGCTGCCGCGCTGCCCCAGTGTTCCGCCCTGGCGGACGGCGATGCCGCGCTCGAAGTTTCCGGCCGTGGCCGAGGCCAGCATCCCCGGGGTGAGCCTGGAAGAGGCGGTCGTGATGTTGATCACGCCGTTCACGCCGTTGGTGCCCCACACGGTGCCTGCCGGGCCGCTGATCACCTCGATGCGCTCGATATCCTCGAGCATCACGTCCTGGGCATCCCAGAAAACGCCGGAGAAGAGCGGCGTATAGATGGTGCGCCCGTCCACCAGCACCAGCATCTTGTTGGCGGTGCCGGTGTTGCCGCCCCGCGCGGCGATGGCGTACTGGCTGGTGTCCGTGCGGCCCACGTGCAGGTTGGGCGCGAGCCGCAGCGCCTCGGGCAGCGACGTGGCGCCGGAGCGGCGGATGTCTTCCTGGGTGATGACGAAGATCGATGCGGGCACGTCGGCGAGGCGCTCCTCGCGGCGCGACACCGAGGTGACGGTGATCCGCGTCAGCTGCTCGAGGGACAGATCCGCGACCTCCGCCACCTGGATGCGCGTGGCCGCGGATGCAGGCAGGCTCGCGACGAGCAACGCCAGGGTCAGGACTCGACGAACCGGTAAAGTTTTCATCGGATGCACGGGACGGGTCGCCCGATGATAACCAAAGAAATGGGCCGCGAAGGGCCCATTCAAATTACTGCCGAGGAGAACGCTTCGCCCTTTGGCCTACTTGAAGGCGTACTTGAGGCCGAGGTAATAGGTGCGGCCGCGCGGATCGGTGTACCGGGGGTCGTAGCCCACCTGGAAAGTCTGGCCCTGGTCGGACGCCGGGGGATCGCGGTCGAGGATGTTGCGGATCCCCGCCGTGATTCCCAGCCCGCGCCAGGCGTCCCAGGTCGCCTGCGCGTCCCATGTCTCGTAGCTCGCCACCCGCCGCGTGCCCGTCGCGTCGCGATAGCCGAGCACGAAATTCTGCGCCAGGGTCGCGCCGAACGCGCCTGAGCGCCAGTTGAACGTGAGGTAATGCCGCCAGCGCGGGATCGCCCCGTTGTCGGCGGTGAAGTTGCCCACGTTGTCCACGTAGGGGCCGCCGGTCGCCTGCTGGTACCGGTAGCGATAGATGTACGAGCCTTCGCCCCGGATCGTGAAGCGCGAAATCTTGAACGAGGCCGAGAGGTCCACGCCCTGCACATTGTACTTGCCGAGGTTCTGCTGGAACTGGATCACGTAGTCGATCGGGCACGGGACGCTGGCCGGGGTGGGGCTGCCCGGCAGGTCGCCCACGCAGCCGCCGCCGGCAACGCGCGCGGTGCGCACGAAGAGGCCGCCGGCGTTGAGCGGATCGGCCGCGCCGTACACGTCGAACACCGTGGTATCGCCCAGGGCGCCGATGGAGTTGCGGCGGCGAATCGACCACAGGTCCAGGCCGAGCGCCGTGCCCGCGTTGGGCTCCCAGATCATCCCGAGGGTCATGTTCTTCGACTTCTCCGGCGTGAGGGCCGGGTTGCCGCCGAGCTGGTTCTGGAACTGCGCGTCGCACTCGAGGCCCGCGTTCACGTAGCCGCCGATCGGCGTGCTGTTGGGGCAGCGGATCGGGTCGTTGTGGGTGTCGGCCGTGTTGGAGAGGAACTGCGGCAGGAACATGTCCGAGAGCGTGGGGGCACGGAAGCCGGTGCTGTACGAGCCGCGCACCAGGAAGTCCCTGGTCGGCGTCCAGCGCAGCGAAACCTTCGGGTTGGTGGTCTTGCCGAAGTCGCTGTAGTCGTCGAAGCGAACCGCGACTTGCGCCTCGAGGTTGCGCAGGATCGGGATGTTGAGCTCGCCGAAGAAGGCGTTCACTTTGCGATCGGCCACCGTGGCCGGCAATGCCCCGCCGCCGCCCTGGATGTCGCCGGAGAAGAGCACCGCCTGCGGCTGGTCATCCAGCTCTTCCTTGCGCGAGTCGAAGCCGATCGCGAAGGCGAGCGGGCCGTTTTTCAGCTCCATCAGCTCCCTGGAGATCTTGCCGTCGAAGGAGGTGACGGTGGCCTTGGACTTGCGCACCGTCTCGAGGATCTTGGCGCGGTCGATCAGCGCCTGGCCGGTCGCGTCCAGCGGGCGGCCGGAGAAGACGTCCACGTTGCCGGAGGAGATCGCCGCGCGCAGCAGCGACTCGCGCACCCATCCGTCGATGTAGTTGTCGGAGGCCTCGCTCTCGCTCTTCGAGAACGCGGTGCTGTAGTCCCAGCCCATCAGGTTTCCCTGCAGGCCCGCCACCAGACGCTGCTCGTCGGAATCGCCGCGATTGGTGCGCAGCCCCCCGGACTTGAGGCGCCAGGCGATGGGCAGGTCGCCCGTCGGCCGCACGATCTCGCCACCCGGGAGAGTCACGGTGGTCGGATAGTAGCGGCCGCCGGCGGGGTAGAGGAACGGGCCCGCGCCGGTGAAGTCGTTCACCGGCGACTCCGAGGATCCGAAGGTGATCTCGTTCTGGGACAGGTGGTACTCGAGGAAGGCCTGGTGGTCGTTGCCGAGTTGCACCGCGGCGCGGGTGAAGAAGCCCTTGCGCTCGGACGGCGGATAGATGTCCAGCGCCGCGGTGAAGTCCTGGCGACAGAAGGTCTGCAGCGGCGCGGGTTGCCCGGTCGCCGCGTTGATGCGATAGGAGCCGAACTCCGGGATGCAACCATTTGCCGCGGTCACGTTGAGATTGCGTCCGCCGAAGACGAAGTTGGCGGGCCAGGTGTTGCCCGAAGTCTGCGAGAAGTTGAGGTCGGGACGGATGCCGGTGCCGCCGAACTGCGGGCGCTGCGTGGCCTTGAGCGGCGTATCCTTTTCGTAGTCGAAGGCGGCGAGGATGTTGAAGCGCTGCTTGTTGATGTCGCCGAAGCCGATAGCGCCGGTATAGCGGCGCACGTTGCCCCCGCCCCCCTCGGTCTTGGTGCCGTAGGCGCTGACCTCGGCGCCGGTGTAGTCCTTCCTCAGGATGAAGTTGATCACGCCGCCGATGGCGTCGGTGCCGTAGATGGCGGAGGCGCCATCCTTCAGCACCTCGACGCGCTCCACCGCGGCGAGCGGGATCTGGTTCAGGTTCACAGTGCCGCCGCCCGACGCGTTGAACGCGTAGTTCGACAGGCGCCTGCCATTGAGCAGGATCAGCGTGTTGGTGCTGCCGAGGCCCCGCAGGCTTGCGGCGGCCAGGCCCGGTGTCGCCGAGTCGCCGACCGCCTGGGAGGTGTTGTAGCCGCCGCCGCTGTTGGCCGAGATCTTGTCGATCAGCTCGCTCGCGGTGGTGACGCCGGAGCGCTGGATCTCCTCGCGCGTGATCACGGTGACGGGAAGGGCACTCTCGCCCTCGATGCGCTTGATGTTGGAGCCGGTGACTTCGATCTTCTCGATGCGTTGCGCGGTCTGCGCGAGTGCCGGCGCCGCGATTGCCACCGCGATGCCCGTCCCCAGGGCGCGCAGCACCGCCGCGGAAAGAATCCTCTTCTTGCAGGTCATGTGATCCCCTATTGTTGTCATGAGCGACCGAACGTTAATCAGCGCGAAGAATCCGCGTCAACGAATTTGCGCGCGCGCGCGTGCGATGGTTGCGCGGGCGCCACGGAAGGCGCGCGCGTTGGTGGGTTTTCATCGAGATTGTTGGAGAAAGCGAAGGGTTCGTTGGAGGCGGCGATGCCGCGCACCAGCTCCTGGTTGAGCACGCGCAAGTGCCGCTCCGCGTCGGCGACGAGTCCCGCGAGGCGCTGCGCGCGGCGTGCCAGCCGCAGCATCTCGGGCGAGCCCTGGCTGCGCAGCTCGGTCAACGTCACCAGCCGCTCGCTGCCATGGGCCGCGACCCAATCGAGGATCTCCTCGCGCGTGACGCCCAGGTCGCGCGCCGCCTCCTCCACGGTCGCGATGCCGCATCGAATCCTGCCGATGGCGAGCAGGCGGTCACCAAGGTGCACGTAACGCGCGCGCGGCGCGCCTTCTTTCCTACGATGCGAAGTCGTCGTCATGGGCCTTGCCGAGCCTTTCCTTGAGGAGTGCGATTTCGAGGGTGCGCTGGCCGAGGAGGCGCTCCAGGTTGCGCACCTGCAGGCGCAGGTCGGTGAGCTCCTTGTCGACGCCGTCGCCGTTGACGCGCGTGAGGTCGGTATCCGCGACCTCGCGATACGCCTTGCGCCAGTAGTAGAGGACGTTCACCGCGATGGCGTGGCGGCGCGCCACGTGGGATGCCGAGACGCCCGGCACCAGCGATTCGCGCACGATCGCGATCTTCTCGGACAGTGTGAATTTCCGGTGGGTGCGCGCGGGTTCGATCGGTTTCGTCACATTGGAGACGTTACCGATCGCGGCGTTACGGCGTGTAACGATGGGTGTCGCGATTTGCCGTTCGTGTCGCGGGCCTACAATGCGGCAAAACCCAAGCGAGGTTCCCATGCAACGCTCGGCCGTCTGGTGGTTCTCGCTCCTCCTCCTCGCCACGCTGCCCGCGTTCTGGCCGACCTACTTCGCTGCCCCGCCGTTCAAAGGGGAATTCATGCACGTGCATCTCCACGGCATCGCCATGTTCGCGTGGGTGGTGCTGCTGGTGGCGCAGGCGGGACTCATCCGTACGGGGCGCAGGCCCTTGCACCGCGCCCTGGGAAAGGTCTCCTACGGGCTGATGCCGGTGATCGTGGCCTCGACACTGCTGTTCGCGCACTACCGCCTCAGGCAGGGTCCGCCCAGCGGGGAGGTGCTGTACTACTTCTACGTGCAGCTGTCGCTGCTGGCGGTCTTCGCCATCGGCTACGTGATCGCGATGGTGCACAAGGGCGAGCCACCGCTGCACATGCGCTACATGGCGGGGTCGTCGCTGATGCTCGTCGATCCGGTCCTCGCCCGGCTGCTGTACAACTTTTTCAAGGTGGAGCCGCCGCTGCAGCAGCAGCTGACCTACGCGGTCGTGACGTCGATCCTGGGGGCGCTGTGGTGGCGCGATCGCGGCACGCGCCTCGCGCGGCCGTACGCGACCATGCTGGCGATCTTCCTCTTGGCGGTGGCGCCCACTTTCTTCATCACGCAGGCCCCGTGGTGGCGCGATTTCGCCCTGGCCTACGCGAGGCTGCCGCTGCCATAGGGAGTCAGTGGAAGTCGTGGCTCGACGTAGCGAGCCGGCCCAGCAAGGGGCTCAAATCCTCGAGGGTGCGTGCGATCACATGCACCACGCCGCCGCTCTTCTGCACCTGGCCATTCACGGCGAGGAGGCGCGAGCCCAGAAGCTCGCGCCGCTGGCGCTCGGCGATGTCGTTCCACACCACCAGGTTCACGTAGCCGGTCTCGTCCTCGAGCGTCACGAACATGACCCCGCTGGCGGTGGCGGGGCGCTGTCGGCAGGTGACGAGGCCGGCGGCGCGGATCCAGCGGCCGTTGGGCAGCTCCTCGGCGATCTCCTTCGCGGTGCGCACGCGCTGCTTCGCAAGGCGATCGCGGATCAGCGCCAGCGGATGGCGGCGCAGCGTGAGGCCCGTAGCGGCATAGTCGCCGATGATCTCCTCGCCCTCGGTGGGCACGGCGAGCGGCGGCGGCGCGGTGGTCACCGCGGGCAGGCCCAGGCGCGTGGGCTCGTCCACCGCAAGCGTCTCCCACAGCGCCTCGCGGCGATGCCCGGCTAGCGACGCCAGCGCGTCGGCGGCGGCGAGGCTCGCGAGGTCGGTGCGGTCGAGTGCCGCGCGGCGCGCCAGGTCCTCGGTGGATGAGAAGGCGCGCTCTCCTCGGGCAGCCACGATCCGCTCGGCCGCCTCGAGCCTGAGGCCCTTCACGAGGGCGAGGCCCAGGCGGAGCGCCGGCGCCCCACCCGCACCGGGCTCCAGGCTGCTCTGCGCGAGGCTCCGCGCCACGTCCACCGGCCGCGCCTCCACGCCATGGCGCGTGGCGTCCTGCACGATCGACGAGGTGGAGTAGAAACCCAACGGCTGGCTGTTCAGGAGCGCGCAGGCGAATGCGGCAGGTTGGTGACATTTCAGCCAACTGCTGACATAAACCAGCAAGGCGAAGCTCGCGGCATGGGATTCCGGGAAGCCGTACTCGCCGAAGCCCTGGATCTGCTGGTAGATCTGCTCGGCGTACTCGCGCGCATAGCCGCGCTGGAGCATGCCGTCGATCAGCTTCAAGCGGAAGGGCTCGATGCCGCCGCGCCGGCGCCACGCCGCCATCGCGCGCCTCAGGCTGTCGGCTTCCCCGGCGGTGAAGCCCGCGGCCACCACCGCGAGCTGCATCACCTGCTCCTGGAAGATCGAGACTCCCATGGTGCGTTCCAGCACCTTCTTCACTTCCTCGCTCGCGTAGGTGACCGGCTCCTTGCCCTCGCGCCGGCGCAGGTACGGATGCACCATGCCGCCCATGATCGGCCCGGGGCGCACGATCGCCACCTCGATCACCAGGTCGTAGAAGCAGCGCGGCTTCAACCGCGGCAGCATCGCCATCTGCGCGCGCGACTCGATCTGGAAGACGCCGATGGTGTCGCCTTTCTGCACCATGGCGTAGACGGCGGGGTCTTCGGCGGGGATGTCCTGCATTGTGAGTTCGTGACCCTCTCCCCGGCCCTCTCCCAAGGGAGAGGGAGAGTTGCGGTAGCCGTTGACGAGATCGATCGCGCGCCGGATGCACGAAAGCATCCCCAGCCCCAGCACGTCGACCTTGAGGAGCCCCATGGCGTCGAGGTCGTCCTTGTCCCACTGGATGACGGTGCGCTCGGGCATCGAGGCGTTCTCCACCGGCACCAGCCGCGAGAGACGGCGGT
>JANMHV010000117.1:0-1513 GCA_031375445.1 Burkholderiales bacterium | reverse complement strand
AACTCACTGGACTCGAGGCGCGCCGTCCGGGCCAGCTCTCCGGCGGCCAGCAGCAGCGCGTGGCGATTGCGCGCACGCTGGCGATCGAGCCGCAAGTGCTGCTGCTCGACGAGCCGCTCTCCAACCTCGACGCCAAGCTGCGGGTGCAGATGCGCCGCGAGCTGCTGCGCCTGCACAAGCGCCTCGGCATCACCACCATCTTCGTGACCCATGACCAGGAAGAGGCGATGACCATCTGCGACCGCATCGCCGTCCTCGACCAGGGCGTGATCCAGCAGATCGGCACGCCCGTGGAGCTCTACGACCGGCCGGCGAACCGCTTCGTGGCGCAATTCGTCGGCAGCGTGAACCTCTACCGCGGCGCCGTGCATCGTGACGCTGCCGGGGCCCGGTTCAGCTCGCCTGAACTGGGCGAAGTGGCGCTACCCCCCTCCGTCGAGGCCGCGGCCGGGGCGCAGGTCGAGCTCGCCTTTCGTCCCCATGCGGTCCACTTCGAGCGGCTGCCCGGGGCGCTGGTGCTCGACGGCGTGATCGAAGGCGGCGAGTTCCTCGGGGAGTTCATGCGCTACGAAGTCCGCGTGGGCGAGGCCCTGGTGATCGCCGATCTTCCCCACCTGCGCGGCACCGGGCGCCTCGAACGCGGCACCGCGGTTCCCCTGTCCATCCCGACGCGCGAGCTTCGCGTCATCGCCTGAGGAGGCTATATGTTCCATCCCGCCCGCTTCGCGACCGCGCTCACGCTCGCCCTCGCCACGCTCGCCGCGCAGGCGCAGGGCTTTCCCAACAAGCCCATCACCCTCGTGGTGCCCGTGGCCCCCGGCGGCATCCTCGATACGGTTGCTCGCATGCTGGCGGCCGATATGGGAAAGCAGCTCGGCCAGCCCGTAGTCGTCGACAACAAGCCCGGCGCCTCCGGCAACATCGGCGCCAGCACCGTGGCCAAGAGCCCGCCCGACGGCTACACGCTGCTGGTGGGCTATTCGATGTTCCACGTCGGCAATCCGACCATGTTCCGCGACCTCACGTGGGACCCGATCCGGGATTTCTCCTCGGTCGCGATGGTGGCCGTGTCGCCCCACGTGATCGCCGTGCATCCCTCGGTGCCGGCGCAGACGCTGAAAGAGCTGGTGGACCTGGCGAAGAAGGAGCCGGGCAAGCTCAACTACGGCACACCGGGATCGGGCTCGGTCCCGCACGTCGGCATGGAGCTCTTCAAGCAGCAGACCGGCATCGACATCGTGCACGTCCCCTACAAGGGCTCGGGTCCGATGATGCAGGACGTGATCGGCGGATCGGTGCAGAGCACGATCGCAACCCCGCCGTCGATCCTGGGGCACGTGCAAGGCGGCCGCGTTCGCGCACTGGCCGTCGCGGCGAAGTCGCGCCACCCGCTGATGCCCGACGTGCCGACCACCGCCGAGGCGGGCTATCCCAATTTCGAGCTCGAGGCCTGGGTGGCGCTCTTCGCGCCTGCCGGCACGCCTCGCGACGTGGTAGCAAGGCTCACCGCGGC
>JANMHV010000113.1:0-10291 GCA_031375445.1 Burkholderiales bacterium | reverse complement strand
AGGCGGCCGACAGGCCGAGCGTCCGGGCCGCGTGACGCAGGCGCCGGCATGAACGCGAAGGCGGAAGTGCGCAGGACGGCGAGCACCTGCGCATTGCTCGCGGCTCTTGCCGGGCTCTGGTACCTCATCTTCCTCGGCTATCTCACCCCCGAGATGATGGTGCACTTCCTGGCCTTTCAGTGGTGCTTCTGACCCGCTGAGGCGAAGGGGCCCTCGACGACAACACCCGCGGCCGCGAGCGCATCGATGCGCTCCGGCGCAATCCCCAGCTCGTCGCGCAGCACCTCCCGCGTATCCTCCCCCATCTCCGGCCCGCTGCGCACGATGGCGCCCGGCGTGCGCGAGAACTTCGGCACCACGCCTTGCTGCGTCGTGTGCCCGAGTTGCGGATGCGGCACCCGCACCAGCATCTCGCGGGCCGCATAGTGGGGATCCTCGTAGATGTCGGCAATGGTATAGACGCGCGATACCGGCACCTCGGCCGCGAGGAGGATCCGCTCCACCTCCGCGCCGTCGAGGGTGCGTGTCCATTCGGCCACGGACTCGTTGCACTCGGTGAGGTTCGCCCCGCGGGCGCGGATGCTCGAAAAGCGCGGGTCGGCGAGCAACTCGGGGCATCCCATGGCTTCCACCAGGCGCTTGTACGTGGGATCGCTGTTGGCGGCGATCAGCACGTAGCCGCCGTCCTTCGTGGGGTAGAGGCTGTTGGGCGCCATGGTCGGGAGATTCGGGCCCACGCGCCCGGGCACATAGCCGAGCTTCTCGTAGGCGTTGGTGTACGCCTCCATCTGCGAGAAGGCGGCCTCATAGAGCGCCACGTCGACGACCTGGCCCTTGCCGGAGCGCGCGCGCTCGAGGAGCGCCATGCTGGCGCCCATCGCGGCGTAGACCGAGGTGAGGTAGTCCGTGGTCGCGAGCGCCACCCGCGCCGGCGGCCGGTCCGGGTCGCCCGTCATGTGGCGCACACCTCCCAGCGCCTCGCAGATCGCGCCGTAGCCCGGGCGCTGCGCATAGGGCCCGGTCTGGCCATACCCCGAGATCCGCACCATCACCAGGCCCGGGTTGGTGCGGACGAGCTCGTCGTAGCCCAGGCCGAGGCGCTCGAGCACGCCGGGACGGAAGTTCTCCACCAGCACGTCGACGCGATCGGCCAGCGCCCGCACCAGCGCCCGGCCCTCGGGCTTCTTCATATCGACGGAGACCGACCGCTTGTTGCGCAGCAGGGTCGCGGCGTAGAGCGAGACGTCGCCCACGTGCTTGCCCATGCTGCGCATCGAGTCGCCCCCCGGCGGCTCCACCTTGATCACGTCGGCGCCGAAGTCGGCCAGCAGCCTTCCGCACGCGGGACCGGCGATGGTCGAGCAGAGCTCCAGCACCTTCACCCCGGCGATGGGGCCGAACCCGCTCATTTGCCGAGCTTCATGGCTTCGATCATCGGACGCATCGCCGCGTACTCGGTCTCGTAGAAGCGCAGCGCCTCGGTATGGCCGAGGAAATGAGGCTGGCTCTGGCTCCTCGCCAGCGCGCGCTTCCACTCCTCGGTGGCGACGACACGGCGGAAGGCGTTCTCCCAGAACGCCACCTGATCGCGCGTGAGTCCCTTCGCTCCCACGATGCCCAGGGACGAGCGGAATTCCGAATCGATGCCCTGCTCCCGCCAGGTGGGCACCTCGGCGAGGGCGCCGCCGAGGCGCTCCGGGGAGCTCAGGGCCAGCAACCGGATCTTGCCCCCCTGGTACTGGGTGATGATGTTCGGCGTGGTGGAAGCCACCACCTCGAGGTGCCCGCCGAGGAGCGCCACGATCGAGTCCGCCGACGACTTGAACGGCACCACCGTGAGCTTGCCGATGTCGATGCCCGCCGCCTGCAACGGCTTGGCGATGCCGACGTGGATATGGTTGCCGATGGAGGTGGCGACCGCGATGCGCTGGCTCGACGGATCGCGCTTGAGCGCCGCCACGAGGTCCTTCGCCGAGGTGAGCGGCGAATCGGCGCGCACCGCCACCGCCACCGTCTCATCCAGCAGCACCGCGAGCGGCGTGAAGTCGCGGTGGGGCAGCACGTCGAGGGAGCCGCCGATGAAGCTCGCGAGGTAGCCGTGCGTATTGAGCGCCAGGACGTGGGGATCCCCGGGACGCGAGGCGAGCACGTCGAACGCGACCTTCCCCGCCCCGCCCGGCTTGTTCACGATCACGAACGGCCGGTCGGAGATCTTGAGCTCCTCGAACACCTGCTTCACGACGCGGGCCACCTGGTCCAGCGCCCCGGCGGGGCCGGCGGCGACGACGAACTCGATCTGTTTCGTCGGGACCCATTCCGCCGCCGTCACGGCGTGGGCAGCCAGCAGCGTGGCGAGCGCGATCGTGCGCGTGAGCATCTTCATCGGTGCGTCTCCTCGGGTTGTCCGGTGCCGTGCAGTTGCCGAGCCGCCTCGGCGCCGTTCTCGCGAATCCTCGCCTCCGCCACGGTGGCGGCCCGCTCCTCGTTGCCGGCCTTCACCGCCGCCAGCGTGGATTTCCACAGCGCGAGCGAGCGCCGCCGACGTTCGGGCGAGAGCAGGCCCAGTCGCGTGTAGCGGAACATCTGCAGCGAGAGCGAGGTGAGGATGTCGCGCATGCGGTCGTTGCCGCAAGCCGCCGCCGACAGCAGGCTCGCCTTGTAGACCGCCTCGGCGTACCCCTTCGCATCGGAAGGTGCCAGCCGCTCCAGGCGCTTCACCGCGTGGGTGAGCGCATCGATGTATTCCGGATCCCGCTGCCGTGCGAGCCGGCGCGCCACCACGATGAAGAGCTGCGCCCGGATCTCGAACAGGTCCGCCACCTCGTGCGCCGAAAGCTCGGTGACTTGCGCGCCGCGGCGGGGATGGAGGCTCACCAGGCCCTCGCGCTCGAGCAGCTTCAGTGCATCGCGCACGGGCCCGCGGCTGGTGCCGAAGTTCTTCGCCAGCTCCTCCTCCCGCAGCCAGCCGCCGGGGGCCGGATCGCCATCGAGGATGCGGTCGCCGATGCGTGCGGCGACCTGCTGGGGCAAGGTCCACGTGAGCGGCGCCGTGGAGGCGATCCACCGCAGCGCCGTGAGCCCCGCATCGCGCTCGAGGGACGGCACGCCGTGGACCGGCGGCGCCGGCGCCTTGCGCTTCACGGCCGCACCCCCGCCTTCAGCACCGGGCCCAGCTGCGAGCGCAGCCGCGGCTGCATCGCCTCGATGAACTGGCAGAGGTAGGGGCGCGTCTCGCGCGGGTCGATCAGGTCTTCCACCGCGAACGCCTCGGCGGTGCGGAAGGGCGAGGCCATGGCCCGCAGCTCCGCTTCCAGCTCCGCCTCTCGCTTCGCCGGATCCGCCGCCGCGGCGATCTCCTGGCGGTAGGCCGCCTTCACCCCACCCTCGATCGGCAGCGATCCCCAGTGGGCGCTCGGCCACGCGATCTTGAAGTTGAGCCCGCGCCGGTCGATGGTGCTGCCGCCCGCCACCCCGTAGCACTTGCGCACCAGCACCGTGAACACCGGCACGCTGATCTGGCCGAGCACATAGCGCTGCGCGATGCCGAACCGCATGATCGCCTGGGCCTCGGAGTCGGGGCCGATCAGCAGGCCCGGCACGTCCACCAGGAAGATCATCGGGATGTGGAAGCAGTCGCACAGCTCGATGAAGTGCGATTGCTTCCGCGCCGCCTTCACGTCGACGATGCCGCCCGTCATCGGGTTGTTGGCGACGATGCCGACGGTGTGGCCATCCATGCGCGCGAGGGTCGTGATCGCCGCCTTGCCGAAGCCGGGCTGCACCTCGAAGGCGCTGTCGCGGTCGACGATGAGCGAGATCACCTTCCGCATGTTGTAGGCCTGGCGGTCGGAGCGCGGCACGATCTCGAGGAGCGCATCCTCGCAACGGTCGACGGGGTCGCCGGTGCGAGCCACCGGGGCCATCTCGTAGACGTTGGTCGGCATGTAGGAGAGGAAGCGCCGGATCTGGCGCAGGCAATCATCCTCGTCGGTGGCGACGTTCTCGATCGTGCCCGCGGCATCGGCCGCGACACTCGCGCCTCCCAGCTCCTCCTTGTGCAGCTTGGTGCCGAACGCGCGCTCCACCACCGGGGGGCCCGCGGCGAAGATCTGGCTCGAGCCGCGCACCATGATGGTCCAGTGGGCCAGCATCGCGCGCCCCGCGGGGCCTCCGGCCACCGTGCCCATCACCGCGCATACCACCGGGACCAGGCCCATCAGGTCGGCAGAGCGCTCGAAGCCGTCCTGGCCGAAGCCGGGGACGACGGTGTAGCCCTTGCGCTTCACGGTGTTGACGGTGCCGCCGGTGCCGTCGATCAGGTTCACCAGCGGGATGCGGTACTCGTAGGCGAGGTCCTCGATGAAGCCGCCCTGCCCGCCCTTCCTCCGGTCGCTGCCGAAGCCCGTTCCCGCGCGGATGGTGTAGTCCTCGCCGCCCACGGCCACGGGACGCCCCTCGATCTTGCCGACGCCCATCACGTAGGGCGCGGGCTCGAATGCGGCGAGCTGGCCCTCCTTGTAGGTCGCCTTGCCGGCGAGCTTGCCGACCTCGCGGAAGGACTTGGGATCCATCAGGCGGCCGATGCGCTCGCGGATGGTGAGCTTGCCGGCGGCGTGCTGCTTCTCCACCGCCTCGGGGCCGCCGCACTTTTCAGCGAGCTCCCTGCGGCGCTCGATCTCTTCGACTTCGGGACGCCAAGTCATGTCCGCTCCTCGGGAAGGGAGCTATGGTGACACGCTTGTGAATTGTTAACAATGCACCTGTAGCTGGCCCCACCTCACACGATGCGGGGCACTAGCGACAGGGCGTTTGCGGTGCCCGCGCCCAGGGTGGTGTTGTCGAAGATGCACCAGGCAGGCACGCCGTCGCGCCGCAACGCGAGAAGCGCATCGCCCAGGCGGGCCAGGGCATCCTCGCCATACGACGAGTAATACATGCGCGGCGAGCCATGGAGCCGGTAGTACGCCATCCCGCGCCACCCGCCCGGAACGAGCCCCGCTGGGGCGCGCACCGGATCGGCCACGACCCGGGAGACATGGAGGCCCTCGAGCATTCGATCGGCTTCGCTCCCGAACCAGCTCTCGTGACGGGGCTCGACCGCGATGCCGCCTTCGAAGCGATCGCGCAGGTGGGCGAAGAACGGCGCGGCGACGGCACGATCCATGGCGAGCTTGGGCGGCAGCTGGACCAGCAGGCACCCCAGGCGCGGTCCCAGCAAGGTCGCCTGGGCCAGGAAGTCCTGCACCGGCACCATCGCATCCCGAAGCCCGAGGTCATGGGTGATCGTGCGCGGCAGCTTCACCGAGAAGCGAAAATCCGCGGGGACGCTCGCGGCCCAGCGCGCATAGGTCGAAGCGCGATGTGGACGGTGGAAACTGGAATTGATCTCCACCGAATCGAACCGTGCCGCGTAACGCTCCAGGTGCGTTCCGGCGGGCGGAAACGCCGGCTGCAGCTCGCGGGGAATGCTCCAGCCTGCCGTGCCGATCCGCGTCGGAATCATTGGCTGCAGTTGGCCCGTGCTTGACGTGAGGTCCTACGGTACCGGCCGAACGTGACAGCGGGTGGCGCGCGCGGGCCAGGCAATGGTCTGGTCGGCCCACTACGGACCTCACCAGGTGTTGACGGTCTTCGGGAAGGTGGGGGGGCGACGGTGGCGCGTGGCCTGTTCGAACGCATGGGCGAGCCCGATCAGGCGAGCCTCGCTCCACGCGGCGCCGACTAACGAGAGCCCTACCGGCAGCCCCTCGACATATCCGGCCGGCACCGTCACGTGGGGATACCCCGCCACGGCCGCGGGCTGGGAGAAGCCGCCGCCGCTCGCGTCGCCCTTGATGAAATCCGTAAGCCACGCGGGCTGGCCCGTGGGGGCGACGAGCGCGTCGAGGCGGTGCTCGGCCAGCGCCTTGTCGATGCCCTCGGCGCGCGACATCCGGTGGTTGTTCGCCAGCGCCTCGAGGTACTCCTTGCTGTCGAGCCCGCCCTTCGCCTCGGCGCGGATGAACAGCTCCTGGCCGAAGTGCGGCATCTCGCGCGCGGCGTGGCGCTCGTTGTAGGCGATGAGGTCCGCGAGCGACTTCACCGCGGCGCCGGGCGCGTATTCGGCGAGGTAAGCGGCCATGTCGGCCTTGATCTCGTACAACAGCACCTCGAGCTCGCTCGCGCCGTACTTGCCCGCGTTGGGCAATTCGGCGATCTCGATCAGGATGGCGCCCTGCGAGCGCAACACGTCGAGAGCCTTCTCCAGTTGCGCCGCCACCAGGTCGTTGCGGGGGAGAGCAAACTGGCTCTTCACGATGCCCAGCCGCGCGCCGCGGAGCGCGTTCGCATCGAGGTGCTTCGTGTAGTCGACGGCCCGGCCCGACGCGGATTCGGTGGCGGCATCGCGAGGGTCCGTCCCCGCCAGCACCGTGAGCAGCGCCGCAGCGTCGGCCACGGTTCGCGCCATTGGTCCCGCGGTGTCCTGGGAGTGCGCGATGGGGATGATTCCCGCGCGGCTCACCAGGCCCACCGTCGGCTTGATTCCGACCAGACCGTTGATCGAGGCCGGCGAGACGATGGAACCATCGGTCTCGGTGCCGACCGCCGCCGCCGCGAGGCTCGCCGCGATCGCCGCCGCCGAGCCCGAGCTCGAACCGCTGGTGTTGCGGTCGAGCGCATAGGGGTTCTTCGTGAGCCCTCCCCGCGCGCTCCAGCCCGAGGTGGAGCGCGTCGAGCGGAAGTTGGCCCACTCCGAGAGATTGGTCTTGCCGAGGATCACGGCGCCGGCCTCCCGCAGCCGCGCTACGACGTGCGCGTCCCGCGGAGCCTTGGCACCGACCAGCGCGAGCGACCCCGCGGTGGTCTTCATGCGATCGGCGGTCGCGATGTTGTCCTTCAGCAGCACCGGGATGCCGTGCAGGGGACCGCGCGGACCCTTCTCGCGCCGCTCGCGATCGAGGGCCACGGCAATGGCGAGCGCATCGGGATTCAGCTCGATCACGGCGTTCAACTTCGGCCCCGCCTTGTCGATCGCCTTGATGCGGGCGAGGTAGCGCGCCACGAGGGCCCGCGAGGTGGTGCGGCCATCGGACATCGCCGCCTGGAGCTCCGCGATCGGCGCCTCGACCACGTCCAGGGTTTTCGGGGGCGCGGGCATGGCGTCAGCCGAGGCGAGCCCCATCGCCAGGGCGAGGAGCACAAGGGGAAAGCGGGGCAAGGGAGCCTCCGGAAGTTTGCGGACGCATTGCGATCACGACGCATTCTGCCGCAGCCGTGCCGCTACGCATGCAACTATCGGTGCCGCAAGGGTTCAAACGGGCCCCGAAGCTACGAGATGAGACCTTGAAAGCGAAGTCGTCGATGAACACCGCCATGGCCTGGAACAAGCTGGGCCTGAACTGGCTCGAGATGATGGCCGCTTCCGCACAGGTGATCACGCACCGCACCAGCCGCGCCAACACGCCCGCGCAGTGGTACGGCATGGGCAGCGAAAAGGTGGAGGCGAGCCTGAAAGCCTCCCAGGCCATGGCAAGCCGGATGGCCAGGCTGCCGACCCACGATCCGCTGGCGATGTGGCATGCGTGGGCAGGGCTGCTCTCCAGCGGCATGAAGCCCTATCACTCGCGCGCGGTGAGCAACGCGCGGTCGACCCGCAAGGGCCGCTAGACCATCAGGGCAACTGTTGTCCAGACGGAAACAGCTGCTCAAAAAGCGCCTTGGTCCTCGGGGTGAGGTTTGCCGGATCCGGTCGCAGCAAATCATCCTCCCCGACCAGGACCTTGGCATAGACGGCTTCGAAGACACGCTTGACTACGCCGGGCGCGACCATCTCGCGGTCGTAACCGGGCGTAAGTCCCAGCAGACGGTAGCCCGCACGTTCCAACGCGATCTGCATGTTCGGGACCTTCAGAGTCGCCATGGCGTATATGAACTCGGCGCCCATCGCCCTGCAGAGCGGCTCCGTTCCCGCCATCAGGTGAACCGCCAGCTTCGAGCCGCGGTGCGCCGGGGAAACGACCAAAAACCTCCCATAGATAGTCAGAGCCGCACTTTCGCGCTCGAATGACCAGAGGGCTGCTGTCTCGTCATCTCGCTTGACGAGAAGCACGCAGACATCGCGCTCGCGCTCGCCGTCCAGGAAGACTTTTTCATCGTAGAACTCAGCATGCAGGTAGCAACTGGCCGCGCCGACGACGATGTCGGGGTGCCACTCGGCAACGCACTTGACGAGCTTCGGAATCTCTTCACGCTTGAGCTGCTCGAAGCGGTATCCCGCAGGCAAGGGAACCAGCTTCGTCACGTCGGCGACGGTCAGCCACTTCATTGTCTCTCCCGATCGTTATCGCTCGCTTCGCCGAGCAAGCTCTTCGCAAGCGTATATTGCGGGCCGCCTATTCGCCAATGTGTGTCGTGATGCGCCTCGAGTCGAACGAGGGTTACGCATTACCCGGCCGCAACTCGACCTCACCTTCGATCTCGACAGGGATGCGGAAGGGCAACTCCGCAAGGCCTACCGCGCTGCGCGCATGCGCCCCTTGCTCTTGACCGAACACGCTGACAATGAGGTCAGTGAAGCCGTTTATGACCGCAGGCTGACGTGTAAACCCCGGGGCCGAGTTGACCATTCCGAATATCCGGGTCCAGCACGCAATGCGGGAGAGCGAACCAAGCTCCCGCTTCAGGCTTCCGAGGATGGCCAACCCCGTGAGGCGCGCGGCAACGTAGGCCTGCTCCTCATCGACCTCAAGGCCAACTTTGCCCAGCGGTTGCGCCAAGCTTCCATCGGTGTTTGTGGGGCCGTGTCCCGAGATGATTGCTCTGGTGCCGACTATGCGCACCCACGGAAACGGCAGTTTGACGCCCGGAGGCAACTGGAGTGGCGCTGGAAGGACAAGGCCAAGCTGGCCAAGGCGGTCTTCTGGTGTTGACACGGGCTGGCTCCTTGCGGTGATGCTGGGGATGCCTAACGTGAAGGTGACCGGCGACCAAGGACCGTTGGCCGCGCAGCTGACGACCGCCCTTGGGCGTTCGTGTCGACCGACAAGTTAACCTGCATTGCCGTCTCCGCCGACCGCATGCAAAGCTCCCTCATAGTCACCGCCAAAAGTTACTCTTGTGATCTCTTTGACCACGTACTGGTCTGGCTTGGCTTCCCATGTGGCATCCGGTGTTATTTCCAAGAGCGAGACCCGACCGCGGGAAATCGAGACCACTTGGCCGATGTGACAGACCTCAGGGTCCATCTTCTCCCGATGGATAGTGACCAAGGGAAACGCGCGGCTCGACGAGAGAAGCAATTCTTCTATGCTATCTAGAACGATTCGCGGTTTCCTCGGCCTACGCTCGCCCCGGGCTTTCAACGCAGCCTCGGCGAATGCGGAGTGGGGGTCCTTCTCCAGGGAAATTAAGTCGGCTATGCGGAAGCACTCAAAGCCGTCGAATCTAAGGCGATCGCTGACGACATTGAGGAGAAAGAATCCCAGACCGACGCCGGAGACGTACCCACGAATGACAGACTCCTCGAAGCGTCTCGATATCCGCACCAATGTGCGCTTTTTCATGGCGCCGAGAAGCTGGGATGGTCGCGACATTGTTTTGCAGGTTAACGATTGAGTTGAGGGCCTGGCAGAATACCCATTCCGCGCCGCCGAGCACACCATTTATTGCGAGGACGACGGGACCCCGGTGCTCGTTCGTTCGCTTCAAAGTTGATGTCACGCGTCATCCTCGGCCAGTCCGGCAATTCGCCCGACGATCCGCTCAGAAGTGTCAGTCATGATGTCCAGTTTGAATAGGCGGTCCGTGTACGCCTCGCGGACCGTCGGATTGCGCCCTTGTGGGTCGTTCGCCTCGACGAGGAAGCCAACAATGGGAATTCCGCTCTCGATCGCTCGGCGGAGATGCCGGAGCTGTTCGGAGTATCCCAGTGATTCCACGCCGTCACCCTCAAGCCACAGCGGATACTGCTTGCCGCTGAAATAGTGCTTCCACATCGAGCACACCAACCTTGAATCGTCGCGGGAAAACGCCGACCAACTCCAGCGCAGATTAGTCGGCGCTGCATTAAATTTCTCGTAGGCTTTTCCGAGTGTCGGCATGTTTTTTGACGCTTAACGCCTGTACTAAGCGGCGGGTGGGCGAGGCGGAGCCGAAGCCCGCCAATTCGACCGCTCCAGTACTTGGTTAGACATCACGACGCTAAACAAGGAACGCATACGCTGACCCTGCGAGCATTGTGATGATGATCGTAAGAGAAAAATATAGAGGTGCTGCCCTGCGCTGATGACAGCGAGCGCGCCGACGAGTCGCT
>JANMHV010000089.1:0-10100 GCA_031375445.1 Burkholderiales bacterium | reverse complement strand
TAGAGCTTGTCGTCGACGCGCACGATGGCCGAGGCCTTGCCCGCGGTGCCGGCCGCCTCCACCAGCTCGGCCCCCGCGAAGGGCTGGCCCACGCGCGCCTGGTTCTGGGTATCGGCGAGGACGCGCCGATCGAGCCCCACCAGCGTCATCACGTTGGCGCCGAGGCGCCCGCCGTGGTTGCTCAGCACCGACAGCACGGTTTCCACGTTCTCGGTGGCGATGGCCTGGCGGAAGGCGAAGTCGGCCGAGAGGATCGCCGCACCCTGCTCGACGCGCGTCTGGTTCTGCGCCAGGAGCTGGCGGAACACGCGCTCGCCCTGCTGCAGTTCCTGGTCCATGGTCTGGAGCGCGATCTGCGAGTTGGAGCGCGAGACGAGCAGCGCCCCCAGGCCCTGCACCAGGACCAGCAGGACCACGAAGAAGACCACGAGTCGGGCGCCGAGGCTGCGCAGCTGGATCATCAGTACTTGAGCCGGTCGAGCGGCGCCTTGAACTTGGCCTTGCGGGGCGCCGCGTCGACCACGAAGGCGGCGCGGTGGGTGCCTGCGGCGTCGAGAGTCATGGGATACATGGCCACCGCCGCGCGCTGCTGCGGATGCCAGGCGCGGATCTCGTAGGCGCCCGCGGGCAGGTCGCGAATGCGCACGGCCCCGTTGGCCTCGGCCTTGCCGAAGTGGGGGGTGGCCACCACCAGCACGTAAGCCACCATCCAGTCATGGATGTTGCAGCCGAGGGTCACCACCCCGGGCTTGTCGAAGACGATCTCCGTGGGGGCCTTGCCGGTGTAGAGCTTGATCTCGAACGGCTTGGCCGGCGAGAACGAATAGACGTGGTGCATGATCGCGTCGCGATTGGGGAAGGCGACCGAAGTGCCCACCTGGACGACACTCACGTAGGGAATGAACTCGCGGTCCAGCTGCTCGACGGTGGCGGTGCGGCCCTTGGGTTCCGCGGGGGTGACCGGGGTGGCGTAGACCGCGGCGTCGGCCAGCGGCGTGCCGGCGGCATCCACCACGGTGACCTCGAGCACCGCGGCGACGGCCGCCTGAGCGGCGAGGCATGCCAGCAGTCCCCACAGGGTAAGCGCTTGTCTGGACATCATGGTCGAGCTGCGGGAGACTGCGACTATGGGCCGGTTGAAGACGTGTCTCATTGTATCGCTCGTCACAGGCGGCCCGGCCTTCCCGGCCCTGGGGCAGGACGACATCCGTAACCTGGGTCCGGGTACCCTCACCCTCGAGCTGCGCCCCCGCTGGAACCGCATCGACGAGTCGGACAAGGCGCTGCGCTCCGAGGGGTACACCCTGCGCGCGATGCTGGGCTGGCGCTCCCACCCCTGGCACGACTTGCGCCTCACCGTGGAAGCGATCCATGCCGGGCCGTTCGCCCAGGATGACTTCAATACCGACGGTGCCGCCTTCGCCACGTCGCCCTACCCGCTCCTCCCCGACCCGAAGCACAATGGCGCCAACCGCGTGTTCGTGGATTACACCGGCATCGATTCGACTCCGATGAGGCTCGGCCGCCAGGTGGCGCGGCTGGGAAACCAGCGCTGGGTGAGCGACAACGACTTCCGGCAGATTCCCCAGCTCTTCGACGGAGTGGCAGTCACCAACACCTCCATCGCAAACGTGGCGCTCGGGCTCTCCCACTTCCGCCGGATGCGCGATACCTCGGGCGAGACGCTCGACTTGAAGCTCTCGATCTGGAATGCCTCGTGGAACCCCGCGCCGGATCATGCGATCTCGGCCTATGGCGTGTACCACGACCAGCCGGACCACGTGAACTTCACCGGCTTCGCCAACGAGTCCTATCGCGTGGAAGGCATCCGTGCCGAGGGCACCGCCGCGCGCTGGGGCGGCATCGACGCCGTGTACCTGGCGGAGTGGGCGAAGCAGCGGCCCTTTGCGGGCGGCGATTCGCGCATCCAAGCGCGGTACTGGCGCCTGGGCGGCGGGCTTTCCACCAACGCCTGGACGCTGCGCTACGACCATGAGCTGCGCGGCAGCAACAACGGCCAGTACGGCCTGCAGGCGCCCCTCACCGACTACTACGCGTTCAACGGCTGGACGCTGCATTTCTTCAACGGCCCGCGCGCGGGGCTGGTCGATCGCTGGGTCACGGCGCGCTTCGCCTGGCGCATGCTCACGTTCTACGCCGAGGCGCACCGCTTCCGCACCGATTACCGCGATACCGGCCTGGGGCGCGAGCGCGACCTGGGCGTCACGTGGGAGGTGATGCCGGAGCTCTCCGTGCGCCTCCAGCACGGCCGCTACGATCCCGGCGCCGGCACGCCCGACCCCTCGATCCGCAAGACGTGGCTCACCGCCACGTACGCGTTCTAGCCATGCCCGAATTCGGCAAGAGGGAGCTCGCGGAGCTGAAGCGCGCCAAGGAGCTGCTGGAGAATCCGGGGCTCGCGGCCAAGCTCTCGTCGATGCTGGGCACGCCGGTGGAAAAGGGCATGAAGATGCTGCCCGCGCGGGTGCAGAAGATGGTCCATGCGGCGACGGAGAAAGCGCTGATGAAGGCGCTCGACGTGGCGGTGAAGTCGCTCGGCGAGAAGCGGCCCCTCACCTCCAGCGACCGGATGCACCGCATCGCGGCCGCGGCTTCGGGAGCGGCGGGTGGGGCCTTCGGCATCGCCGCGGTGGGCCTCGAGCTGCCGATCTCAACGACGCTGATCCTGCGCTCCATCGCCGACATCGCCGCAGCCGAAGGGGAGGACCCCCGCCACATCGAGACCCGGCTCGCCTGCCTCACGGTGTTCGCGCTCGGAAGCACCAAGGACAAGAGCGACAACGCGGCCGAGTCGGGCTACTTCGCCGCGCGCTCGGCGCTGGCCACCGCGGTCACCGAGGCCGCGCGTTACCTGGCCGAAAAGGGGCTTTCCAAGAGCGGCGCTCCGGCGCTGGTGCGCCTCATCGCGCTGATCGGCTCGCGGTTCGGGGTCGTCGTGTCCCAGAAGGCCGCGGCGCAGCTGGTGCCGGTGCTGGGCGCCGCAGGGGGGGCGCTCATCAACACGCTCTTCATCGGACACTACCAGGACATGGCGCGCGGGCACTTCATCGTGCGGCGCCTGGAGAAGATCCACGGCGCGGAGCCGGTGCGGCTGGCCTACGAGGCACTTTAGCGTCGCTTCTGTGGGATGATTGCGCGCGCCGTCATCCGGCCGGGAAAACAGGAAATGCTTGCCCAGCTGTTCATGCGGCTCAAGGCGGTCCATCGCGCCGCCACCCAGGAAGAACGCGAAGCGGTGTATCGCTTCCGCTATCGAATCTACGTCGAAGAGCTGCACCGCGAGCTGGGCGGCGTGGATCACGAGCGGCGCATGGTTCGCGACTCCGAGGACGACCAGCCCTACACCCACCACTTCTACGTGGGCTCCCTCGATGCCATCGAGGGCGTGGTGCGCGTTCGCGTGTGGAATCCCGGCGAGATGCCGGAGGCGTTCGCGAAGAAGCTCTCGATGCACCTCTTCGGCCCCGCTCAGGCGCGCTTGAGGACCTCCGAGATCGGCCGCTTCATGATCGATCCCAAGCGGCGGGGCTCGCTCGTCCTGCCCTCGATGGCCCGCCACACCTACGAGTTCCTCGCCGGCGAAGCCAACGTCGACCTCTCGTTCTGCTATTCCCGCCCCGGCATGGTCGACTACTATCGCCGCCTCGGCTCGCGCCCTTACGGCGCCGATCTCTTCGAGGAATCCGAGGGCATGGAAGTGCCACTGGTGTCGGTGCTCTCGGACCACGCCTACTACCGCCAGGTGGGCTCTCCGATGACTCCCTGGATCAAGAAGTACTTTGGTCCCGGCAAGCGCGCCCCGGTGGACACCCGGGACTTCGCCCACCTGTTCGACGACGACGTGCAGCGGGTCATCACCGACCGGCGTACGGTCTGGAGCGAGTTCAGCACGGCTCTGCACGCGGCGCCGAGCGAGGGGAAATTCCTCGACGGCATTCCCGAGGAGACGCTGCGCCGCCTCATGAAGAGCGGCTGCATCCTCGACGTCCCCGCAGGCAAGCTCATCACCCGCGAGGGGCACAAGGAGCGCGAGCTTTACATCGTGCTGAGCGGGGAAGTGGAAGTGTTTCGCGGCGACAAGGTGATCGCGACCCTGGGAAGCGGCGAAGTCTTCGGCGAGATGGCGTTCTTCCGCTACGAGGGCACGCGCTGGGCATCGGTGCGGGCCACTCGCGCGAGCCGCATCGTGGCGCTGCGCCGAAAGTGGATCGACGATCTCGGCCGCTCCGACCCGAATGGCGCCCGCGCGATCCTCTTCAACCTGGCGAGGGTGCTCGCGGAGCGGGCGGCGACGGCGGTCGCGGCCTAGGCTGGTGGACACCGCCGAGCTCTGCACCCGGCTCGCCCGCACGGAGCTGCTGAACGGCGCGCCTGAAGAAGTCATGGCCGCCTGCGCGAACCTGGCGGCGCGGGTCGAGGTGGCGCCCGGCGAGGCCCTGATCCTCGCGGGCTCGCGCACCGGTTCGCTCTACCTCCTGTTGGGCGGCGTCCTGGAAGTCCGGCTTCGCGGCGCCGGAGACGCGTCGGCCACGCTGGCGCGGCTCGGCGAGGGCGAGGTGTTGGGGGAAATCCAGGTCGTCACCGGACAGGCCGCCACCACCGACGTGGTCGCGATCACGAAGTGCGTCGCCTTGCGCATCGACGGAGGGCTCATGCGCATCATCGCCGAGGGCTTCACCGCCTTCGACGAAAGGCTCGCGCAGCTCGCGAGCCGGAGGCTGCGCAAGCTTGTCTTCCACCGTGCCGTGACCGACTTGCTCGAGGGGGTGCAGCCCACGGTCGTGGACGAATTCATCGCCGGCGCTAGCGAACTGACCCTGGGCCGGGGCGAGACCCTCTTCGAGCAGGGCGACGCGGCCGATGCCTGGTTCGTGCTGACCAGTGGGCGCCTGGGCGTCTACGAGGGCGCGGCCGAGGAGTCGCACAAGGTCGCCGACCTCCTCCCGGGCGCCAGCGTCGGCGAGATGGCGCTCATCACCGGAGGCGATCGCAACGCGGGCGTAAGGGCGGAGCGCGCCGCGTCGTTGATGCGCGTGTCGCGATCCGACTTCGAGCGCTTCGCCGACGAGCACCCGGCGTTCGCGCGGCGCCTGATGGCGACCGTGGTTCGGCGCCTCACGGACAAGACCCCGGCACGAAAGCGCGCCGGCACGATCGTGATCGTGGTGGTGCGCGCTTCGGACAGCCCGCTGCTCGAGGTGGCCCTGGGACAGCTGGGCGCGGCCCTCGGGAGCCTGGCGGGGGCCGCGGTTTGCACGCGTGCCGATTTCGAGCGCGCCATGGGCTCGAAGGTCGACCCGGCCGCGAGCGAGACCCATCCGCTCTGGAGCCGCTTCGACGTCTGGCTCGAGGAGGCGCAGCGCGAGCATCCGCTAGTGGTCGTGGATGCGGGCCACGCCGACGATGCGTGGCGCCGGGAGTGCCTCCTGAACGCCGATCGATGCGCGTGGCTCGCGGAGCCCGTTGCCGAGGGCCAGGCGCAGCCGGCGGCGTCCCTGCACGCCGCACTTCGTGCTGCGCGTCTCCCATCCGGGCGCCTTCCCTGGTGGCTGTTGCTCGCCCACCCGGCGGGCACGCTCGCTCCGCGCAACACGCGCGCCTGGCTGGACGGGCAGGACTTCGATCGCCACTTCCACCTCCGGCTGGACGACCCGCGGTCGATGGAGCGAACCGCGCGCCTGTTGGCGGGAAAGGGCAACGGGGTCGCGCTATCCGGCGGCGGTGCGCGCGCCTTCGCCCACATCGGCGTGCTCAAGGCGTTCGTCGAGCTCGGCATCCCGATCGACTGCATTGGGGGCACGAGCATGGGTGCCATCCAGGCGGGCATGTTCGCCATGGGGCTTTCGATCGAGGAGATGCGCAAGCTCAACCGGGAGGTGACGGCGCAGCGTCCGTTCGAGGAATACACGCTGCCGGTGGTCGCCGTGGTGGCGTCGAAGCGCCGCGACGCCAGCATCCGGCATTCCTTCGGCGACATGCGTATCGAGGACCTGTGGATCCCTTACCTCGCGATCACCACCGACCTGCGCGCCGCGCGGGCCGTCGTGCACGAGCGCGGCTCCCTCGGCCTCGCCGCGGGCGCCAGCTCCTCGATCCCCGGCGTGCTGGTGCCGGTGGTGGACGGCGACCGCATCCTCGTGGATGGCGGCGTCGTCGACAACATGCCCGTGAGCTGGGTCAAGCAGCGCAGCGGCGGCATCCAGTTCGGCGTGAAGGTGGCACCCGACGACGACCTGCTCGCGCCCGCCGGCGGATTTCCTTCAGCGTGGAAGGTTCTCTGGCATCGCGTCGTGCCCGGGCTGCCGCGCCTTGTCACGCCCCGGCTGGGCGACATCCTGGTGCGCACCATGACCGTCGGAAGCGCCGAGCGGATGGTGGAGGCAACCCGCAGCGTGGACGTGCTGATCGAACCCCAGGTCGCGAAGATCGGGATGCTGCAGTTCAAGGCGATCGATTCGCTGATCGAGCTAGGCTATGCCGCGGGGATTGCGGCACTGCGGAAATGGCAGGCGCGGCCGCAAAACGACGTGGCCGACGGCGGCTAGTCTTCCTCGTCATCCTTCGCCGGCGGGCGCTGCACGTCGGCATAGGCTGGCGTCTTGTCGAAGACGCCCTTCACATACGGGCACGCCGGGATGATCATCCGCTGTGGGTCAGATCAACGCCTCGAGGCCTTTGCGGTCAAGCAGGCTCAAGAGCTTGAGCGACGGACCGCTAGGGTGCTTGTCACCTATCTCCCACTGCCGCACGGTGGAAACGCTCGTATTGAGCACCGCGGCGAGCACCGCCTGGCTCAAGTGGTGGCGATCGCGCAGCGCCCTGATCTTGTTCTTCGAGTAGGCAGGCACCGGATCGAGGCAGAGCGCAGCGAACTCCTGCATCCGGCGCTTGTCGATGAAGCCCACCTCATGAAGCCCGCTCGCGGTCTCGTGCATCTCCGCGAGGATCCTGCTCGGCGACTTAGATTTCCTCGTCATCGCAAATCTCCTTTATTTCATCGGCCGCCACCAGCCCATCCAGTTGCGCCTTGGTCCGCGCAAGCAGTGCCGCGGCAACGCCTTGGAGCGACTCGAGTTCCTTGTCGCTGATGTTGTCCTTCTCGTTCTTCTCGAAACCGAAGATGAAAAACCATCGATTGCTCCGGTTGGTGGCGACGATCGTCCTAGCGCTGCCCCGCTTTCCGCGCCCCGGAAGGGCCACGCGCTTCTTGAAGACGTGCCCGCCCAGGTCAGCCTCGATCAGCCCCAGTTCCATCTCCGAGACCGCGGCGCAGAGGTCGTGGTCTGTGAGCCCGGTCTTTCGCATCCAGCGGCTGAAGGTGCGTGTCCGGAAGACTCGTCGCATCGCGGTAGTCTACCACTTAGTGATACCCCAGCGGTTGCCGGCGCAGGGACGCTAGTCCTCTTCGTCGTCCTTCGCGGGCGGGCGCCTGACATCCGCATATGCCGGCGTCTTGTCGAAGACGTCCTTTACGTAGGGGCAGGCAGGAATGATCATCCGCCCCTCCCTCCGCGCCATCTCCACCGCCGCCGCCACCAGGCTCGGCGCGATGTCCCCGCCGCGCTTTTCCGGCGCCACGTAGGTGTGGTCGACGAACATGTCCTTGCCCGCCATCGAGTAGGAGAGCTCGGCCACGTGCTTGCCGCCCTCGTGGATGAAAAACTTGCCGCCCTTGTCGTGGGTCTCGTGGCGGATGTCGTCGTGGGTCATGCGCGGCTCCTGGCTGGTGGCGACCCTGTGGCCGCCGGGGAATGGTTTACGATGCGCCGTTCGAGATGGATGGACAACCCGGAGGAGAAAAGATGCCCGCCTATGTCGTCGCCGAAGTCGAGATCGTGAACCCGGAGGGCTACAAGGCCTACACCCAGCAGGTGCCGGCGACGATCGAGAAGTACGGCGGCCGCTTCCTGGTGCGGGGCGGCAAGGCCCACGTGCTGGAGGGTGACTGGCCCGACGTTCGCCGGGTGATCATCGAGTTCCCGACGCTCGATGCGGCGCAGAAATGGTGGGATTCAACCGAGTACGCCGAGCCGAAGGAGATGCGCCGCGCCAACAGCAAGGGGCGCTTGATCCTGATCGAGGGCGCTTCCTAGGCCCAGTCGCGGGGCGGCATCAGGATCTCGTAGAGCTTCGCTTCCGGGGAGCCCGCCTCGGGCTTCCAGTCGTAGCGCCACTTGACCACCGGCGGCAGCGACATCAGGATCGACTCGCTCCTGCCCCCCGACTGCAGGCCGAAGAGCGTGCCGCGGTCCCACACCAGGTTGAACTCGACGTAACGGCCGCGGCGGTAGGCCTGGAAGTCGCGCTCGCGTTCGCCATAGGGCGTGTCGCGCCGGCGCTCGACGATGGGCATGTACGCGTGCAGGAACGCGTCTCCGGTGGCGCGCTGCACCGCGAAGGCCTGGTCGAAGCCGCCCTCGTGGAAGTCGTCGAAGAACGTGCCGCCGATGCCGCGAGGCTCGTTGCGGTGCTTCAAGAAGAAGTACTCGTCGCAGGCGCGCTTGAAGCGCGCGTGAAGGCCGGGGTAGAGCGCGAGCGCGTCGCGGTTCACGCGATGCCAGTGCGCGCAGTCTTCTTCGTGCGGGTAGTAGGGAGTGAGGTCCATGCCGCCGCCGAACCACCAGACGTCACCGGCCACGAAAAACCGGATGTTCATGTGCACGGTGGGCACATGGGGATTGCGCGGGTGGAATACCAACGACACCCCCATCGCCTCCCAGGGGCGGCCAGCGATCTCGGGACGATGGGCCGAGGCGGACGGCGGCAGTTTCGTGCCGGTGACGTGGGAGAAGCCCACGCCCGCGCGCTCAAAGAGCTCGCCACCTTCCAGGATGCGGGTGATGCCGCCGCCACCTTCCGGGCGCTTCCACTCGTCCCGGGCGAAGGCCTTGCCGTCCGCGGCCTCGCAGCGCTCGACAATGGCGTGCTGCAGCGACAGGAGGTAGCCGCGAACCGCTGCCGGATCCATGGCCGTACTCATCTCCGCCCGAACGCGCGGTGGCCGATGTCCTTGCGGTACTGCATGCCCTCGAAGCGGATACCCTCGATCACTTCGTAGGCGCGCTCCGCGGCGATCTGCACCTTGTCGCCGAGGGCCGTGACGCACAGCACGCGTCCGCCGTTGGAGACGACCTTCCCGTCCTTCATCGCGGTGCCCGCGTGGAAGACGTGGAAATCCTCGCCCTGGGTGAGCCCCTTGATCTCGTCGCCCTTGCGCGGCGCTTCGGGATAGCCCTCGGCGGCGATCACCACGCCAAGCGCCGCGCGGCGGTCCCACTCGGCCTCGATCTGGTCGAGCTTGCCGTCGATGGCGTGGTCCACCAGCTCGAGGAGGTCGCTCTTCAACCGCAGCAGGATCGGCTGCGTCTCCGGGTCGCCGAGGCGGCAGTTGAATTCCACCACGCGCGGATTGCCCGCGGCATCGATCATGAGGCCCGCATAAAGGAACCCCGTGTACGGCATGTGTTCGGCCGCCATCCCCTTCACCGCGGGCCCGATGATCTCGCGCATCACGCGGGCGTGGACTTCGGGAGTCACCACCGGCGCCGGCGAATAGGCTCCCATGCCACCGGTGTTCGGTCCCTTGTCGCCATCGAAGATGCGCTTGTGGTCCTGGCTGGAGGCGAGCGGCAGGATGTTCTTGCCGTCCACCATCACGATGAAGCTTGCCTCCTCGCCCTCCATGAATTCCTCGATCACGACGCGCGCGCCGGCATCCCCCATCTTGTTGCCGTCGAGCATCATGTCGACGGCCGCGTGCGCCTCCTCCTTCGTCATCGCGACGACGACACCCTTGCCGGCGGCGAGGCCATCGGCCTTGATCACGATGGGTGCGCCCTGCCGGTTCACGTAGGCGTGGGCGAGCGAAACGCTGGTGAAGGTTTCCGACTTCGCGGTGGGGATCTGGTGGCGCGCCATGAACTGCTTGGCGAAATCCTTCGAAGACTCGAGCTGTGCCGCCTTCTTCGTGGGCCCGAAGATGCGCAGGCCCTCGGCGTGGAAAGCGTCGACGACACCCGCGGCCAGGTGCGCCTCGGGGCCGACCACGGTGCAGTGGATGCCCTCGTCCCTGGCGAGCT
>JANMHV010000051.1:0-6926 GCA_031375445.1 Burkholderiales bacterium | reverse complement strand
GTGCGCGACAGCTGCTCGGTGTCGAGCACGCGGTGCGACTCGCGCGCCTCGGCCGGTGCGAGGGGACGCGCGCCGATGTCGCGCGCGAGGTCCACCGCCAGCGGATGCAGGGCGAGGCCGCCCGCCGGCGGCGTGGACCCGGGGCGCACCGCCACGCGACGCGCCCAGAGGCGCAGCAGCCCCTCGGCGAAATCCATCTGCGGCGCGGTCATCTCCGACAGGTACGCGGCCTGGAACAGCACCACGTGGACGTACGTCTCGGCGACACTCGTGTTGCCGTCGTCGCTTTCAAGGGTATCCTTCACCGGCTCGGCGGCCACGCCGTCGGCCTCCGCCGCCGCGAACTCGCCGTGGAGCCGCTCCCAGAGTTTCTGGTCGAAGCGGCGGTAGACGAGCGCGGGAAACAGCATCTGGGCGCCCACGTAGCGCACGATGCGCTGCGTGATCAGTGCCTCGTGGCCCGCAAGCGCGGCGCGCGCGCCGCGCGCCGCCTGCAGGCAACGGCGATAACCGGCTTCCATCTCCTCGAGCAGCGTGCGGCCCGTGGACCACGCGGCCGAGTCGTTGGGCGACAGCGGGAGCGTCTTGCCGAAGTAGCGCGCGCGCTGCTCGCCCTGCAGGAAGGCGATCTTGTCGCGCATCAGCTCGAGGCACTTGAGGCGCTCCAGCGCGTCGAACTCCGACCCGTTGAGCTGACGCAGCGACTCGAGCACCAGGGACTGCGCCTGCGGGATGTTGGTGAGGGGCAGCGCGTTCAGCCACTCCTTGCAACCGCGCGCCTCGGCGAAGGCCGGCGCGCCGGGGGGGCGGGTGGTGGGTGGCGAGGTGGACACGGTCAGGCGCCCAGGCGCGCGAGCACCGCTCGAGCGAGGCCCGCCGCGCGCGCCTCGCGCTCCGGGACAACGTGCGAATCGCGGCGCGGCACGGCCCAGATGGGGGATGGGAAATGGCGGTCGTCGGCGAAGCGCGGCACCACGTGCCAGTGCACGTGGGGGGTCATGTTTCCCAGGCTCGCGACGTTCATCTTGTCGGGCTGCATCGCTTCACGCACGGCCGCCTCCACCTCGAAGACCACCACCATCAGGCGCTCGCGCTCCCCGGCGGTGAGGTCGGTCATCTCGCGCGCGTGGCGCCGGAGGATCACCCGCAGGAAGCCGGGGTAGTCCGGGTCGTCCACCCGTACCACGCGGCAAAGGTCATTCTGCCAGAGGACCGGTCCCCCCGGGCTCGAGCAGAACTCGCAGGCCGCGCTCAAAAGGGCTGCCTCGCGATCGGCTCCGCGCGCTGCACCCCGTCGATCGAGTAATTCATCATTGCGTGGTCGAGGTCCGAGAAGGTAAACGCAACGCTGCCCACCGGCTGGGCCAGGAACCGCCCCGCCGCGTAGGGCGTGCCCAGCCACGGCGAGCTGGTGGCCCGGTAGGCGGCGCCCGCGAAGTTGCGCGAGGTGGTCCACGCGCCCCCCGGCATCACGTACCAGACCGTACGCCCGTTGGCGTCGTAGGTATACCAGATGGCGAAGAGCGTCCGGTACTGCTGGTGGATCGCGACCCCCCAGCCGTTCTGCGCCGTGCCGCCCCACCAGAGGTCGGCGTAGCTCGCCACCGGCGTCGAATCCCGCGGCCCGAAGGCCTGCCGCTCGATCGACTTGGTGCCGGAAACGCCGTTGATCGTGTAGGTGAGCGTCGCGCGCGCGGTTCCCGCGAAGGCGATCGCGGCGGTGCCGATGGGGACGCCCACGTTGAAGCGTGACGCGTCGTAGCTGCCGAACCACGAGCCCGTGGGTGCGTATAGCGGGCCGCTGAAGCGGGTGAACCCCGCGTCCCAGCTTCCACCCGGCATCACTACCCAGGTCGGCTGCCCGTTGGCATCGTAGATGAACATCACGGCGAAGATCGTGGCGCCGTGCTGCGCGATGCTCATGCCCCACCCGTTCTCGGCGGCGCCGGCCCACCACAGGTCCTGGTAATTGCCGGGGCCCGAGGTCTCGACCGCGACCTTGTACATCCCGCGTCCGTAGGTGGCGGCGCCGAGGGTGGCGTCGTCGAGCCAGAACAGCTCGCGCACGCGGATGTTGGCGGGGCCCTCGTTGGTGGTCGACCAGCTGCCGCCCCCGTCCTCGCTGGTGAAGACACCCACCGAGGTGGCGGCATACAGCCACTGGGGCTTCCGGGGATGTCGCGTCACGTCGAACACGGGTGCGGCCGGCAGGTTGGAGGTGATGGACGACCAGATGGCGCCGCCGTCCTGCGTCTGCCACAGGTTGTTGGCGACGAAGCCGGTGAACGCCACGATGGCGCGGTTGGGATCGTCGCGGTCGACGAAGATGCGCTGCACGCGACGTGCCGGAAGGACACCCTGCCCCACCCGCGTCCAGGCCGGGGCGGCCTCGAGGCCGTCGCGGGTGCGGTACACCTCGCCGTTGTTGTGCCCCACCCAGATGGCGCCGCTGTCGCCCGCGGCGACGGCGATGGCATTGATGTAGTTCTCGCTCGCGGCCGACGGGGCCTTGATGGTGCGCCACGCGGGGACCGCGCGAGCATTGTCCGTGACCCACAGCGAATTTGCACCGGCAAGGAGCCGGTTGGGATTGTTGGGGTCGAGCACGAAGGGGGCGATGAAGTTGGCCTTCTTGGTCGCGTTGGCGCCGCAATAAGTGGCGCCGTTCTCGTCGGGCATGCCCTCGGTGATGCCGCTGCAGATGTAGATCGCGTTGGCGCCGTTCATCGAGCGGTGCAGCGCGAGGTGCACGTACTCGCCGTAGGCCGCGTCGCCCGCCGGATCGAGGGCCACGTAGCCGCCGTCGCCGCCGCGCACCGGCCGCCACTGGCCCTGGGTGAGCATCAGCGAGCCGTTGTCCTGGGTGCCGCCCACTATGCGCCCGCTGCCCACGGTGCGCCCGGCGCCGCCGTAGAACTGGGTCACGGCGAGCCCCGCGTTGAGGTTGGTCCAGCCGTTGGCGGCACCGGCCGACGAAGCCGCCCGGATGTCGACGGCGCGATACACGCCGCCATCGTTGCCGTTGTAGAGCGCCCGGTTCTGCGGGCCGTAGTCGGGCGGCGCCACCAGCGCGTGGTGGTCGGCGTGGGGGGACGAGGGAGTCGCGCGCCAGTCGCTCACCTGCGCGAACGTGACGCCCCCGTCGGTGGAGCGATGGATGTCGAGGCCCGCCACCACGACGTGGCTCGCGTCGAGCGGGTCGGCCCAGATGGCGTTGTCGTAGTCGCCCTGGCTGCCGAGATGCTTTGGCGTCGAGAGCTTCTCCCAGGTGGCCCCGGCGTCGAGGGAGCGCCACACCTCGCCCTTCTCGTTGTCGACCGAGGCGTACACCAGCCCCGGGACCGAGCGGGAAAAGGCGATCTCGGCGCGCGCGCTGCTGCCCCGCCCCGACGGAGTGCCCACCAACGCCGCGGAACGCGACCAGGTGACGCCGCCGTCGATAGAAAATGCGATGGCGCCATCGTCGAGCCCGGCCACGGCGCGCGCGGGGTCGTTGGGATCGTACGCGATGTCGAGCGCCTTCAGGTCCGATACACGGGCCCACGTGGCGCCGCCATCGAGCGTGCGGTAGATGGCGCCGCTCGCGAAGCTGTTGTTGGTGACGGCGGCGAGCATCACCGAGACCTGCGTCGGATGGGCGGCGAGGCGGTTCACGAAGCGCCAGTCGGCGTTGGCGTCGGGTTGCGTCGCGGCGAGGTGCGCCCAGGTGGCGCCGCCATCCTGCGAACGGTAGACGCCTACCCCCACCAGCCCGGCGCTGGCTTCCCCGGTGCCGGCGTACATCACGTCGGGACGCGCGGCATCGAAGGCGAAGGTGGTGACCGAGAGATTGGGAAGGAAGTCGTCGTTGGCGCGCCAGGAAGTGCCGGCGTCATCGGAAATCCAGATTCCCCCCGAGGCGGTGCCGGCGAACACGCGGCGGGCATTGCGGGGATCGAACGCGAGGGCCCGCACGCGCCCACCCACGTTGGAGGGTCCGAGGGATTGCCAGCGGTTGGGCTGCAGCCCCGCGGCCTTGGCGCGCGCACCGGAGGCCAGTGCCTCACGTTGCGCGTGGGCGCGGAAGATCAGCTCCGCGCGCGGCGGGCCGCCCTCGTCGGCCTCGGTTTCGAGGTGGTATTTCGCGTTCATCGCCGCCTTGTCGCGGCGGCCGCGCTCCCGGTCGGGGATGCGGAACTTGGCGCCCAGGTCGATGGGCGCCGCGGCCACCGTGGCGGGCAGAGCGGCGACCTCGGCGGGCGGAGCAGCGACCTCGGTAACGGGTGGGACGACGGCGCAGCCGGCGACAAGGTAAGCGACCCCTGTCGCCAGCAGGCGACGGACTGGCGATTGCGACATGCGTTTTGCTCCGGATCCGGTTGAACCGATTCTAGAGGAGAACGCGCTCGATCCCGCCCCGGTTGGCCCGCGCCACGAATTCCGGCATCCACTGCTCGCCGAGGATGTGACGCGCCATTTCCACCACGATGTAGTCGGCGGTGGTGCCCGAATCGTCGTCGTAGCGGGACAACCCCTGCAGGCACGACGGGCACGCGGTGAGGATCTTCACCGGCAGCTCTTTTTGCCCGGCCCGCGCCTCCAGCGCCCCCTTGCGCATCTCCTCTTCCTTGCGGAAGCGGACCTGGGTCGCGATGTCGGGGCGAGAGGCGGCGAAGGTGCCGGATTCCCCGCAGCAGCGGTCGTTGGTGGCGATGTCGGTGCGCCCCATCAGCTCGTTCACGACCTTGTTGGGCGCGTAGGTCTTCATCGGCGTGTGGCAGGGGTCGTGGTACATGTAGCGCACGCCCTGGAGCCCGTCGAGCTTGAGGCCCTTCTCCATCAGGTATTCGTGGATGTCGAGGAGGCGGCAGCCGGGGAAGATCTTCTCGAATTCGTACTTCTGCAACTGGTCCATGCAGGTTCCGCACGAGACCACCACCGTCTTGATATCGAGGTAGTTGAGGGTGTTGGCGACGCGGTGGAACAGCACGCGGTTCTGGATCGTGATCTTCTCCCCCTGGTCGGCGCGTCCGGCCGACGTCTGCGGATAGCCGCAGCAGAGGTAGCCGGGCGGCAGCACGCACTGGCTGCCGACGTGATACAGGAGCGCCTGGGTCGCGAGACCGACCTGGCCGAACAGCCGCTCGCTGCCGCAGCCGGGAAAATAGAACACCGCGTCGGAGTCCTCGCCCGCCTTGGCCGGATCGCGGATGATCGGCACCGTGGCTGCGTCCTCGATGTCGAGGAGCGCGCGCGCAGTGCGCTTCGGCAGCCCCCCGGGCATCGGCTTGTTGATGAAATGGATGACCTGCGCCTTCAGCGGCGCCTTGCCGACGGTGGCGGGGGGCGCCTTCACCTGGCGCTGCACGAACGGTGTCCGGCCCCAGAGCTTGTTGGCGAGGCGCTGCGCGCGGAAGCCGAAGTCGATCATGCCCGCCTTGATGACCTTGATCTTGGCGGGATCCTGCGCGGTGAGGAACTGCATCGCGGCCCACGTCCCGAGGTTGGGGCGGCGCTTGCGCAGCTTGGAAAGCAGGTTCCTCAACGCGATCGACACGTCGCCGAAATCGATGTCCACCGGGCAGGGCGACTCGCACTTGTGGCACACGGTGCAGTGGTCGGCCACGTCGCCGTACTCGTCGAAGTGGCGGATGGAAACACCGCGGCGCGTCTGCTCCTCGTAGAGGAAGGCCTCGGTGAGGAGCGACGTCGCGAGGATCTTGTTGCGCGGGCTGTAGAGCAGGTTCGCCCGCGGCACGTGGGTCGAGCAAACCGGCTTGCATTTGCCGCAGCGCAGGCAGTCCTTGAACATGTCGGCGATGGCGCCGATGTCGTTCTGCTCGAGGATCAGCGACTCGTGGCCGATGAGGGCGAAGGAGGGCGTGTAGGCGCCCCGCAGGTCCGCGCCGGCGAGGAGCTTGCCGCGGTTGAAGCGCCCCTCGGGATCGACCTTCCGCTTGTAGTCGGCGAAGGGCTTCAGCTCCTCGGCCGTGAGGTATTCGATCTTGGTGAGCCCGATGCCGTGCTCCCCGGAGATCACCCCGCCCAGGTCGCGGGCGAACTGCATGATTTTCGCGACCGCCTCGTTGGCCTCGCGCAGCATCTCGTAGTTGTCGGAGTTGACCGGCAGGTTGGTGTGCACGTTTCCATCGCCGGCGTGCATGTGGAGAGCGACGAACACCCTCCCGCGCAGCACCTCGGCGTGGATCGCCTCGATCGCCTTCATCACCGGCTCGAAGTCGCGGCCGCCGAAGATCTCGCGCAGCGGCTCCCGCAGCTCGTCCTTCCACGAGATGCGCATGTGATGCGACTGGACCCGCTCGAACACCGTGGCCTCGGGGTCGGAGCCGATCTTGTCCGAGTCCATTCCCAGTCCCTCCAGGTCGGTGCGCACGTCGTGCGCTCCGCGATCGAGGCTGGCGAGGACGAACTTCCAGCGCGAGGCCACGCGCTCGAGGAGCTCGAGCGCCTGCCGCGGACGGTCGGCGAAGAGCGCGCTCGCCTCCACCTTGGCGTCGGCATGGGTCGGCAGCTCGCCGGCGAAGAAGGACTTGAGCGCCTCCGTGAGCTTCAGCTTGTTCGCGATCGAGAACTCGATGTTGATGCGCTCGATGCCCTCGGTGTAGTCGCCGAGGCGGCCGAGCGGGATCACCACGTCCTCGTTGATCTTGAACGCGTTGGTGTGCTTGGAGATCGCCGCGGTGCGCGCGCGGTCGAGCCAGAAGCGCTTCCTCTGCTCGGGGGTCACGGCGATGAAACCCTCGCCGTCGCGCGCGTTGGCGATGCGCACCACGTGGGAGGCCGCCTCGCCCGCGGCATCCTCGTCGTCGCTCACGATGTCGCCGATCAGGATCATGCGCGGGCGCCCGCGGCTCTTCGCCTTCGTGGAGTAGCCCACGGCCTTCACGTAGCGCTCGTCCAGGTGTTCCAGCCCCGCGAGGATCGCC
>JANMHV010000039.1:0-3304 GCA_031375445.1 Burkholderiales bacterium | reverse complement strand
TAGGCCTTCGCCTCGCCGCCGAACTTCTTCGACAGCACCGTCGTGATCGCCGCCGTCAGTGTCGTCTTGCCGTGGTCCACGTGACCGATGGTGCCCACGTTCACGTGCGGCTTGGTTCGCTCGAATTTGCCCTTGGCCATGGTGGTCCGTCCTCGTTCTTAGGCTGCAGCCTTCTGGTTGATGATCGACTCGGCGACGCTCTTCGGGGCCTCCGAGTAATGCTTGAATTCCATGGTGTACGTGGCGCGGCCCTGGGTGGCCGAGCGCAGGCTGGTCGAGTAGCCGAACATCTCCGACAGCGGCACCTCGGCCTTGATGATCTTGCCCCCGCCGATCATGTCGTCCATGCCCTGGACCATGCCGCGGCGGGACGAGAGGTCTCCCATCACCGTGCCGGCGTAGTCCTCGGGGGTCTCGACTTCGACCGCCATCATCGGCTCCAGCAGCACCGGGCTCGCCCGGCGCATGCCTTCCTTGAAGCCCATCGAGGCAGCCATCTTGAATGCGTTCTCGTTCGAGTCGACCTCGTGGTACGAGCCATAGAACAGGGTGACCTTCACGTCCACCACCGGGTAGCCCGCGAGGACACCGGCCGGCAGCGTCTCGCGCAGGCCCTTCTCGACCGCGGGAATGAACTCGCGCGGCACCGCCCCGCCCTTGATCGCGTCGATGAACTCGAAGCCCTTGCCGGGTTCCTGCGGCTCGACCTTGAGCACCACGTGGCCGTACTGGCCGCGGCCGCCCGACTGCTTCACGAACTTGCCCTCGACGGAGTCGACCACCTTGCGGATGGTCTCGCGGTACGCCACCTGGGGCTTGCCCACGGTCGCCTCGACGCCGAACTCGCGCTTCATGCGGTCCACGAGGATCTCGAGGTGGAGCTCGCCCATGCCGGAGATGATGGTCTGGCCGCTCTCCTCGTCCGTATGCACGCGGAACGACGGATCTTCCTGGGCAAGGCGGTTCAGCGCCACGCCCATCTTCTCTTGGTCGACCTTGGTCTTGGGCTCGACCGCCTGGGAAATCACCGGCTCCGGGAAGATCATCCGCTCGAGAATGATCGGGTTGTCGGGAGCACAGATGGTGTCGCCGGTGGTCGCCTCGCGCAGGCCCACCGCCGCGGCGATGTCGCCGGCGCGCACTTCCTTGATCTCCTCGCGCTGGTTGGCGTGCATCTGCAGCAGGCGCCCGATGCGTTCCTTCTTGTCCTTGATCGGGTTGTAGATCGAGTCGCCCGACTGGATCACGCCGGAATAGACGCGGAAGAAGATCAGCTGGCCCACGAACGGGTCGGTCATGATCTTGAACGCGAGGGCGGAGAACGACTCGTCGTCGGACGGCTTGCGCTCGCCTTCCTTGCCGTTGTCGAGCTCGCCCTTCACCGGCGGGATGTCCGTCGGCGCCGGCATGTAGTCGATCACGGCGTCGAGCATCGCCTGCACGCCCTTGTTCTTGAACGCGGAGCCGCACAGCATCGGGACGATCTCGTTGGCGAGGGTGCGCTTGCGCAGCCCCTGCTTGATCTCGGCTTCGGTGAGCGCCTCGCCCTCGAGGTACTTGTTCATGACGGTCTCGTCCGCCTCGGCGGCGGCCTCGACCATCTTCTCGCGCCACTCCTTGGCCTGCTCCAGGAGCTCGGCCGGGATGTCGCGGAACTCGAACTTCATGCCCTGGGAGGCGTCGTCCCAGTAGATCGCCTTCATCTTGACCAGGTCGACCACGCCCTCGAACTTGTCCTCGGCGCCGATCGGGATCTGGATCGGGATCGGGTTGCCGCGCAGGCGCTCGCGCATCTGCTTGTAGACGCGGAAGAAGTCGGCGCCGGTGCGGTCCATCTTGTTCACGAAGGCGAGCCGCGGCACGCCGTACTTGTTGGCCTGGCGCCACACCGTTTCCGACTGGGGCTGAACGCCGCCCACGGAGTCGTACACCATGCAGGCGCCGTCGAGCACGCGCATGGAGCGCTCCACCTCGATGGTGAAGTCGACGTGGCCGGGGGTGTCGATGATGTTGATGCGATGCTCGGGCAGGCTCTTGTCCATGCCCTTCCAGAAGCAGGTGGTGGCGGCGGAGGTGATGGTGATGCCACGCTCGCGCTCCTGCTCCATCCAGTCCATGACGGTCGCGCCGTCGTGGACTTCGCCCATCTTGTGGGACACCCCCGTATAGAACAGGATGCGCTCCGTGGTCGTGGTCTTGCCGGCGTCGATGTGCGCCGAGATCCCGATGTTGCGGTAGCGTTCGATAGGAGTCTTGCGAGCCACGATGATCCCTCTTCCTCTGGTGCCGCCTGCCTGGGACGGCACGCAGCGGTTGAAACGAATCTAGAAACGGTAGTGGGCGAAAGCCTTGTTGGCCTCGGCCATGCGGTGCACTTCTTCCTTCTTCTTCACCGCGCCGCCACGACCCTCGGCGGCCTCCATGAGCTCGTTGGCCAGGCGCTGCGCCATGCTCTTCTCGCCGCGCTTGCGGGCGGCTTCGCGGATCCAGCGCATCGACAGCGCCGTGCGGCGGACCGGGCGCACTTCCACTGGCACCTGGTAGTTGGCGCCGCCGACGCGGCGGCTCTTGACTTCCACCATCGGCTTCACGTTGTTGATCGCGGCGTTGAACACCTCGAAGGCGTCCTTGCCCGACTTCTTGGCGATGGCGTCGAGGGCGCCGTACATGATGCGCTCGGCGACACTCTTCTTGCCGCGGGTCATCAGCACGTTCATGAACTTTGCGACTTCCTCGCTCTTGTGCTTCGGATCGGGAAGGATCTCGCGTTTCGGTACTTCTCTACGGCGGGGCATGGAGTGCTCTCCGGCTTGATGTATGGATTCGGGAAAAGGGCCTAGGCCGCCTTGGGACGCTTCGCGCCGTACTTCGAGCGCGACTGCTTGCGGTCCTTCACGCCGGCGGTGTCGAGCGAGCCGCGCACCATGTGGTAGCGCACGCCCGGCAGGTCCTTCACGCGGCCGCCGCGGATGAGCACCACCGAGTGCTCCTGCAGGTTGTGGCCCTCGCCGCCGATGTAGCTGATCACTTCGTAGCCGTTGGTAAGGCGCACCTTGGCCACCTTTCGAAGCGCGGAGTTCGGCTTCTTCGGGGTGGTGGTGTAGACGCGAGTGCAGACGCCACGCTTCTGGGGGCTGCCCCCGAGCGCCGGCACCTTGCTCTTCGTCACGATTTTCTTGCGCCCTTTGCGCAGCAACTGATTGATCGTCGGCATGTTTTCTCGAATGCGGTGGATGAGGGCCCCGAAAGAGTCCGCCAGAGCCCCTGTTTCCAAGGGTTCTGTCGGAGAAAAGCTCTCAATTTT
>JANMHV010000025.1:0-3325 GCA_031375445.1 Burkholderiales bacterium | reverse complement strand
CCTGCCCTCTTCACCTCGATGACCAACAACGCGGCGATCGAGGTGTTCGCGGCGCACCCCCAGGCCCAGGCACTGGCGGTGGTGGAGGACGGCCGCCCCGTTGGAATCGTGAACCGCCATTCGTTCATGGACCGCTACGCCCAGCCGTACTACCGCGAGCTCTACGGCAAGCGCTCGTGCACCGCGTTCATGAACGACAAGCCGATCGTGGTCGACCGCCAGGCCTCGATCGAGACGCTCACGCAGATCCTCACGCGCCAGGACCAGCGCTACCTCGCCGACGGCATCATCGTCGCCGACGAAGGGCTCTACCTGGGGCTCGCCACCGGCGAGGCGCTGGTGCGCGCCATCGCGGAGATCCGGCTGGAGGCGGCGCGTTACGCCAATCCGCTCACGTTCCTGCCCGGCAACATCCCGATCAGCGGGCACATCGCGCGCCTGCTCGCGCGCAATGTCGCTTTCACCGCCTGTTATGCCGACCTGAACCAGTTCAAGCCGTTCAACGACCAGTACGGATACTGGCGCGGCGACGAGATGATCAAGCTCGCGGCGCGCTGCCTTGGGGCCGCCTGCGACCCGCTGCGCGACTTCCTCGGCCACGTTGGCGGTGACGACTTCGTGATCCTCTTCCAGAGCCCCGACTGGCGCGATCGCTGCGGGCGCATGGTGGCCGACTTCAACGGCGCGGCGCCCTCCCTTTTCGACGCGATCGATCGCGATGCGGGCGGCATCACCGCGGAGGATCGCCACGGGCGCCCGAGTTTCTTCACGCTCACGACCATTTCGGTGGGCGCGGTTGCCGTGGAGTCGACGGCGTTCAACGGCCCCGAGGCGGTAGCGAGCGCCGCGGCGGCGGCCAAGCGCGAGGCCAAGCGCCGCGGCGTGGGGTTGTGGGAAATTGTCGCCCCCGAAGGCGGACCGGCAAGCGTGCCGGTGCCGGGCGCCTCGCTCAGCACGTCGCGCGTCGCTCCTGCAGCCAGCGGCGCACCGCAGGATCCTCGGTAAGGCCGATGGCGCGATCGCAAGCGGCGACGGCGGCCTCACGCCGTCCCGGCCGCGAGTACTCCTTCTCCCGCTGAGCCGCGCCTCAGGATCCGGACAGCAACGGCGCGAGGACCACGCCCCACACCAGCGCACCCATCACCAGCGTGACCAGGACGGCGGCGCTACCGATGTCCTTCGCACGCTTGGAGAGCGAATGGTGCTCGAACGAGATGCGGTCGATCGCCGCCTCGACGCAGGAGTTGAGCAACTCGACGATCAGCACCAGGAAGACCGTCACGACCAGCAGCGCCCGCTCCGCGGTGGATACGGGGACCAGGAGCGCCACCGGCACCATCACGCACGCCAGCACCACCTCCTGGCGAAAGGCGCTCTCGCAGCGCCAGGCGTCTTGCAGGCCGGCGAGCGAATTGAAGAAGGCCTGGACCACACGTGCCGTCCCGGTCTTGCCCTTGAACGGGCTCTCGGTCAACTCATCCGGCCGCAGCAAGGCGCGCCTCCGGAAGGCGAACGGGAACGAGGCTCGCGACGAACTGCAGCGTGGAGTGCTCCCAGGTGAAGCGCCGGGCGTATCGATATACCTTGTCGCGATCGAGCGCCAGTGCCGCCATGGCGGCAGCGCCGAGATCGTTGTCCAGCACCCCGGCCGCCGGATCCTTCACCACGTCGATCGGCCCGCGCACCGGAAAGGCGGCGACCGGGGTGCCGCATGCCATCGCTTCGGCGAGCACCAGCCCGAAGGTGTCCGTGCGGCTCGGGAAGACGAACACGTCGGCCCGCTGGTAGTAGGAGGCCAGCTCGGCGCCGGTCTTCACGCCGGCGAATATCGCCTCGGGGAAGCGGCGCTCCAGCATCGCGCGGTCGGGCCCGTCGCCCACCACGACCTTCGTGCCCGGAAGGTCGAGCGACAGGAATGCGGGAAGGTTCTTCTCCACCGCCACGCGGCCCACGAACAGGAACACCGGCTGGCGCAGGTCGCAGAACCGCTCCGCCATCGGCTTGAAGACCTCCGGGTCGACGCCGCGAGACCACTCGGCGAGGTTGCGGAAGCCGCGCCCCTCGAGGAGCTCGCGCACGGCGGGAGTGGACACCAGCAGCGCCGAAGAGGCGCCGTGGAACCAGCGCAACCAGGCATAGGTGATCGCCAGCGGCACGCCGAAGCGCGGCTTCACGTATTCCGGGAAGCACGTGTGGTAGGCGGTGGTGAAGGCAAGGCCCTCGCGGACGCAGTGCGCGCGCGCGGCCGCGCCCAGCGGGCCTTCGGTCGCGATGTGGATCGCATCCGGGTCGAAGTCGCGAATGCGGCGCGACACATTCTTGCCCGGGAAGAGCGCGAGCGAGATCTCGGGATAACTCGGCATCGGCACGGTGCGGAAATCGTCCGGGGCGATCACGCGCACCTCGTGGCCCCAGCGCTGCAGCCAGCGAACGGTATTCATGAGGGTCACCACCACGCCGTTGACCTGGGGTGCCCAGGCGTCAGTCACCAGCAGAATGCGCAAGCTCCACCTCCTTCGTGTCGAACCCCTGCTGGAACGCGGCGATGGCCTTCCAGTCGATGATGCGAAGCTCCCCTTCCTCGGTCTCCACCAGCGCGGTGAGGCTCTCAACCCAGTCGCCGTCGTTGCAGTAGCGGATGCCGCCGATGTCGCGGATTTCCGCCTTGTGGATGTGCCCGCAGACGACCCCGTCGAAGCCGCGGCGGCGCGCCTCGTGCGCGAGCGCCCCCTCGAACTGCGTGATGTAGCTCACCGCGTTCTTGACCCGGTGCTTGAGGAATTGCGACAGCGACCAGTACGGTAGTCCCAGCCTTGCGCGGGCGCTGTTGAACGCCCGGTTCAGGCGCAGCGTGAACATGTAGAGCGCGTCGCCCACGAAGGCGAGCCATTTGGCGCCTTGCACCACCGCGTCGAACAGGTCGCCGTGAATCACCAGCAGGCGCTCGCCGCGGGCGGTCACGTGCACCGCCTCGTCGCGGATGTCGATGCCGCCGAAGGCGAGCCCGAGGAACTGGCGCATCGCCTCATCATGGTTGCCGGCGACGTAGGTCACGCGAGTGCCCTTGCGCGCCTTGCGCAGCACCTTCTGGATCACGTCGTTGTGGGCCTGGTTCCAGTACCACCGGCGCTTGAGCTGCCAGCCGTCGATGATGTCGCCCACGAGATACAGGTCGCGGCTCTCGGTGTGGCGCAGGAAGTCGAGCAGGTGGTGGGCCTGGCAGCCCGGCGTTCCCAGGTGAATGTCGGAGATAAAGATCGTGCGGAACCGCAGTGTCGGGCGGCCGTCGTCGCCGTCCGGGTCGGGTGGCAGTACGCGCGTGATT
>JANMHV010000002.1:0-12908 GCA_031375445.1 Burkholderiales bacterium | reverse complement strand
CCCAACCGAGCGCGCGCCAGCACAGGCCATGCTCGCCGGCAAGCTCCTCCAGCAGGTTGCGCACGTTCAGCTTCGCCGCGAACGGCCCGAAGAGGCTCTCGGTCGGCCCGCGCGCGCGGCCTGGCCCCACGCCCGCGAAATACTCGCCCCAGTCGATGTCCTTGTTGGCCACGTACTGCGGCGGCGCGGAGAGATCCGGCAGCCGCAGGAAGCACGCGTTCAGCTTGCGGCGCAGGCGGTAGTTGTGCAGCGGCAGCAGCTCCTTCACCAGGCGCGCCTCGCGCAGCAGCGCCCCCAGCTCGCCCGCGGTCTCCTCGACCTCGATGCGCTGGATCTCGCCCGAGATGCGCACGTCGTTGGCGCTGCGATAGTCGCTGGAGAAGTGCGAGCGCACCCGCTCGCGCAGGTTCACGCTCTTGCCGATGTACAGCGGCAGGTCGTTCACGCCGTAGAAGCGGTAGACGCCCGGGCCCTCGGGAAGATTCTCCAGCGCGTCGGGAGGCAGCTGCGGCGGCAGGCTCGGGATCTTCAGGATCCGGCGCACCGCGGTCACGATGTCGGGCGTTTCCTTCTCGCGATAGAGCAGCTGCACGAAGCGCCACAACACGCGCGCGTCGCCCAGCGCCGAGTGCCGCCCGGTGCGCGACTGCGCATCTCCCGCCACCGCCTCCTCCAGCCCGTGCCGCGCGATGAGCGCATCGAGCCCGTGGCCCACGGCGGTGGGGTACATTCGCCGCGACAGGCGCACGGTGCACAGCACCTCGGCCGTGAAGGGAATCTCCAGGCGCCGGAATGCGTTCTTGATGAAGCCGTAGTCGAAGCGCGCGTTGTGGGCGACGAAGAGGTGGCCCTCGAGGCGCTCCAGCACGTCGTGGCGCAGCTCGGCGAACGTGGGTGCCTCGCGCACCATCGCGTTGGTGATGCCGGTGAGGACCTGGATCTCCTCCGGGATGGAGCACTCGGGATTGACCAGCGACGACCACTCCTCGACCAGCTCGCCCTCCTCCACGCGCACGATACCGATCTCGGTGATGCGGTCGCCGGTGGGGGTCGTGCCCGTGGTCTCGAGGTCGATGAAGGCGACGGCGGGAGCAAGCATCAGTCGAAAGGAAGGCTCACTGGCCGGTCTGTGCTTCGAACCCGCGGATGCGTTTCATCTTGCCTGGATTGTAGTGCTTTGGCGGCCATGGCCCGCGCCACAACCGGCGGCCGCACGCCTCGCGCCGATTGGTTAAGTCATCTATATCACCTACTTGACTTTGCCAATCCCGCCTGTCTAGTATCCCTCGCGCTCGGGCCCGGTTCTGCTTCTGCGATTCTGCATGGCGCGGCGCAGAATGACGGCACGCATAAAACACAACAATGAAGGCACTTCGAGGGGACACCTGCATGAAAGCCGCCAGGAAGACAAAGTCGCGCTCATTCAAGCACCACGTGGTTCCCGCGATCGCATCGATGGCCGCCCTGGCCACCGGTGTCGGCAACGCCCAGCAGCCCCAAGGGGCCGCCAAGCCGGACGATCCGCCGCAACTCGAAACCATCACCGTCACCGCCACCAAACGCGCGCAACCCCTGCAGTCGGTGCCCGTCGCCGTTTCCGTGATCAGCGGCGAGCAACTCGAGCAGCTCAACCTGAACAACGTGAGCACGCTCACCTCGCAGACGCCGTCCCTGAACTTCCGCGCCAACGCGTCGAACAAGGACACGTCGCTCTTCATCCGCGGCGTCGGCACGATCTCCACCTCGCCCGGCGTGGAGCCCACGGTGTCGACGGTCGTCGACGGGGTCGTCTACGCGCGCCCGGGGTCGGCCACACTCGATCTCATGGACGTCGAGCGCATCGAGGTGCTGCGCGGTCCGCAGGGAACCCTCTTCGGCAAGAACGCCTCGGCCGGCGTGCTCAACATCGTGACCAAGAGGCTCACGCCGGAGCGCGAGCGTTTCGTCGATGTCTCCTATTACCAGGGCAACGAACGGCGCCTGCGCGGCGGGGTCGCCGGCGAGCTCACGCCGGGCGTGCTCGGCTCGGTGTCCGTGCTGTTCGGCAAGTACGATGGCAACGTGAACAACATCTTCCTCGGCGAGGATGTCAACGGCTACGACCGCAAGGGCGTGCGCGCCAAGGCCGAGCTCGCCGTCGGCAGGGACATGACGGTCACCCTCATCGGCGACTACGCGCAGGCCGACGATACCGGCACCCGCGGACCCTTCGTGCGGGCGAGCGCCCCGATCACCGCGGCGCTCGCCCCGATCGCGCTCGGCGTGGAGAACCGCGACATCGCCACCAACGTGAAGGAGCGGGTCGACGACAAGAACAAGGGCCTGTCCGGGCAGGTGGACTGGAACATGGGAGCGTTCAGCCTGACCTCGATCACCGCCTGGCGCCAGTGGAACAACATCCAGTTCCAGGACATCGACGGCACGCCGGTCGTCTACAGCCAGATCGCGCAGCTCTCCGACCGCGGCGAGCTCGAGTCCAAGTCGCTGTCGCAGGAGTTCCGCGTGGCCTCCGCCAAAGGCGGGTTCCTCGACTTTGTCGCCGGGCTCTACTACATGCGCACCGAGACCGACGAGGTCTACCGGCGCGACGTCGAGCGTTGCAACGCGATCCTGCCCGCCCTCGCCAACGGGCTCACCCCGTGCGCCACCCGGCTGAACGACAACGGTGTCGCGACCTACGGGGTGGAAGGCAAGAGCATGTCTGTCTTCGGCGAGAGCACGCTCAACTTCAGCAAGGCCCTGCGGGGCATCCTCGGCCTGCGCTATACCCGTGACGAGCTCTCCTATTACCACTCGCGCGTGTCCACGGCCGCGGCCGCGATTCCGGGCGTGAATCCGTCCCGGCCCTACACCACGGGCTCCACCACGGAGACCGGCGTTTCCGGGCGCGTCGGTCCGCAGTTCGACCTCGGCAAGGACGTCATGGCCTATGTGACCTACTCGCAGGGGTACAAGGGTCCGGCCTACAACGCCTTTTTCAACATGACCGCCACGGCCGACCTGGCACTCGACCCCGAGAAATCCAAGGGCTGGGAGATCGGCCTCAAGTCGATGTTTGCGAACAATCGCGTGCGGGTGAACGTGGCCGTCTTCGACACCGACTACCGCGGCTACCAGGCGAACTACCCGGACCTGGTAGCGGGCACGGTGGTCACGCGGTTCATCAACGCCGGCGACGTTTCCACCAAGGGCGTCGAAGTCGAGATCGACGCGAAGCTCACCCGGCAGCTGACACTCTTCGCCTCGGTCGCCAATACGCGCGCCCGGGTGGACCGTTTCAACTGCCCCGTCGGCGCGACCTGCCCGGCCCTGGAAGGCAAGCCGCTCCCCTCGGCGCCGGACTGGAAGGGCGTCGTGCGCGCGAATTACTGGACCGAGCTGGGCCGGGGAATGCGCTTCGAGATCGGCGCGGACTACAGCTGGCAGAGCGAGACGCAGTTCGACCTGTCTGTTTCGCCCAATACCATCCAGCCGAAATACGGCATCTACAACATGTCGGTCGGCATCTCCGATCCGTCGCGAGGCTGGCGCGTCGCGCTGCACGGCAAGAACCTCGGCGACAAGTCGTACGCGGCCTTCCTGCTGCCCGGCGCCAACACGCAGCGCTCCGTGCCGCGCGACAACGAGCGCTATTTCGGCATCAACGCCCGGTACGAGTTCTGAGGCCGGGCCCCATGCGGGCGCTGCGGACCGGCTAGACTGTCCGCAGCGCCCGCTTTCAATCCAGGAACCGCTCCGGCGCCCGCCGAAGGACCGCAATTGCCGACACCACCCGGCCGTCGTGCGCTCGAGTCGCTCCGCAGCCAGCGCTGGCTGGCCCGGGACGACATGCGTTCCTTCGCGCACCGCCAGCGCCTGCAGCAGCGCGGCCTCGCGCGGGAGCAGTTCCTCGGCCGCCCGGTCATCGCGATCGTCAATACCTGGAGCGACCTGTCCCCCTGCCACGCGCACCTGCGTGAGCGGGCCGCTTCCGTTCGCGACGGCGTGATCCAGGCGGGCGGCTTCCCGGTCGAGCTTCCCGCCATGTCGCTGGGCGAAGTGATGGTGAAGCCCACCACGATGCTCTACCGCAACTTCCTCGCGATCGAGACCGAGGAGCTGCTGCGCTCGCTCCCGATCGATGGCGCGGTGCTGCTGGGCGGCTGCGACAAGACCACTCCGGGCCTGCTGATGGGTGCCATCAGCATGGACCTGCCGAGCCTATTCTGCCCCGCCGGTCCGATGCTCAACGACCGCTACAAGGGCCAGACGGTGGGCGCGGGCACCCATACGCGCAAGTTCTGGGACGAGTACCAGGCGGGCAACATCGCGCAGGACGAGTGGATCCGGCTCGAGGCGAAGATGACGCGCTCGCCCGGCACCTGCAACACGATGGGCACGGCGAGCACCATGACCGGAATCGTCGAGGCCATGGGCTTCACGCTGCCGGGAGCCGCGGGAATTCCCGCGATGGATTCCAGCCATCCGCGCATGGCCCACGCCTGCGGCACTCGCATCGTCGAGATGGTCTGGGAAGATCTCGCCCCGTCACGATTCTTCACCGCGGATTCCGTGGCCAACGGCATCGGGGCCTACATGGCCCTGGGGGGCTCGACCAACGCCGCGATTCATCTGATCGCCATTGCCGGGCGGGCCGGAATCGCCGTGACGCTCGAGGAGATGGACGCTGCCGCGCGCAAGATTCCGGTCATCGCCAACCTCTTCCCCTCCGGCGACAGGCTGATGGAGGATTTCTTCTACGCCGGCGGCATTCCGGCGCTGCTGTCCGAGATCCGCGGACACCTGCGGCTGGAAGCCCTCACCGTCACCGGCAAGACGCTGGGCGAAAACATCGCCGCTGCCGCCAACCTCGACCCCGCGGTGATCCATTCCGCCGACCGGCCGGTGGGCGAGGGTGCCGCGCTCGCCGTGCTCCGGGGCAACCTCTGCCCCGACGGCGCGGTCATCAAGCCGAGTGCTGCCAGTCCCGGATATTTCAGGCACCGCGGCCGTGCGCTGGTCTTCGATTCGAACGCCGACATGCTTGCTCGGATCCACAACCCCGACCTCGACGTCGACGAAAGCACGGTGCTGGTGCTGCGCAATGGCGGGCCGGTGGGTGCGCCCGGCATGCCCGAGTGGGGCAACCTGCCGATCCCGAAGAAGCTGCTCGCGCGCGGGGTGCGCGACATGGTGCGCATCTCGGACGCGCGCATGAGCGGCACCCACTACGGCACCTGCGTCGTTCACGTGGCTCCCGAGGCGGCGGTGGGCGGCCCCCTGGCGCTCGCGCGAACGGGCGACTTCATCACGCTCGACATCGAGGCGCGCAGGCTCGAGCTGGAAGTGGACGATGCCGAGCTTGCCCGCAGGCGCGCGGACTGGAAGCCGCCCGCGCGTCCCTACGCCCGCGGCTACACGCGCCTCTATGTCGAGCACGCAACGCAGGCCAACGAGGGCTGCGACTTCGATTTTCTCGCCGGCCGCGAGGCCACTCCCGAACCCCCCATCTACTGAGTTCCCCATGAACCCCTTCGAAAATCCGTTCTCCCGCCTGCTCGCCCAGCCGCAAGTTCCCCTCGGCACCTGGCTCATGTCAGGCGCCGCTTCCACGGCCGAGGCCATGGGATGCCTCGGATTCGACTGGCTGGTGGTCGACATGGAGCATGTCCCCATCGACTACAAGGACACGTACCAGATCCTCCAGGCGATTGCGGGCACGCCGGCCGTGCCGGTGGTGCGCCTCGCGTGGAACGACACCGTGCTCGTGAAGCGCGCGCTCGACATCGGGGCGCAGACGCTCATGTTCCCGTTCGTGCAGAACGCGGACGAGGCGCAGCGTGCCGTTGCCGCGACGCGTTATCCCGCGCCGGGAGAAGTTTTCCCGGGAACGCGCGGCTACGCGGCCATGCACCGGGGCAGCCGCTATACGACGGCGGCGGACTACGGCAAGCGGGCCAACGAAGGCATCTTCCGCATGATCCAGCTCGAGACCCCGGCGGCGCTCGAACGCCTGGAGGAGATCGCCGCGGTCGACGGCGTCGATGCGATCTTCATGGGGCCGGGCGACCTCTCGGCGGCCCTGGGCCACATCGGCAACGTCGCTCACCCCTCGGTGCAGGCAGCACTCAAGGACGCGGCGCAACGCACGCACAAGGCCGGCAAGCTCATCGGCACCGTGGGCCCGACCCCGGAGATGGTGAAGGACTTCATCGGCTGGGGCTACGACTTCGTGGCGGTCGCCTCGGACATGGGGATGATGATGCGGCAGGCCAACCAGTTTTTGTCGGCCCTGAAACCGGCACTGGCCAAGACGCTCGGAGCGGGGGCGTACTGATGGCAGTTGCGGGCGTCGCGTTCGAACGGGTCGTCAAAACCTACGATCGCGGGCCGCAGGTGGTGCACGGCGTCGACCTCACCATCGGCCAGGGCGAGTTCGTCGTGTTCGTCGGTCCTTCGGGGTGTGGCAAGTCCACGCTGCTGCGCATGGTCGCCGGGCTTGAAACCGTCACCAGCGGCTCGATCTCCATCGAGGGGCGCGTGGTCAACGACCTTCCGCCCCGCGAGCGCGACATCGCCATGGTGTTCCAGGATTACGCGCTCTACCCGCACAAGAATGTCTTCGACAATCTCGCGTTCGGACTGAAGATCCGCGGCTTTCCCCGCGAGGAGATCGACAAGCGCGTCCAGGACGCGGCCGCGATCCTGCAGATCGGGCATCTCCTCGACCGCCGGCCGCGCGCGCTCTCCGGTGGGCAGCGCCAGCGTGTGGCCATGGGACGCGCGATCGTGCGCCAGCCCAAGGTGTTCCTCTTCGACGAGCCGCTCTCCAACCTCGATGCGCAGCTGCGCTCGGAGATGCGCACCGAGATCAAGAAGCTCCACCAGCGCATCGGCGCCACCACCATCTACGTGACGCACGACCAGGTCGAGGCGATGACGCTCGCCGGTCGCATCGTGGTCCTGTCCGGCGGCAGGATCATGCAGGTCGGCACGCCGGACGAGATCTACAACCAGCCCGCGTCGCGCTTCGTGGCGGGGTTCACCGGTTCGCCGCCGATGAATTTCATTGCCGCGCGCGTCGTCGAAACCGCCGGGAGCCTCGCCCTCGCCCTGGGCGAGGCGACGGCGCAGCTCGCGATCCCTGCGTCCCGGAGCGGTCGGTTCCGTGGTGCAAGCGGGCGCGCGTTGACCCTCGGCATCCGCCCGGAGGATATCCGACTGGAGCGCGCCGGCGACGACGACCAGCCGATCGAGGCGAGTGTGGTGGTCACCGAGCCGCTCGGCGCCGAAACCCTGGTGACCTTCGCCTTCGCGGGCGGGGAGCTGATCGCGCGCGTGCCGCCGGGGGCCGCGCTGGCGCCGGGCGCTCGCACGCGAATCTGGCTCGACATGGGAAAGGCGCACGCCTTCGACGCGCAAAGCGGCGATGCGGTGGCGGGGGATTGAAGCAGCGATGAAGATTCGCAAGCACCTCGCGGCACTCGTCTCGGCATGGGTCCTTGCGAATCCCGCGCTCGCGGCGTCTCCCGCTCAACTCAAGGTGTTCGTCGGCGGCCAGCAACGCCCCGACATCATGCGGGCACTCTTCGCGGAGTACATGGAGGCGAATCCGGGCGTGAAGGTGTCGCTGGAAGTCGGCGCCGCCGCATCCGACCTGCACCAGAAATACCTCAACATGGTCCTCACGGCCAAGGACCCGACCCTCGACATCTTCCTCATCGACATCATCCGACCGGCGCAATTCGCCGCCGCCGGTTGGGCCGAGCCGCTCGATCCCTACCTGGGCGCCGACCGCGAAAGTGTCATGTCGCGCTACCTGCCCAACTACCGCGCGGCCAACACCGTCGGCGGCAAGGTGATCGCACTTCCCGCGCTCGCCGATTCGATGTTCCTCTACTACCGCAAGGACCTGCTCGCCAAGTACGGCGAGAAGCCGCCGGCTACCTGGCCCGAGCTCGAGCGCATCTCACGCAGGATCCTCGACGGGGAGAAGGATTCGAACCTGCAGGGAATCAGTTTCCAGGGCAAGGCCATCGAAGGCGCGGTGTGCACGTTCCTGTTGCCGTACTGGAGCCAGGGCGGCGAGATCATCCGCGATGGGCGCATGTCCTTCGACCGCCGCAAGGCCGAAGCCGGGCTTGCCATGTGGCGGCAGCTGGTCGCGGCCGGAGTCGCCAAGAAGAACATCTCCGAAGTCAGCACCGACGACACGCGCAAGGAATTCCAGGCGGGCAAGGTGATCTTCGGCGTGGGCTGGGGCTATGCCTGGAACCACTTCCAGAGCGGCGCGGGCACCGTGGTGAAGGACCGCGTCGGGGTCCACAAGCTGCCCGCCATGCCGGGCGGCGAGTCGGTCTCCTGCATGGGCGGCTGGAACTGGGCGGTCTCCGCCTTCAGCCGAAGCAAGCCCGAGGCGGTGGCTTTGGTGCGCTGGCTCTCGAGTCCGGCGGTCGCGAAGCGCCTCGCGATCCAGGGCTCGTTCCATCCCGCGTTCGCCTCGGTGTACCGCGATCCCGAGGTGCTCGCCGCGATCCCCTGGTTCGCCGACGCGCTGCCGGTGGTGGAATCGGCGCGGCCGCGACCGGTCACACCCGTCTACCGGCAGATTTCGGACGCGTTGCGCATCAACACCAACTCGGTGATGGCGGGCGTCAAGACGCCCGCCCAGGCGCTGGACGAAATCGAGCAGCGCGTCGGGCGCGCGCTGCGATGACGACCCGGCGCCTCCTCGACCACATCGCCGACCCTTCCGACGGCGCGCTGGCGGCGATGCTTCTGGCACCCGCGGCGCTCTTCATCGCCGCGATCGTGGCCTACCCCGTCGCCACCCTCGTCATCAACAGCTTCCACGACATTCGCCTCACCGGAGGCGTGCCGATCCGCCTGGTCGGGTGGGACAACTATGGGGCGGTGCTGGCCGACGGCATGTTCTGGCGCGCGGTGCGCAACACCATGATCATCGTCGTGGTGACGGTCCCAGGGGCGCTGCTGGTGGGGCTCGGCCTGGCACTCCTCGCCAACCTGCCCTTCCGCATGCGCGGGCCCATCCGGCTGGCGCTCCTGCTGCCATGGGCGATGCCGCTCGCCTTCGTCGGGCTCATCTTCGCGTGGTTCTTCCACAGCGAATACGGGGTCGTGAACGACGTGCTGCGGCGCCTGGGCTTCGCACCCCAGATCTGGTTCAACTCCCCGGCGCTCACGATGACGGCGATCTGCCTCGCCACCATCTGGAAGACCTCGTCCTTCATGGCGCTGATCCTGCTCGCGGGATTGCAGACCATCCCGGCCTCGCTCTACGAAGCGGCCGAGGTCGACGGCGCCTCCAAGTGGTTGCAGTTTCGCGAGGTCACGCTGCCGCTGCTCGTGCCCTCGATGCTGGTGGCGCTCATCTTCCGCACCCTCACCGCCATCCAGTCCTTCGACATCCCGTACAGCATGCCGGGTCCGGGGGAGGAGACGCAGACGCTCGCCATGTACATCCAGATCAACACCGTCGATTACCTGGACCTGGGCTTCGGCTCGGCGGCAGCGGTGTTCATGTTCCTGCTGTCGATGGCGACCACCTGGGTGTACCTCAAGTACGTGCGGGGAGACGACTCGTGACGGCGGCATTCACGGGATCGCGCCTGCGATGGCTTGCCGCGGCGATCGTGCTGGTCAACGGCTTCTTTCCGGCCGTGTGGATCCTCCTCACCTCGTTCAAGAACGAGGTCGAGCTCACCGCGAAGCCGATCACCTATTGGCCGCAGGGTCCGGTGCTCTCGAATTACGTGGCGGCGTTTCGCGACCAGCCCCTGCCGGGCTACCTGCTGAATAGCGCCATGGTCGCCATCCTGTCGATGCTGCTTTCGCTCTTCATCAGCGCGCTCGCCGCCTACGCCATCGCCCGCCTCCGGCTGCGGCACCGCAACCTGATCCTCACGGGCATCATCGCGGTGTCGATGTTCCCGCTGGTCACCCTGATGGTGCCGCTCTTCGAGATCATGCGCGGGCTGGGGCTCCTCAACAGCTACTGGGCGCTGGTCCTTCCCTACACGGTGCTGAACCTTCCCATCTGCACGCTGGTGCTGGTGAGCTTCTTCCAGGACATCCCCCGGGATATCGAGAACGCGGCGATGATCGACGGCTGCACGCGCATGGGCGCCCTCTGGCGCATCGTGGTGCCGCTCGCCGCCCCGGGTGTCTTCACCGCGGGCATCCTCGCTTTCGTGAACGCGTGGGATGAATTCCTGCTCGCGCTATCCATGAACGCCGCGGTCGCATACCGCACGCTCCCCGTGGGCATCCAGATGTACCAGAGCGAGTTCGCCTTTCCGTGGCCGACGATTTCGGCCGCATTGGTGATCGCGATGGTGCCGGTGATGATCGTGATCCTGATCTTCCAGGAGCGCGTAGTAAGTGGGCTCACCACGGGCGGGCTCAAGGGTTAGCGGACCAGGTTTTCTTCAAGGGAGCGAGAGTGTCCGCGGACACCTTCCAGCAACAACGATTCCGGCGCCTGGGCGAGGTGGCCTTCATCGCCGCCGACAACCACGCGGCGCATTTCACCGTGGACGGCGTGGCGCTCGCGTTCACTGCACCCCTGCCGGGCCTCCTGCGGCTCGTCCTCGGCAGCGCCTCGCTTCCCGATTACGGCCTGCTGCGCCCCGAAGGAGCGCCCGGGACGATCGAGGTGACTGCCGGGGATGCCGCATGGCACGTCGCTTCGGGCGCGCTGTCGATCCGCATCGAGTCAGCGCCCCTGCGGATCTCGCTCACGCATGCGGGCCACCCGGTCCTCGCCTCGATCACCGACCAGCACTTTCGCGGGCGGCTGCGCCTGCCGGCCTTCGGCCTCGAAGAAGCAGCGCCGCGAACCTGGTGCGCCTCCTTCGCGCTCGAGAGCGACACCGCCGTCTACGGTTTCGGCGAGAAGTTCGGCCCGCTCGACAAGCGCGGCCAGTTGATCCGCGGGCGCACCGAGGACGCGCTCGGGGTCAACACCGAGCTTTCCTACAAGAACATTCCCTTCTGCTGGAGCCCGGACGGCTGGGGGCTGCTCGTTCACACACCGGGTGTGGTGCGCCATGGCGTGGGTTACCCGCAGTGGTCCCACCGCAGCCACGTGATCGAGGTCGAGGACGATTCGCTCGATCTCGTGTTCTTCACCGGCGAGCCGGCCGCGATCCTGGAGACGTACGCGCGCCTCACCGGACGCGCGGCACTCCCCCCGCTATGGAGCTACGGCGTGTGGCTCTCACGCGCCTACTACAAGGTGCCGCAGGAGGCGATCGAAGCGGCCCGCGAGGTGCGACAGCGGAAGATTCCGTGCGACGTGATCACGCTCGACGGGCGCGCGGCGTGGGAGGTGCGCACGCGTTTCGCCTTCGAATGGGACAAGGGCCGGTTCGACGACCCGAAGCGCATCCTCGCGGAGCTCAAGTCCCACGACCTGAAGATCTGCGTCTGGGAGTATCCCTGCGTCTCGGTGCACAACCCGCTCTTCGCGCAACTCGAGCAAAAGGGATGGCTGCTGAAGGGCGACGACGGCAAGGCACGCGTCTTCGATTGGGTGAAGGACCCGAGCGACGATCCGTTCGGCAAGGTGCTGACACCACTGCCGCCTTCGGGCCTCATCGACTTCACCCACCCCCAGGCGTCGCAGTTCTGGGCCGACAGCCACGACCAGCTCTTCGACGACGGCGTCGATGTCATGAAGACCGATTTCGGCGAGCAGGTCGAGGACGACATGGTGGCGCACAACGGCGACTCCGGACGGCGGCTCCACAACGCCTATCCGCTGCTGTACAACGCGTGCGTGTTCGAGGCGACGCGCCGCTACAACGAGGCGCACGGGCGCGGAGCGCCGATGGTGTGGGGCCGTGACGGCTGCATCGGATCCCAGCGGTATCCCGTGCAATGGGGAGGCGATCCGCAATCCGACTGGGAGGGGATGGCCGCGAGCATTCGCGGCGGCCTGGGCTACGGGATGAGCGGCGTGCCTTATTACGCCACGGACGTGGGCGGGTTCTACGGTGCCGAGCAGCCCGATGCCGAGCTCTACCTGCGCTGGACGGCCAACGCCATCTTCAGCTCGCACTTCCGCTTTCATGGCATCGGCGCACGCGAGCCGTGGGCCTTCGGCGCCGAAGCCGAACGCATCGCGAGGGAGTTGCTCGCGTTTCGTTACCGCCTGATCCCCTACATCGCCGGGGCCGCCGAGCAGGCGGCGCGTACGGGCCTTCCCCTGATGCGCGCGATGCCGCTCGCCTTCCCGCGCGATCGTCCGGCCCGCGCCTTCGAGATGCAATACCTCTTCGGGGACGCCCTGCTGGTCGCGCCCATCACCCGGCCGGGCGGCACGGTCGAGGTCTGCTTCCCGTCCGGCGAGTGGTGGCACGACCTCGAAACCGGTGAGCGCATCGAAGGCGGGAAGGTAAGGCGGTTCGAGAGGTCGCTCGAGCAGTTGCCGGTCTGGGGACGGGAAGGACACATGCTTTGCCTCGGGCGCCCGGTGCAGCACACCGGGCAGATCGATCTATCCGCCCCACTCGAGGAAGTGCGCGTGTTCGGCCTGCCCAGGCAACCGCCCTGCGTCATGCAGAACGCGCTCTCTTTCGGCACCGGCCCCGAAGGAACGTGGATCCAGGGATTGCCTGCCGAGCGCGTCGCCCTCTCCGCGGGGATGCGCGCACGCCGTGCCGCGGACGGCCGCGTCTTCCTGGAATCGCAGCGGTGAATGCTTCGGTGACTACCCCGCATGACTACGGCCTCGCGCGCCTGGCACTCGACGCCCGGGCGCAGCTCGCCGAGTGCCCGCTGTGGTCTGTGTCCGAGCAGGCGCTTTATTGGGTCGATATCGACGGCCACGCGATCCACCGGCTGGACCCCGCCACCGGCACCGACCAAAGCTGGGCCATGCCCTGCGAGCCTGGCTGCATCGCCTT
>JANMHV010000473.1:0-10558 GCA_031375445.1 Burkholderiales bacterium | reverse complement strand
CCCACCGCCACCACCGAGCCCGCGCGCCCGGATCGCCGTCGCATCACCGCACGCACGCGCGCCGAGAGCTCGTCGAGGTCGAAAGGCTTCACGAGGTAGTCGTCGGCGCCGGCGTCCAGCCCCGCCACGCGGTCGGTGACCGCATCGCGCGCCGTCACCACCAGCACCGGGATGTCGATCGACCGCGCGCGCCAGCCGCGCAGCAGCGTGAGCCCATCGCGCTGCGGCAAGCCGAGGTCGAGCAGGACCATGTCGTGCACCCGCTGCGCCACCGCGGCATCGGCCTCGCGGCCGTTTCGCACCCAGTCGACCGAGTGCCCTTCCTGCCGCAGGCCCTGCTGTGCCGCCGCACCGATCATCGCGTCATCCTCGACCAGGAGGAGGCGCATCAGCCCCCCGCGCAACGTCTGGATTCAGTGGATTCCGGCATGGCGCGATGGTACCGGAAGCGCATGGCCCGGCCGCGCGTGGGACTACAATTGCCGCATGCCGGCGCTCTGGACCGGGCCGTGACCGCAACGCATGTCCGCAATCGAATCGATCCCATCGAGTAAATCCACGCCGCCGTTGTCCATCCTGCTGGTGGACACGCAGGACCATACCGCGCGGGTGCTGCTGGATCGCATCGCGAGCCGCGGCCACCGCGCGATCTCGTGCGGCGCCACGCGTCCCCAGGTGCAGGTGGCGCTCGAAGGCGGCGAGTTCGACGCCTTCATCCTCGATTTCCACTACGACCGGCCCCACGACCTCGAGGCCTGCCTGGCGGTGCGCCAGCTGCGCCCGGCACTGCCCGTGATCGTGCTCGCCTCCCCAGGGCTCGCCCTGCAGCGGGTGCGAGCATGGAACCAGAAGGTGGCGTGCGTCGACGAAACGATCCGCAAGCCGCTCGACGGCGAGGCGCTGTTCCGCACCCTGCACGCCCTGGTGCAGAAGCGCCGCGCCGACTCGCGCGCGCGCAGCTTCGCCAACTTGGTTTCCGAGGAGGGCCGCAACTGGGTCGAGCATGCCCGCACCGGCCCCATGCTCTCGGAGCACGCCATCCTCTTCACCGACATCCGGCGCTCCACGCAGCTCATCTCGTCACTGCCGCTGCCGCGATGGTTCGACGCCATCAATCGCAGCCTTTCCGACCAGGGAGCGGCAGTCCGCGAGGCGGGAGGCTCGGTGGTGAAGTACACCGGCGATGGGATGCTCGCCTCGTTCCGCGGCCGCGGCCGTTCGCACCAGGCGTTGCGCTGCGCCATCGCCCTGCAGGAGCTGGACGCCACCTCGGACTACCGCGATTCGTTGCGTGTCGGAATCGGCCTCGCCGAAGGCCTGGTGATGACGGGCCTCATCGGCGAGCCCGGGCGCCAGCAATACGACGTGATCGGCGCCACCGTGCACCTGGCCGCACGCCTCTGCGCCATCGCCGAAGCCGGTGAGATCGTCGCCACGCCGCGGCTGGTGCGCTCCGCGGGAATGACCGGCAGCATGCCGCCCGAATCCCGCACTACGCCGCTGCGCGGGTTCGACGCGCCCGTCGAGTACGTCTGCTTCCCCTCCACCTATCCTCGCAAGACTTCCGGAACCGAGCCATGAAGACCCAGTTCACCGCGATTCAGATCAGCAAGATCATCGACCAGGCCCTGGTGTACCAGTGCGCGTGCCCCGCGCAGGTGGCCACCACGCTCCTCGAGCTGCGCGACCTCTACGACTACCAGGTGAAGTGCAAGGAGAGCGCCGAAACCGACAAGCGCGTGCACGAGGCGATCGCGCGTTCCACGGCGGAATGCCACGCGGTGATGGAGCGCTGCCTGGAGCAGGTGCTGGTGATCGAGGGGTGGGATCGCGAGACGCTCACCATGCCGCTGGACCTGCAGAAGCGGCCGACGAAGTCGTTCTAGCCCTTATTTGCCTTCCCCGCGAGCACTTGGCCCTTGAGGCCGAGCAGTCAGCGCTTGTCGTAGATGGTGAGGCCCTCGAGCGATCCCGGATGCGGCGGGAAGAACCAGCTCGCGGCGTAGCCCACCACGATGCACACCATGATCGAGATCCCGAGGTAGAAGTAGGGGTGCACCAGGCTCATCGACCACGCCACCCCGGTGAGCGCGATTGCCGCGACCACACCGATGGCCACTCCCTGCCAGTTCGCGCGGCGAGTGAACATTCCCAGCGTGTACGCTCCGGCGAAGCCGCCGCCCAGCAGGCCCGCGAGCTCGATGGAGACGTCGAAGAGCGAGAGGATGTCATAGCGCGCCAGCACCAGGGCCGCCGCCATCCCCACGAGTCCCGTCACCACCGTCATCGCCTCGGCGAAGAAGACGCTCTGCTTCGGCGTCGGGTTCTTCACCATGCGCTCGAAGAAGTCCACCGAGGCGAGGGTGGCCACGCTGTTCATGATCGACGAAAGCGTCGCCATGGCGGCGGCGAAGATGCCGGCGATGATGAGGCCCTTGACTCCCATCGGCAGCTCGGCGGCGATGAAGAGCGGGAAGGTGGCGTCCACGCTCAACAATGGGTTCATGCGCTCGGGGTGGCTCTTGTAGAACGCGTAGAGTGCGGTGCCGACGAAATAGAACATGAAGCCACCCGGGATCATGATTGCGGCGAAGGTCCAGATCGACTTGCCCGCGTCCTTGCTGTTCTTGGTGGAGAGAACGCGCTGCATCAGCACCTGGTCCTTGGGAAACGTGAGCACCACGTCGAAAACCACCAGGAAGATGAAGCCCCACACCGTCGCGCGCGTCAAGTCGAAGCTGAAGTCGAGCAGCTTCATCTTCTCCTCCTGCGCCGCCACGGCGAAGAGCTCGCCCCAGCCTCCGTCCAAGTTCCACACCACGAAGCCGATGGCGAAGGCGATGCCGCCCATCTTCACGATGAGCTGCACGAAGTCGGTCCAGATGACCGCCTTCATGCCGCCCATGGCGGTGTAGATCATGGTGAAGACCCCCATCATCCCGATGCTCCACGTGACCGGGATGCCGGTGATGGTGGCGATCGCGAGCGAGGGCAGGAAGAGGATGACGCTCATGCGGCTGCCGATCTGCACCAGGATGCACAGCAGCGACGAGAGCGTGCGGATCACCGGGTGGAAGCGGATCTCGAGGTAGTGGAAGACGCTCATGAGATTCAACCGCCGCAGCAGCGGCACGATCCACACCGCCACGAACATGAGGCCGCACACCGCCACCAGGTTGTTGGCGAGGTAGGTCCAGTTGGTCTCGAACGCCTTCGCCGGAATCGCGATGTAGCTGATCGAGCTGGTGTTGGTGGCGTAGAGGCTCACCCCGGCGGCCCAGAACGGAATGGAGCGGCCACCGACGAAGAAGTCCGCGGTGTTCTGGCGCTTTTCCTTCAAATAGAAGTAGAGGCCCATGCCGACCATCGACGTGAGGTAGACCACGATGATGATCCAGTCGAGCCACTCGAGCAGCAGCTTGGTGTCCTCGATGTGCGAGAAGCCCGCCACGGCACCGCCGTGCCACGCGAGGCCGTTGCCCCAGGCGGCGACACTCTTCGCATCCCCCGCGGGCGTGCGGGCGAGCGTCACCCAGGCCGCGGTGATGGTCTGGTAGGAAGCGAAGCGCGCCTGGCCCGCGGCATCGCGCAGGAGTCCCAGCAGGTGGCCCTGGCCGCTCGCGCGCACCGAGCCCTCGAGGAAGGTGCCGGGGACGTCGCCGCGGTCGAGCCAGCCGTCGGCCGCCTTCCAGCGATAGACCTTCTCGATGGCGCGCTCGCGCACCACCAGCTGCAAGGCCTGGGTCTGGCCCACCAGCGCCACCGGCTCGCCGCCGCCGGGCCAGGCCGGGACCTCGCGCCACGCGGGAGCGGTGGAGAGGGCATCGATGGCGAGAAGCTGCGGCTTGCCGCCCTCGCGCATCCCCGCGACGTAGAGCGTGTCGCCGAGCATTCCGCCCCGGGCCTTCGCGAGCGGCGCGGGCAGCGCGATCGCGGCGCCCAGGGATGCGACGCCGGTGGTCGCAGTGAGCCGCGCCACGCGAGTGGCGGGGCCGCCGGGTGCGTCACCGAGCAGCAGGTAAGTGTAGGTGGCGCCGCGCGCGATGGCGGTGATCGCCCCGGCGGATTTCCATTCACCCGCGCGCCACTCCTTGCCGCCTTCGGCGAGCGTCCACGCGCTGCCCTCGCCGAGAGCCACGAGATGCTTGTCGACGGAGGCGAGGCGCGCCGAGGCCGCCGCCGGGGGCAGCGGCGGCAGCTCGCCGACCGAGACACGGGTGAGCGGCTCCCGCGGAGTGGCCGCGGCCGCGAAAGCGGCGAGGAGGCAGGCAGCAGCAAGGAGGAGGCCGCGGGCTTTCATGCAAGAATCATTCATGGACACGCAGTTCCTCACGACCTTCGTGATGGTGGTGGATCAGGGCTCGATGGCCGCCGCCGCACGGCAGCTCAACATCACGCCGGCGGCGGTGGCGCAGCAGATCCGCACCCTCGAGCGCGAGCTGGGCGCGCCGCTCATCGCGCGCGCCGGGCGCACCGTGAGCGTGACCGAGGCCGGCACCCGCATCCTCGAGCGCGCGCGCGGGCTGCTGCGCGATGCGGCGGATCTCCGCACCGTCGCCAACGACAATGCCACGGCCGGCGAGCTGCGCCTGGGCGCGGGCACCAATGCGCTGACCGGCATCGTGCCGGACATCCTCGCGCGGATGGTGGCGCGCTTCCCGCAGATCAATGTCTACATCCAGCCCGGCTACTCGCCGGAGCTCTACCGCGCGGTGGAGAAGGGCGAGCTGGATGCCGCCGTCGTGCTGCAGGCGCCGTTCACGCTGCCCAAGACCTGCAGCTGGCAGTTGCTGCGCGAGGAGAAGCTCGTCGTGCTGGCGCCGCAGAGCATGTCGCGTCGCGATCCCCACGAGCTCCTCTCGACCCAGCCGTTCATCCGCTACGACCGCAACCAGTGGGGGGGCCACCTGGTGGAGCAGTACCTTCATATGGTCGGCATCAAGCCGCACGAGCGCTTCGAGCTGAACGCGTTGAACGCCATCGCGGTGATGGTGGACCGCGGCCTCGGCGTCTCGCTGGTTCCCGAGTGGGCGCGGCCCTGGCCGGAGGGGCTGCGGCTCGCGCACATCCCGCTGCCGCGGCCATTCGAGCCGCGGCGCATCGGCGTGTTGTGGACGCGCTCCACCATCCGCATGCGGCTCGTCACGGCGTTCCTCGAGGAAGCGGTGAAGGTGAGCCCGCCGAAGCGCGCTGGCTGACGAAGACGCGCCACGGGTAGTGCCGCTCGGGAAGCGCCGCGCACTCCGGGTTGCGAAAATGCTGGGTGAGCGCGAGGCGCCAATCGCTGGCGCTGTTGGCGGTGGTCATGTGCGGCATCCTCGCGTGGTGGAAGGTGACCGAGCCCTCGTCCAGGGGCACCGCCACCACCTCCGCCCCGGGCGGCAAGTCGCACAGCAGCAGGTCGCTCGCCATCTCCGCCGGGTGGCGATGCGCGAGGAGCGTGCGGTGCCCGCCGCGAACGAAGTGCATGCAGCCGTTCTCGGGGCCGACGCGATGGAACGCGGTCCAGCAGGTGACGCCGTGGTCCGCGTAGGTGCTTCCCCAGTACGCCTCGTCCTGGTGCCAGGGCGTGGGCGCGCCGATGCCGGGAGGCTTGCCGAGGAACTGCTCGTACCAGAACGCCATCTCCTCGCCCATCAGCGCGCCGCCGAAGCGCGCCGCCCAGGCGCGGAAGCGCGAGGCCGCGAGCCAGGGATAGTGGCTGTCTACGCCGCTCTGCACGATGCGGAACTGGCGCTCGGCGAGCGCCTCGCCCCGGCGCCAATCCCAGTCGTTGGCCTGGTCCTTCGGGCGGCGCATCATCTCGTCGCCCATCCTGCGGAGCGCCGCGCCCTCTTCGGCGTCGATCGCTCCGGTGACCACCAGGAAGCCGTCGGCCTCGAACTGCCGCACCTGCGCCGACGTGGCTTCGGGATAGGGCTTCACGGCGTGCCCTCCGGCGCCAGCGACATCCAGGTGAGGCGCCAGGCGCCGTCGCGCCGGCCGCCCGCCTCGTAGTACGGGACGAAGGTGAGCGGTCCGCGCGATGCGAGGCCGAGGCGGATCCCGGGACCCTCGTGGCCCGGCGGCGGCGGCAACACCTCGAGCTTGCCATCGCCGTCGAGGCGCACCGTTTCCTCGACCTTGAAGCCGTCGATGAGCCCCGTGGCGTAGGCGAGCGGCCCGCGCGTGATCGCGGCATAGTCGTGGCGCAGCACCTCCTGGCGCACCGGGGAGCCGTCGGGCGCCACCGACTCCTGCACGTTGCGGCTCGACCGGCGATGCAGCACCGGCTCCATCGGGAAAGCGAGGCGCACCGAGTCCCCGGGCTTCCACTCGCGATCGAGCGTGAGGTAATCCCCCGGCGCGGCGGGCGCGCCGTCCGCCGTGGCACCGTTCGCCCACGAAGGAATGCGCACGCGCACCGCTATTCGCGCCGACGTGGGCGGTGTCACGCGCAACAACACCTCGCCGTCGAACGGATAGCGCGTCTCCTGCACGAAGCGCACTTCGCCCACGCCGGGGATATCCAGCGTCGCGTCGGAGGGGCCATAGAGGTTCACCAGAACCTCGCCCTGCGTCACGCAGTAGGTGAGGTCGGGCAGCTCCTCGAGCGCCATCGCGCCGCTCGACTTGCAGCAGCGCCAGTAGGTGGTGAAGACGCGCTTGCCGTTGGGAAAGGTGTAGTAGCACCAGTCCTCGCCGCCGGGCGCCTGGGCGCCGAGGAGGTCGTTGTACGCCGAGCGCTCGATCTCCTCGGCGAAGCGCGCCTCGCCGGTGTGCCACAGCAGCTCGCGATTCAACTGGATCCACGCGAGCGTCGAGCAGGTCTCCACGTAGCCGTAGGGGCTGAAGGCGCCCGGCGCGTTGAACACCTCTCGCGAGCGATGGGCGACACCGCCCCAGGGCCCGCCGCCCAGCGTGAGGTGATGGCGGCGGATGCTCTCCCACGCGTTGCGCACCGCGTCGAGGTAGCGCTCGTCGCCGGTGGCGCGGAAGAGCTTGGCGAGCCCCACCAGGTTCCAGGCCAGTTGGTAGGCCTTGCCGGTGCCGATCTCGGAGGCGTCGGCGCCGGCGGTGGCGCGCGTCACGAGCTGGAGCTCCGGGCGCGCCTCGGCCTGCTCGACGATGCGATTGGCGAGGGCAAGGTAGCGCGCGTCGCCGGTGGCGAAGTAGAGCTCCACGGCGGGATCGAGCAGGACCGTGGCCGACATGCCGAAGTGATTGCCGAGGTGGGTCACGTCGATGCCGCCTGCGCCGATCGCCGCGAGGCACAGGTCCCCGATGCGTCGCGCCGCTTCCAGGTAGCGCGCATCGGGAAAGTGCCGGTGGACTTCGAGCAGCCCCAACACCAGGTAGGCGTGGGTCCAGACGTCCCAGGTGCGCAGGCTCGGCGCACCATCCCAGGTGCGCTGCGGCGGCGGCTGCTTCACCGGGAAGCGGCGCTCGGGGGCGTAGGTGCCGAGGTAGCCGTCGGCCTCCTGCGAGGCCACCAGGAAATCGGCCACGCGCTTCACGCTGGCGGCGAGCGTGGCGTCACCGGTGCGCGCGGCGGATTTGGCCGCGGCGTAGAGCCACTTGCCGGCGTGCTCGCCGTACCAGTCGCCCTCGCGGTTCTTCGCCCGCAGCTCGGTGCCGAAGAGCGAGATCGCGGGGCTCGCCTCGTCGGTGATGAAGGTCGCGAGCCTTCCGCGCGCGTTGTCCTCGAGGGCGCGGCCCAGCAGGCCGCCGAGGATGACGCGATTCGTCACGGCCCCGAATCCACCACACAACGGAAGCCGATGCCCGCCGAGCGGTCCTTCGCCGGCGCCATCAGCAGGTACTTGCCGTGCTGGTCGAGCTGGTAGGCCTGCGGGAAATACCAATGGGACGTCTGCGGGAGGTAGTTGCTGCCGCCCCTCAATGCCGCCGCGCGCGTGTGCTCGTCGTGGAACTCGTCGGTCCACTGCCACACGTTGCCCACCAGGTCCTCGACGCCGAACGGGCTGGCTCCCTGGGGATGCGCGTCGACGTCTGCGGGCTCGGGCATCTCGCGCGCCTTGCTCGCGGGCGGCATGTTGGCCACGTTCCAGTCGTTGCCCCACGGGTACAGCCGGCCGTCGGTGCCCTGCGCGGCGTACTGCCATTCCCACTCGTGGGGAAGGCGCTTGCCGGCCCACTTGGCGTAGGCGCGCGCGTCCTCGATCGAGACCCAGGTGACGGGCTTCTTCTCCCAGCCGCGGCGCGGCTTGCCGCCCACCCAATGGCGCAGGAAGTTGTGGTCGTCCTTCGGGTGGTACTTCGTCGCCGCGACGAACGCGTGGTACTGCGCGTTGGTCACCGGATGGCGATCGATGTGGAACGACTCGAGCGACAGGCGCTCGCGATGGCTGCGGCGCGCCGAGCTCTCCCACGGGTACTGGAAGTCGAGGCCCTTCCACATGTAGCCCTCGATCTCGATCCCGGAGACCGCGAAGGTGAACTGGCCCGCGGGGATCGTCACCATGCCCTCGGGCGCCTCCTTGCGCGGCCGGGTGCCGGGGATCGCGACCATCGTCTGCGGCAGGGCCGCCCAGCCGCCCGGGATCGAACCGAGCGCCTCGCGGCCGATCTTCGGGTACGCCACCTTGCCGCGCGTGGCCAGCACGCAACCGAAGCCCTTCGCCTCCAGCGGGAAGGAAAGGATCGCGCGGCCGTCCTCGATGCGCGCCCCGAGCGCCCGCCCGCTCCACAGGTCGTGGTAGCTACGCCCCTCGACGTGCGCCACCGAGAGCTGCTCGCCAGCGAGGTCGTACTCGTTGCGGTTCACCACGGTCCATAGGGTGGCGGCCTCCAGCGGGAAACGGCTGGCGAAGGCGCCCTGCTGGAGCGTCACCTCGTAGGGCTCCCACTCCAGGCTGGTGAAGTGGTCGGGGAAGGCGCGCTGTATCGTCGCCAGGCGCCGCAACGCCTCGCCGTCGCGCGCGGTGAAGCCGTTCCACACGCCCCACACGTTCTCCCACGCCACGTAGCCGATGCCGTTGAACCACAGGTAGTGGAAGTCGTCGGTGCGATCGCGTGCCCAGCGGTTCTCGATGTTGATCATGTGGCGCGGCTCGAGCCACTTGAGCTTGGAGACCGCCGGCACCACCTCGGTCCAGGTCTTGCCCCAGGTCTGGTTGTTCCACATCAGCTGCTCGTCGGCGTAGGGCACCGACTCGGGCTGGAACACCAGCGGGTGCTTCAGCTTCCGCGAGGCCTCGAGGAAAGCACGCGGCACGCCGTTGTAGGTATCGCCGTTCACGCCGTCGGCGCCGAGCTCCTTCGCGAGCCGCGTGGCGGCTTCCCAGTCGGGACGGCCCTCGCCCTTCGTGCCGTTGTCCCACGCCATCGTCGGGATGAAGACCTTCACCCCGCGGCGCTGGAAATCGCGCACCGCACCCTTCAGCCCCTCGATGCCGCCGGGCAGGTGGCGCGCGAGCTCGGTCTGGTTGCGGTCGTCGACGCCGATGTTGGTGTAGACGTACCAGATGAGCACGCTGTCGATGCCGCCGAAGCGCTGTTCGAGATCGGCGAGGTAACGATCGACGGTATAGCGGCGCTTCACCGGATCGTAGAAATAGCGGTCCTCGACCATCATCTGCACGTGCACGAAATTCTTCCGGCTCCACGCGAGCTCGGGCCGGCGATACTCGGCGTCGTCGTAACCCATGCGGATCAGGTGCTCGGTGCGCCACACCTTCATCTCTTCCAGCCACGTGGTCACCGCCGCGTTCACGTCGATGCGCCACTGGCCGATGTTGACCATCGGCCACCCCGGCGCCTTGCCGGGCGTGGGCAAGTGCTGTCCCACGGTATGGGGCAGCGCGTACTCGCCGTACTGGGCGATGGGCGCGCGTTGGCGCGGCCCCAGCTTCTTGCTCTTCATGGAGTCTTCGTCGTGTGGCGGTCCAGGAACGCCTGGACCTCGTTGCGGGTGGGAATGCTCGACTGCGCGCCGGCCCGGGTGCAGGCGAGCGCGCCGGCGGCGTTGGCCTCGGCGAGCGCCGCGGGCCACGGCGCGCCGCGGGCGAGTGCCGCGACCAGGGTGCCGCAGAAAGTGTCGCCGGCGGCGGTGGTATCGATGGCGGGCACGGGGAAGCCGGGCTGGGGGAAATGCTCCTTCCGGACGCGGGCGACGGATCCCCTCGCGCCGAGCGTGACCACGACCGCGGGCACGTCGAGCCGCGCGAGCTGCGCCTCCATGCCGCCGGCGCCCCCCGCCACCGCAGCGAGTTCGCCCTCGTTCACGATGAGAACGTCGACGTTCGCGAGCAGCTCCGCGGGAAGCGCGCGTGCCGGTGCCGCGTTGAGTACCACCGCCACGCCGGCCGCGCGTGCGGCCTTCGCGTAGGCGCCCACGGATTCGATCGGCGTCTCGAGCTGCAGCAGCAGGTGCGTTACGCCCTCGAGGGCCGGGAGGTGCCCGGGAAGGAGCGCGTCGTTGGCGCCCGGCGCCACGGTGATGGCGTTCTCGGCGTCGTCGTAGACGCCGATGTACGCGGTGCCGGTGGGCTCGGGGGAGCGGACGACGTGGAGCGCCACGCCCGCCTCGCGCAGCGACGCCTCGAGCGGCTGCGCG
>JANMHV010000464.1:0-2095 GCA_031375445.1 Burkholderiales bacterium | reverse complement strand
GGAGGCTCGGATCGACGCCGCCCACCGCCTCCCAGGCCGAGCGGCGGATCAGGGTCGCCGGCTGCGGCACGATGCAGAAATTCGCGAGCGCTCGCTCGTCGAAATCGCGGATCAGGATCACTGGCTTCTTCTGCCCGGTGCGCTCGATGAAATTCCACGCGCGCCCGTAGGCCATCGGCGCCTCTGGATGCACGTCGAGCTCCGCGATGAGGAGCCGCAACGCCCCCGCCTCGAAGTAGTCGTCGCTGTTCAGCCAGCACACGTAGGGCGCCTTGCCACGCGCGACCCCTTCGTTGATGGCCTCCGCCTGGCCGTTGTCCGCGTGGCTTCTCCAGCCGGCGAGCCGCGGCTTCCAGCGCTCGAGCACGGCCATCGTCTCGTCGGTGGAGCCGCCGTCGCAGACGAACACCTCGACCTCCACCTCCTGCGCGAAGATCGATTCGAGACACTGCTCCAGGTAACGCCCCTGGTTGTACGAAGGAACCGCGACGGTGACGCGCGGAGCGCCCACGCTACCCGCGATGCGGATTCGAGAGGAAGTCGCGGTAGGCGAGCGCCAGGCCCTGCTCGAGGGTGACGCTCGGCGACCAGCCGAGGGACTTCAACCGCGCCACGTCCATCAGCTTGCGCGGCGTGCCATCGGGCTTGGTGGTGTCGTTCTCGATGCGCCCGGTGTAGCCGACGGTCCTCGCCACCAGCTGCGCCACCTCGAGGATGCTGATGTCTTCCCCCGAGCCCACGTTGATGTGGGAGAGGCGCGGCTGCGTGTTGGCCTGGTAGCTCTCCCGATCGAGCTCCATCACGTGCACGCTCGCCTCGGCCATGTCGTCCACATACAGGAACTCGCGCCGCGGCGAGCCCGTCCCCCACATCACCACCCTCTCGGCGCCCTGCTCCTTCGCCTCGTGGAAGCGCCGGATGAGGCCCGGGATCACATGGCTGTTCTGCGGGTGGTAGTTGTCCCCCGGGCCGTAGAGGTTGGTCGGCATCACGCTGCGGTAATCGGTGCCGTACTGGCGGTTGTACGACTCGCACATCTTGATGCCCGCGATCTTGGCGATGGCGTACGGCTCGTTGGTCGGCTCGAGCAACCCCGTAAGCAGCGCGTCCTCGCGCATGGGCTGCGGCGCCATGCGCGGGTAGATGCAGGAGGAGCCCAGGAACAGCAGCTTGCGGACCCCGGCCTTCCACGCCTCGTGGATCACGTTGTTCTGGACCATGAGGTTGTCGTAGATGAACTCCGCGGGGTAGGTGTCGTTGGCGTGGATGCCGCCCACCTTCGCCGCGGCCATCACCACGCTCGCGGGTCTTTCCTTAGCGAAGAACGCGCGCACCGCCTGCTGGTCCACGAGGTCCAGCTCGGCATGGGTGCGCGTCACGATGTCCTGCACCCCTCGCCGCGCGAGGGCCCGCACGATGGCCGAGCCCACCATGCCGCGGTGACCCGCGACGTAGATCTTCTGTTTCGACATCAGGCTATCGCGAGGTCATTCGTGGTAGTTGAAGGTCGCGAAGCCGGCCTTCTTCACCAGCTCGTCGCGCTGGGCGGTCTTCAGGTCCTCGCGCATCATCTCGGAGACGAGCTCGGAGAAGCGGATCTTCGGCACCCAGCCCAGCTTGTTCTTGGCCTTGGAGGGGTCGCCCAGAAGCGACTCGACCTCGGTGGGACGGAAATATTTGGGGTCGACGGCGACGATGCACTTGCCCGCCTCGTCGAAGCCCTTCTCGTCCACGCCCTTGCCCTTCCACATGATCTTGATTCCGGCTTCCTTCGCCGCGGCGTCGACGAACTGGCGCACGGTGAACTGCTCGCCGGTGGCGATCACGAAGTCCTCGGCCTCCTTCTGCTGCAGCATCAGCCACATCATCTGCACGTAGTCCTTCGCGTGGCCCCTGTCGCGCTTGGCGTCGAGGTTGCCGAGGTAAAGGCAATCCTGCAGGCCCAGCTTGATGCGTGCGAGCGCGCGCGTGATCTTGCGGGTGACGAAGGTCTCGCCGCGCAGCGGGCTCTCGTGATTGAAGAGGATGCCGTTGCAGGCGTACATGCCGTAGGCCTCGCGGTAGTTCACCGTGATCCAGTAGGCGTAGAGCTTCG
>JANMHV010000461.1:0-5271 GCA_031375445.1 Burkholderiales bacterium | reverse complement strand
CACTCGCCCATGGGGCCGGCGACGGCGCCACGGTCTCGGCGGCCCTCGCCGGGCGCGGCGACCGGTTCATCGAGCTCGACGCGCGCGCCGGGGCCAAGCGCTTCGTCAACGTCTCCGCGGGCAAGGTCATCACCTACGAACCGGGCGCGATCGTGATGCGCACGCGCGAGGCGGGCGCCAGGGCGCTGCGCTACGAGCTCGCGGGCGCGCGGCCGGTGGATCCTGGCGGCGCGGTGGCCTCGGGCATCACCTACAACTTCCTCATCGGTCCCGCGTCGCAATGGGTTGTCGGCGCGCGCAGCTTCTCGCGCGTCACCTACGCGCAGCCGTGGGCCGGCATCGACGCCACCTACGTGGGCGACGCCACCGGCATCAAGTACCACTTCGACCTCGCGCCGCGAGCGGAGGCGAAGCGCATCCGCTTCGTGGTGAGTGGCGCCAGCGATGCGCGCATCGCAGCCGACGGCGCGGTGGAATGGCGCGTTGGCTCGGCCACGCTGCGCGACGAGGCGCCGCTCGCATGGCAGGCGACGGAGCGCGGCGACACCATCGTGCGCTCGGCTTTCACGCTCGAGCGCCTGGACGACGACCGCTGGGCGCTCGGCTTCGAGCTCGGCGAATACGACCGCGATCGCGCCCTCGTGGTCGACCCCGCCTGGACCGCGTTCTCGGGCCTCGTGGGCGGCAACGCGGCCGACCAGGTGTACGGAGTCGCGCGCGAGGGTTCCGGCGGGCTCCTCGCGTGCGGCTCGACCGCATCCAGCAACGTGCCCACCGTCGCCGCGCTCGATGCCTCTTCGAACGGCGGTGACGACGCCTTCCTGGTGAAGTTCAACGCCGCGGGCGTGCCGCAGTTCGTGACCTACCTCGGCGGCTCCGGTTTCGACGCCTGCACCGGCATCGCGGTGCATCCGGCGGACCAGTCGATCACCCTCGTGGGCGGCACCACCTCCACCAACTTTCCCTTCGCCGGCGCCGGCGACGCGAATTTCCGCCGCACCAAGGCCACCGCCGATCGCGATGCCTTCGTGGCACGCCTGCCCGCCGCGGGCAACTCGCTCACCTATGCCGGCGTCGTCGGCGGCACGGGCGACGACCAGGCGCAGGGAGTGGCACTCGACAGCTCGGGCCGGCCCCACGTGGTCGGCTACACGCGCTCGACCGGCTTCCCCATCGTCGGCGCGGGGCTGCAGACGTCTCTCGCCGGCGGCATGGATAGCTTCGCGCTGCGCGTCTCCGCCGCGGGCAGTGCGCTCGAGTATTCGGGGCTCATCGGCGGCAATGGCGATGGCGACGTGGGGCGCGCGGTGGCGGTGAATGCGAGTGGCATCGCCTACGTCGTGGGCGAGATCAACTCCAACACGGGCCTGCCCTCGCAGGCCGGGACATTTCGCACGCTGCCGCCGGTGTACACCGCCGGCACCGACGGGTTCGTCGCGCGGATCACCGCCGCGGGAGCCCTTGATCGATTCACCATCCTCTATGGCTCCAATGCCCTGACGCTGTCGGCGGTCGATCGCGCCCTCGGCGTGGCGCTCGACACCGACGGCAGCGTCGTGGTCGTGGGCGAGACGGATTCGGTGCTGTTCCCCTCCAATGATTTGGCTGCGCAGGCAGGAACGCTCATCACGGGGCTCGGCGCGAACCTCAGCGGGAACATGGACGGCTTCGTGCTTCGCCTGGCCTCCGACTTCTCGTCGGTGATCCACCGTGGCTACGTGGGCGGCACGCGCTTCGACACCGTGGAGGCCGTGGCGGCCGACGGGGTGGGCAACGTGTTCTTCGCCGGCACCACCAGCAACACGTTCGCGGCGGGTGGCGGCTCCAACAGCTTCACCACCATCGCCACGCCGGGCCTGCGCACCCAAAACCTCGGCCTGCAGGACGGCTTCTTCGGCCGCCTCACGGGTGGCACCGCGGCCTTCCTCGGCTACGCGGGCACCAGCACGCACGATGCGCTGCACGCCGTGGCGAGCGGCGCCGATTCGGTGGCGATCCTCGGCGGCGCTACCAGCGCGGCGACCGGCGCCAGCACCGCGGCATTGGGGGCCTCCGCCGCCTCGCCGAACGGCATCGTCTTCCGCGTGAACCCCATCGGCAGCACGCTCTCGGACGTGAACGGCCACGGCCGCTCGGACATCGTTTATCGCAACAACACCACCGGCCAGGTGTGGCGCCTCTTCGCCAACGGCCTCACGCTCTCCGGCGGCGCAATGGTGTACACCGAGCCCAATACGCAGTGGCGCGTGGTCGGTGACGGCGATTTCAACGGCGACGGAATCAGCGACCTCCTGTGGCGCAACCCGAGCTCGGGCCAGGTTTATGTGATGCCGTTCAACGCGAGTGGACTCCCCTCCGCCGGCGCAGTGGTCTACACCGAGCCGAATCCCGCCTGGCGCATCGTGCATACCCCGGACCTCGACGGCGACGGCAAGGCCGACCTGCTGTGGTGGAACTCGACCACCGGGCAGGTATTTGCAGTGCTCCTCAACGGGACGTCGGTGGCGGCCCAGGGAATGGTTTATACCGAGCCCAACACCCAATGGCGAATCGCCGCCGTGGGCGACCTTACCGGCATCGGGAAGAAGAACCAGCTCGTGTGGCGCAACGCGACTACGGGCCAGGTCTATCTCATGACCGTGACGTACGCCGGCGGCGGCTTCACGCAGACGGGCGCCGTGATCTACAACGAGCCCAACACCGCGTGGACGATCCTGGGCGCCCCCGACCTGAATGGCGACGGCAAGTCCGACCTGCTCTATCGCAACAGCACCACCGGCCAGGTCCACGCCCTCATCATGAACGGCGGCACCGTCACCGCCTCCGCGCAGCTCCACGTCGAGCCCGACACCGCGTGGAAGGTGGCCTCGCACGGCGATTACAACGGCGACGGCCGCGCCGACCTGCTGTGGCGCCACGACACCACCGGCCAGCTCTACATGATGCTGGTGGGACCGACCGGGCTCACGATCCAGTCGCAAGGCGTTGTGTACAACGAGCCGAATACCGCGTGGCGCGTCCTGGGCCCCTGGGAGTACGCGCAGTAACCTTGGAGGGATCCACCATGACAACGAAACATCGCATCGCGGCCGTGCTGCTGGCGGCCCTGCCCGCGGGCGCGCTCGCCGCCGGCCCCACCCTCGCCGGCTGCCCGATCTTCCCGAAGAACAACTACTGGAACACGCGGGTCGACAACCTGCCGCTGCATGCCAGCTCGAATGCATGGGTCGCCACGGTGGGACCGACGGCCAGGCTTCACGCCGACTGGGGCAACGTCGTGGCCGACTACTACGGCATCCCCTACGTCGTAGTGCCGGGGACTCAGCCCGCCGCGACCATCACCTTCGACCCGGTGAACGGCAGCCCCGACGAGAGCGATCCGGGCCCCTACCCGATCCCGAACGATGCCCCCGTCGAGGGCGGACCCGCGGCGCCGCTGGACGCCGACCGCCACGTGATCGCGCTCGAGAACACGAATTGCCGCCTCTACGAGCTCTACAACGCGATTCCGCAAGGGGGCGGCGGCTTCAAGGTGCTGTCGGCGGCGAAGTTCGACCTCAACTCCCACGCCCTGCGCCCGCTGCTGTGGACCTCGGCCGACGCCACCGGAGGGGCGATCCTCCCGGGGCTGGTGCGCTACGACGAGGCGGCGACCGGGGAGATCAACCACGCCATCCGCTTCACCGCGAACCTCATCTGGGGCCTCGATGCGGGCGGGCCCGGCGGCAAGTCGTTCATCTGGCCCGCGCGCCACTGGTCGGGCTCGAGCACCGACCCGAACCGGCCGCCGATGGGTGCCCGCTTCCGCCTGAAGCAGAGCTTCGTCATCAATCCATCGCTCAACCCGCTCACGCAGACGATCCTGCGCGCGATGAAGAAGTACGGCCTCTACCTCGCCGATGGCGGCAGCAACTGGTTCTTCCAGGGCGTCACCGACACGCGCTGGGACGACCTGGTGTTCAGCCAGTTGGGGCAGATAGCCGGCAGCAACTTCGAGGTGGTCGATACGCTGAAGCTGCGCATCAACAACGATAGCGGCCAGGCGATCCAGTTCCAGCCGGACTTGAACCTCGACCTCAACGCCGACGTTTTCTTCCGCAACGCGGGCACGGGCCAGCTCTGGCGGATGTTCGGCAACGGCCTCGGGTTCACCGGCGGCGCCATGGCGTACACCGAAGTCAACACCGCCTGGCAGATCGCGGCCGAGGGCGACTTCAACGGCGACGGCATCCGTGACCTCTTGTGGCGCAACACGGCGACCGGGCAGGTGTACGTGATGCCCTTCACGACGGCGGGATTGCCCGCCCCGGGCGCCGTGGCCTACATCGAACCCAACGCCGCGTGGAAGATCGTCGCCACCCCCGACCTCGACGGCGATGGGCGCAGCGACATCCTCTTCTGGAACAGCACCACGGGGCAGGTGTGGGCGCTGCTGATGAACGGCACGGCGGTGAAGGCCCAGGGCATGGCTTACAACGAGCCCAATACCCAGTGGCGCATCGTAGCCTCCGGCGATTTCGCTGCCACCGGCATCCGCAACCAGCTGCTGTGGCGCAACCAGTCGACGGGACAGGTGTTCCTGCACACGATCGTGCACCAGGGCGGGAGCCTCTTCGGCTCCTCCGGGACCGTGATCTACACCGAGCCCAACACCGCGTGGACCATCGCCGGCACCGGCGACCTGAACGGCGACGGACGCGACGACATCGTGTACCGCAATGCCGCGGACGGACGCGTGCACGGCCTGCTCATGGGGCCCTCCGGCATCTCGGGCGGCGGCGGCATCCACACCGAGCCCAACCTCGCCTGGAAGATCGTCGCAATGGGCGACTACAACGGGGACGGGAAGGCCGACCTCCTGTGGCGCAACGACACGACCGGCCAGGTCTTCATGATGCTCATGAACGGCACCGCGATCGCGCAGCAGGCGATGGTCTACACGGAGCCGAATACCGCGTGGACGGTGCTGGGGTCGGGGAGTTACGCGCAATAAGGGAGCCATTGCCGGGCGCGCGGGTGCCTGGGGAAGCCGGGATTTGCCGGGGCGAATGATAAAATCGCCCCAAATGATCGCCATCAACGACCTGCAGCGACACACCCAGCCTCTCCTCGCCGAAATCGAGGCCGCACTCTCCCGCGTGACGCGCAGCGGCTGGTTCATCATGGGCAAGGAAGTCGCCGCGTTCGAGCAGGAGTTCGCGGCCTACTGCGGCGTGCCCGAATGCGTGGCGGTCGGCAACGGCACCGACGCGCTCGAGATCGCGCTGCGCG
>JANMHV010000454.1:0-7940 GCA_031375445.1 Burkholderiales bacterium | reverse complement strand
GGCGCAGCGCGTGGAGCTCGTCGTCGATCCGCCCCGGCAGTGAAGCGACGGCGGTGCGGGCGTCGCGCCCGAGAAGGTGGCGCAGCTCTTCCTGCGAGCGGCGCGCGACCTCGGCGATATAGCCCTCCTCCACGCGGCGAGCGGTGGCGCGCGCCTTCTGCAGCCGCTTCGCGGCCACCTGGCGCAGCAGCGGGTGCATGCGCAGCCGCTCGCCCGCTCTTTGCTGCAGCGCCCGCGTGGCGAGCTCCGCCAGCACGCCCTCCCCCGCTCTCGCCACGGCGAACGCCTGCGCCGGCGCGAACTCGCCCTGGAAGAGGGAGAGCGCCGCGAAGGCACGCGCCTGCTCGACGCTTGCGGCGGCCAGCGACTGCTCGACCACGCGCAGCACGCTCGCCTGGCGATCAGGCCGGTTGGCAGGACGCGCCGCCGGTTCCACCAGGAGGTCGCGGGCGATCTCCGCGCACGGGCGCGAGCCCACCTGGGCCGCGGCGAGCTCGATCGCGAGCGGCAGGCCCTCGGCCGCCCGGCAGATGGCGAGGATGTGGGGGCGTTCGGCGGCGCCCGAGAACCCGCGATACGCCTGGCGCGCGCGGGAGACGAAGAGCTCGACGGCCGCTTCGGCGCCGGTCGCCGCCTCGTCCCCGGCGGGATAGGCGAGCCCCTCGACGGGCACCAGCCATTCCTCCTGCAGGCCGAGCGCCACGCGCGAGGTGACGATCGCCTTCAGGTGCGGAGCGGCGCGCAGCATCTCGGCCACGAAGAGCGCCGCCGCCGGCGCCTCGCCGGGAGCGCCCTCGAGCAGTTGCTCGAAGTTGTCGAGCACGAGGACCATGCGCTGCGATGCGAGCCATCCGAGGATGCGGGCGCGCGGGTCCTGCCGGGGCGACACCTCGATCTCGAGTGCGGCGGCAAGGCTCGCGAGGAGCGCCGGCAGGCTCTGTGCCGCTTCCATCCCCGCGTAGCGCACCACCTCGCCGTGGCGCGCGGCCTCCTCGGCGAAGGCCATGGCGAGCCGCGTCTTGCCCACGCCGCCGGGACCGTGCAGCGTGACCAGGCGGCAATGGGCGTCCACCAGCAGCCGGGCGATCCCCGCGAGCTCGTCCTGGCGCCCCACGAAGCTGGTGGCCACGGGGGTGATGCCCGAGCCGCGCGGACCGCCGCGCTCGCGCAGCGCCTCCTCGAGGATCGCGCGCGTGGCCGGTTGCGGAGCGCGGCCCCACACCGTGGCGAGCACGCGGCGCAGCTCCTCGTATTGCGATTCAGCCGAGCCGATCCTCCCCGCGGCCACGTGCGCCTGCATGAGGCGCGCGTGCACTTCTTCATCGGCGGGTTCGATGTCCAGCCAGCGCCGCGCGAGCTCTGCGGCCTCGTCGGGCCCGGTACGCGCCATCTGCTCCTGCACCGCGGCGCGCACACGGGCTGCGAGCCGCGCGCGCTCCTGCCGCAGCCAATCGTCGAACTCGGGGAAATCGTCGAACACCTGGCCCACGAGGAGCGGCGCCGGGTAGGCGGCGACGATCCTGGCGGCGTCGGCTGCCGAGCGCAGCTGCCACAGGTCGCACTCCACCGCCGAGCGGTCGAGTGCCAGGCTCGTGCGGTCCGCGTCGATCGCGGCGCGCAACTGCTCCGGCAGGTGGTGCAGGACCTGGCGCAGGCTCGCGAGCGCGGAGGCTCCCTCCACGCGCCTCCAGAGGAGCGCGGCGATGCGCTCGCGGGGGACACGGGCCTCGGCGGCAGCCAGCAGGGTGAGGATCGGGATCGCCCGCGAAGCGGACATGTCGAGGCGGCGCCCGGCCGCGTGGATCTCAGGGGTGCCGAGGAGCCGGATGGTGAGCGCCGATGCCATGCCCCAGTGTAGAGGCTCGCGGCACCGGCCGCGACCTCCCGGCGCGCCCGCCGGCACCGGAATAACGCAGAAGTAACGGTGGGGGCAGCGGCTTGCCGGCGGTCACCTTCGCGATGGTGAATGCCGGGGCAGGGCCGCGATGAGCTTCGCCATGCGCCGGTCGTGGAGCCGCGACAGGGTCGCCAGCGCGACGATGGCGCCCACCATCGCCATGAACATGTCCGATTGCGTGTCCCACGGGTCGCCCTGGGTGCCGAGGAACTCGTCGGCCCCCTGCCCCAGGGCGAGCGCTGCGCCCCACTCGACCTGCTCATACACGGCACTGATGGCGAGTGCGACCGCGAGGCAGAGGAACGCCACCATCTTCGCGCCCCGGAGTTCCGTGGTGCGGTAGAGGATCTCGCGGGCGACCATCGCGGGGACGAAGCCCTGCATGAAGTGGCCGATGCGGTCGTAGGGATTGCGCTGGAGGCCGAAGGCGTCCTGGATCCAGGAGCCGAGCGGAACCCTCGCGTAGGTGTAGGCCCCGCCGAGGATCAGCACCAGCGCGTGCAGCGCGATGAGGACGTAAAGCAAGTCGGTGAGCGGGAAGCGCTTGCGGGTCGCGACGAGCACCGGAAGCGCGACCAGCACCGGGGCCACTTCCATCAGCCACGTCACGCGGTCGTGGGGTGAGATTCCGGAGGCGACGAGCGCCGCGACCACGATCGCGGCGAGCGCCGCGCACAGCCGGTCGGACGCCACGTTATTCCTTGACCGCCCCGGTCATTCCCGAGACGTAGTACTCGACGAAGAACGAGTACAGGACCGCGACCGGCAGCGACCCCAGCAGCGCGCCCGCCATCAGCGCTCCCCAGTGGTAGACGTCGCCCTCCACCAGCTCGGTGATGACCCCCACGGGCACCGTCTTCACCTCCGAGGACGAGACGAAGGTGAGCGCGTAGATGAACTCGTTCCAGGACAGCGTGAAGGCGAAGATGCCCGCGGAGATGAGCCCCGGCACGGCCAGCGGCAGGATCACCTTCACCAGGATCTGCCAGCGGGTCGCCCCGTCGATCAGCGCGCACTCCTCGAGCTCGAAGGGAATGGAGCGGAAGTAACCCATCAGGAGCCAGGTGCAGAACGGGATCAGGAACGTGGGATAGGTGAGGATCAGCGCCCAGCGCGTGTCGAAGAGCCCGAGCTTCACGACGATGGCGGCGAGCGGGATGAACAGGATCGAGGGCGGGACCAGGTAGGCGAGGAAGATGCACAGCCCCACCTGCCGCGAGCCGTGGAAGCGCAGCCGCTCGATGGCGTAGGCGGCGAAGACGCTCGCGGCGAGCGAGGTGAAGGTGGCCACCACCGAGACGATGACCGTATTCCACATCCACTCCGGGTACTGCGTGTTGAAGAGCAGCTTCTCGAAGTGCGCGAGCGTGGGCGCCACGACCCAGAACGGGTTGCCCTCGCGGGAGAGCAGCTCGTTGTTGGGCTTGAACGAGGTGATCGCCATCCAGTAGAACGGAAACAGCAGGACGATGAGGAAGCAGGCGAGCGGCAGGTACAGCGTGATCACCCGGCGCGGCATCGACTCGAGGTAGGTCATCCCCTCGCTGGCGGATTTTTCGGCGACGGCCATCAGTCCTTGCCTCCCTGCTGCCACGCCCGGCGCTGCAGGCCGAAATAGCTGAACAGGATCGCCGCCAGCAGGAACGGCACCATGGCGGTCGCGATCGCGGCGCCCTCGCCGAGCGAGCCGCCCGAAATCGCGCGCTGGAAGGAGAGGGTCGCCATCAGGTGGGTCGAGTTCAACGGGCCCCCGCGGGTGAGCACATAGATCAGCTGGAAGTCGGAGAAGGTGAAGAGGACCGAGAACGTCATCACCACGGCGATGATCGGGGTGAGGAGCGGGAGCGTCACGAACCGGAATCGCTGCCAGGGAGTGGCGCCATCGAGGGCCGCGGCCTCGTAGAGCGAGGGCGAGATGGTCTGCAGGCCCGCCAGCAGGCAGATCGCCACGAAGGGCACGCCGCGCCAGATGTTGGCCACGATGGTCGACATGCGCGCCAACCAGGGCTCGCCGAGGAAATCGATGTACTTGTCGATGAGTCCCATCTTCATCAGCGCCCAGCTCACGACCGAGAACTGCGCGTCGTAGATCCACCAGAAGGCGATGGCGGAGAGTGCCGTGGGCACGATGAACGGCAGCAGCACGATGGCGCGAACGAACGACTTGAACGGGATGTGGCGGTTCAGCAGCAGTGCCAGCCACAGGCCGAGCGCGAACTTCACCACGCTCGCGACGAACGTATAGAAGAGCGTGTTGAAGAGTGCCAGCTGGGTGACCGAATCGCCGGCCAGGTACTTGAAGTTGTCGATGCCGACCCAGACGCCGGCGCGGCCCACCTTGGTGTCGGTGAAGCCGAGCCAGGTGCCGAGCCCCAGCGGGTAGGTGAGGAACAACAGCAACAGCACGCCCGCGGGCAGCATGAAGAGCAGCCCGAGGACGTGGCGGTTGTTGAGCAGTTTCTGCATGTCTTGGGCCCCCGCCTTCGCGGGGGTGACCTTTCCGTTGTCATCCCCGCGCAGGCGGGGATCCAATTACAACTTGTAATAACGCTCGGCGCGGGCCTTGGCGCGATCCATCGCCTCCTTCGGCGTCTTCGAACCCGACACCGCCTCCGCCACCATGTTCACCATGATGAAGTCGGCCATCGTCGCGGCCGACGCGTAGCCCATCGGGCCCGAGTAGCCGTTGGGCAGCATGATCTTCATCGAGTTGCTGTACGGGATGTTCTTCGGGTCCGACTTCCACAGCGGGTTCTGCTCGTACGCCTTGAGGGGGTGCGAGACGTAGCCGATGGCGGCCTGCTGCCACGGCTCGTATTGCTCCTTCTCCATCATGAAGGCGAGGTAGGCCTTGGCCGCGTTGGGAAACTTCGAGTGCTTGAACACCATCATCGGGAAGAAGAGGTTCAGCTCCGTCTGCCGCCCGACCGGGCCGATCGGCAGGTTGGCGTGCCCGATGTCGTCGACCATCGCCTTCACCTTGGGATCCGCCGAGTTCTTGGCCGCGTAGTAGACCGAAATGCCGTTGGTCGTCATCCCGATCTGGCCGTCGAGGAACGCCTTGTTGTTGTTCGGGTCGAGCCACGAGAGCGTGCCCGGGATGAAGGTGTCGTAGAGCTGCTTGCCGTAGTTGAGCGCGGCCTCGGTCTCGGGGCTCGAGATCACCACGTTGCCCTTCGTGTCGACCATCTTGCCGCCGTGCGACCACACGAGCCAGTGGCACCACACGTTGCCGTCGCCGGTGGCGTTGCCGAGCGCGAAGCCCGGCGGGATGCCCTTCGCCTTGTACGCCTGCGCGAGCTTGAGGAACCCCGCGGTGTCCTTCGGGAACTCGCTGAACCCCGCCTCCTTCATGGCGCCGATGCGGTGGACCACGGCGTTGCCCGCGCAGCCCATCGGAACCGCGATCCACTTGCCCTTCTCGACGCAATAGTCCTTGCAGACGTCGTACCAGCCGCCGTACTTGCCGCCGAGGTAGTTGCAGACGTCGGTCACGTCGGCGAGCTTGTCGGGATACTGGTGCGCGTCCTCGAAGGTGGAGATGATGATGTCCGGCCCGCTGCCCACGTTGGCCGCCACCGCCGCCTTGGGCCGCACGTCCTCCCAGCCCTCGCTGTCGACCCGGACTTCGACCCCGGTCTTCGCGGTGAATTTCTTGGTGTTCTCCATCCACATGTCTTCGTCGCCCTGCACGAAGCGCTTCCAGCGCAGCACGCGCAGCTTGGCGCCCTTCTCCGGGGTCCACTTGCCCTGGGCGAACGCGTCGGTGGCGAGAAGCGAGCCGCCCACTCCGGCGGTGCCCGCCGCGGCCGCGCCCGCGCTGGTCTTCAGGAAATCACGTCTGCTGAACTTGCTCATGGCTCTCCTCCTTTTTGGTTTTCAACCTTTGAACCTTGGGGGACAGGCCACCAGTGTCACCATGTGCAACTGGTGGTCTGTCCCCTAAGGTTCATCTCTTGCAACTGGTGGTCTGTCCCCTAAGGTTCATCCCATCAACGACATTCCAGTTCCTGCATCGAAAAGGTGGGTGCGGTCGTGGTCCGGCATGAGCCGGATCGAGTCGCCCGCATGGAATTCGTGCCGCTCACGGAACACGGCGGTCACGTCGGTGCCGGCGATCTTGGCGAACACTTGCGTATCGGCCCCGGTGGGCTCCACCACGACGACGGTGGCTGCGAGCCCACGGCCCTCGGAGGCGAGCTCGAGGTGCTCGGGTCGCGTGCCGAAGATCACCTTCTGGCCATCCTCGCCCTTCGCACCCCGGGGCGCGGGCACGGACGCCCCGCCCGGCATCTCGAGCGTCGCCTCGCCGCCATTGCGGCGCAGCGTGGCCGGCAGGAAGTTCATCGCCGGCGAGCCGATGAAACCCGCCACGAAGAGGTTCGCGGGATGGTCGTAGAGCTCGAGGGGCTTGCCGCGCTGCTCCACCAGGCCGTCCTTCATCACCACGATCTGGTCGGCCATGGTCATGGCCTCGATCTGGTCGTGGGTCACGTAGATGCTGGTGGTCTTGAGGCGCTGGTGCAGCTCCTTCAACTCCGTGCGCATCGCCACCCGCAGCTTGGCGTCCAGGTTCGAGAGCGGCTCGTCGAAGAGGAACACCTGCGGGTCGCGCACGATGCACCGGCCCATGGCCACGCGCTGGCGCTGGCCGCCGGAAAGCTGCCTCGGGAAACGGTCGAGCAGCTCGGTGAGCCCGAGGATGCCGGCCGCCTTGTTGACGCGCTCGTCGATCTCGGCACGCGGGCGCTTGGCGAGCAGCATGCTGAAGGCCATGTTGTCGCGCACTTTCATGTGGGGATAGAGCGCGTAGTTCTGGAACACCATGGCGATGTCGCGCTCCTTGGGCGGCATGTTGTTCACCACCTTGCTGCCGATCTGGATCTCGCCGCTGCCGATTTCCTCCAGCCCGGCGATCATCCTGAGGAGCGTCGACTTGCCGCAGCCCGAGGGCCCCACCAGCACCGCGAATTCGCCGTCGGCGATGTCGACGTCCACCCCGCGGATCACGTGGGTGCCGCCGAAGTGCTTGTGGATGTTCCGGATGTGGACGGCTGCCATTACGCTTTTCCTTCGGAGACCACGTACGTGGGACGCCCGGTGCGGGCCCAATCGACCAGATTCTGCGCCGCTTTTCGGCGCAGCTCCGTTTCCCCCTGCACCGAGTAGAACGCGGCGTGGGGTGTCAGCAGCAAGCGGGGGTGGCGCAACATCGGATGATCCTCCGGCGGCGGCTCCTGGGGAAGCACGTCGAGTGCCGCGCCGTCGAGGATGCCCTGGTCCAGGGCTTCCAGCACCGCGTCCACATCGGCCACCGCGCCGCGGGCGGTATTCACGAGCCACGAGCCACGCTTCATCAGCCCGAGCGTGGCGCGGCCGGCGATGCCGCGGGTCTCGTCGTTGAGCGGCACATGCAGGCTCACCAGGTCGGCCTCGCGGAACAGCGTCGCCTGGTCGACGGGGCGCACGTAGGCCGGGAAATCCTCGCGAGCGATGTAAGGGTCGCACCCCAGCACCTCGCCGAAGATCGGCTGCGAGATCGAGGCCATGCGCTTGCCGATGCGGCCCACGCCCACGATGCCGATCGTGAGCCCCGCGGGACGGCGAAGCGTGCCGGCCGAGGTGTAGTGCCAGTTGCGGCTGCGGATGTCGCGGTCGTAGAACGGCAGGTGACGCACCAGCGAGAGCGCCATCGCGAGCGCGTGGGTCGCGACCTCCCCCACGCCGTAGTCCGGCGAATTCGCCACCCAGACGCCGTGCAGCTTCGCGTCCGCCACGTTCACGGTGTCGTAGCCCGCGCCGAGGCGGCTCACCACGCGCACTTCCGGGAGGGCCGCGAATACAAGGGCGTTCATCGGCGCGTACTGGGCGAGCAGGCCCTGGCAGCCGCGCGCCGCCTCGATCACGTCTTCCTCGGTGCGGCATTGCGCCACGATCGCCTCGTGGCCGGCGCCGCGGATCACCTCGAGCTCGAGGTCGATGTCGGGGAAGTCGTAGTCGGTCACGAGGAATTTCATGCGGTTCTCCCTCTCCCTTGGGAGAG
>JANMHV010000387.1:0-5637 GCA_031375445.1 Burkholderiales bacterium | reverse complement strand
GGCTGGCGTGATGATCTACCAGGAAGCGAACACCGCGTGGAAAGTGCTCGCCGCAGCGGACTTCAACGGCGACGGCAAGTCCGACATCCTGTGGAGGAACGATTCGACCGGGCAGGTCTACATGATGCTCATGAACGGCGCTGCCATTTCCAGCGCGGGCATTGTCTACTCCGAGCCCGACCTCGCGTGGAAGATCGTCGCGCAGGGCGACTACGACGGGGACGGGAAGGCCGACCTGCTGTGGCGCAATGAAACCACGGGCCACGTCTACATGATGCTGATGAATGGATTGTCCGTGGCCAGCGCCGCGATGGTCTACTTCGAGCCCAACACCAACTGGAAGGTGATGGGGCCCGCCGCCTACGCGCCGTGATGGCCTAAGGCCAGGAAACGGAAACCGCGTAGTGGACGCCGCGATCCTGAAGGTCGCGGCGCTCTCCCTCGTAACCCTGCCGCGGTCGCGCCCATGCCACCTGGATGGCGAGATGCTTCAGCACCTCGACGCGAAGGGAAACGCCGATGCTTGCCAGCGTGACGGAGCCGCCGCCCATGTCGCGCCCCCATCCCCCGTCCACGAACACTCCGGGTCCCACGCGAACGTTGTCGCGCCAGAATGAAAGCTCGGGCGCGCGCCACTCGAGCGAGGCGAGCGCGCCGCGGTCGAAGAGGTACGCGTTCTCGCGGTAGCCGCGGACCGTGCCCGCCCCGCCCAGCGCCACCTTCTCGAAGGGAAATAGCCGGTCGCGCGTTGCCTGCCCCTCGAGACGCGCCCTCCACTGCCCCCACGGGGCGCCCAGCTCGCGCACGCCGGTCAGGGAGAAAGACCAAGCCTGGAAGCTCGGCGCTGAAACGGGGATGTCGCCTTCGGCTTGCGAATTGGTAGTCCCACGACTGTACTGCAACCGTCCGGAGATGCTCCACGCCTCGCGCCGCTGCACCGCCTCCACCGCCAGTCGATGGACCCGCGCTCGCCCCTCGTCGCCCACCACGCCGGGGATGAACGAGAACGGAATCCCGAGCAGCTCGCTACGGGTGGTGCGCCGATCGAAGGCGTAGCGCGCCACGGCGGCGAAAGGCATCGTGCGCGCGAGCTGCCACTCCACCCCGACGCTATCGGTATCGCCCAGCGCCGTGATGCCGAGCTCGCGAAAGGCCGGCGGATCGATGGCGAGGGAATCGGACCGGGTGCGGGAGGCGAAGAACGCGATCGGCGTGCGCGGGATGGGCAGCCGGTAGCCGAGGTAAGAATCGTCGAGGCCCCGGGTTCTTCCGACCCGGCCTTCGAACGCGTCGCCGAGCCCCAGCACCGACTGGTCGAAGAGCGCCAGCTCCGCGCGCCGCGCGCCGATGCTGGACGCCCGATTGTTCGCGTAGCTCGCGATCACCCGAAATGGGTGCGACTCTTCCACCTCGAGGGCTACCGCGTAGGCGGCACCCCGCTCGTCGAACGCCACCACCTCGGCGTGCACCCGTTGAACCAGCCCGGATTCGCGCAGCTGCGCCAGGCGATCCTGCAGCGTCGGGAGGTGGAGAAGCTCGTCGCCGTGGGGGAGCACCCACGCGCGGAGGGCCACCTCGCGATTCCAGAACGAGGGCGGCGAGACATTCACGGCCACCACGCGCGCAGCCACGAGCCGCAGCTTTATCGCCCCGCCCGCGACCTCCTGGTCCGCGAGCACGACGCGTGAGCCCATGTAGCCTCGCGCCTCGAGGCGTTCGGTGAGCGCGGATGCCATGCGCCGCAGGTCGGCGCCGTTCACCATCCGGCCAGTGAACGCGCGCGTCACTCCCTCGACATCATCGGTCGTGAGCAGCGAGGGCCCCTCGAGCTCCACGCGCTCGAGCAGGATCGTCGGGCCGACCGCACGTCGCTCGGTCGCCGAAGGAAGAGGAACCACTTCATCGGCCCGGGCGGCGCACACCGGCCCGGCGAGCACCGGCAGCAGGACGGCGGCTGCGAGCGTCCGCCTCAAAGCGGCGTCTGCGGCACGGGACAGAAGTCCGTGGCGGGCGGCAGGAAATACGCGAGGCCCGATTCCCGCAAGGCGGCGCGCGGGGCGAACTCGAGCGAGCTCGACTTGCCGGCGAGGCGCGCCACGCAGCGGCCCGCGAGGACGAGGTCGTTGTCGAGGAAGCGCGCGAGCGGCGCCGAGAGCACGCCCGCCAAGTCGATGGCGGGGGAGTCAAGCACGATGGTGCCGTCGATGCCCAGTTGCGACGAAGCGGTAACGCGGCTGCCCGGGCTCACTATGAACGTGGATGAGCCCACGTGGATATTGCCGCCGTTGCCGCCATAGGCGTTGGCGTCGATCCTCGCGCCCAGCAGCACGAAAGTCGGGATGTCGAGCGCGATGTTGCCGCCATTGCCCTGCCCGGTGCCCACCGAGGTCGTCACGCGGCCATCGATGATGACGGCGCGGTCGGCGGCCGTGATCGCGATGTTGCCGCCGTCGGCCTCGTTGGAGAAAGTTGCCACCGCGCCCTGCAGGTCGAGCATCGCCGTTCGGAGCGTGATGTTCCCCGCGAGGCCCGGCGCGGTCCCGCCAGCACTCGTGTCCAGGCTCTGCGCCTCGATCCGGCTCGCGTGATCCACCGCGATCTCCCGCGCGACGACCGAGATGGTGCCGCCGTCGCCGGAGCCACGGGTCCTTGCGAACAGCACCGCTCCCTCGGTCAACTCGAGGCGGTCCGCCGCGATGTCGATCCTGCCGCCGTTGCCGCCTCTTTCTCCGGTGCGGGGCTGGGCATCGGTTTCAGCGAAAATCCCCGACTCGGCGCCATCGAGGCGAACGGCGCCCGTGGCCCGCACCTCGATCGCGCCCGCATCGCCCGTGCCGCCAGCCCGGGACGAAATGATTCCGCCCGAGGAAATGGCGAGATCGCGCACGTTCAGGCTCATGCGTCCGGCATCCCCACTGCCATCGCTCAGCGTTCGAATCGTCCCGTGGTCCCGCACGACGACGTCTCGAGCGCGGATCGCAAGCTCGCCGCCGCGGCCGGATTCCAGCGCATTGACAGAAATGTTGCTCGGCCCGACAAAGCCGGCCGCGTCGCGGGCGCGGAATCCCGCGACCTCGAGTTCGCCTTCGACCAGCAACGTGACGCTCCCTGCATCTCCCGTCGAGCGCTTGGTCGCCGAGCTGCTGATCTCCCCGCCATCCAGCACCCGCACCGAGCCCGCGCGAACGGTGATCGCCCCCGCATTGCCGCTACCCTCCGCGTTGGCGAAAAGCCCGCTCGGCAGCACCAGGCCGGTGCCGACCTCATCCCGATATCCCGCAATGCGAAGCGACTGGACGGTCACGTCGAGGGGACCGCCCGTGCCAGCGCCCCGCGAGCTCACGCCCACCTGCGCACCTCCGGTAATCTCCAGGCTGTCGCCAGTGATCCCGATGCCGAGCGAATGGCCGGCCGCGAGCGCGAAGCTCTGGACAAACGCCGCGTCACGCAGTTCGATCGCCGGCGCCGCAAGGGTGACGCGCCCGGCACGGCCGCCGCCGAAGGAATTCGAGATCACGTTTGTGGGAGCCTCGCCTCCGCCGGCTACCACCAGGCGTTCGGTAGCGGTGACCGCGAGCGAGCCGGCGTCGCCGGACGTGCATCCCGGATCACAACTGGCATCCACCAGCGCACCGGCGTCTATCACGACATTGCGGCCGGCCAGGCGGATCGATCCGGCGTTGCCCTCTCCCACCGTGAGAGCGAGAACCTCCGCCCCATGGGTTACGAGGGTCCCGGTGGCCCCGACATCGATCGAGCCGCCCGCGCCGCGCCGCGTATTGGCGTCGAGCCGGGCGTGGTCGATCACGATTTCCCCTCCGCGGATGTAGATGGCGCCGCTCCCGGTAGAAGCATTGGCGGCCTCCGCGACGCTCACGCGCGTGCCGTTCAGCACCTGGACTCGGCCCATGCCGGCGAAGCCGCTGGGGGTCATCTCGCGGCCGATGGCGACCTCGCCCGCCCCGCGGGTCGCCACCAGCGCCACGGTGCCGGCCGGTGCGCTGAGGACGCCGGATCCGGTACCGCGCTCCAGCAGCACGTCGCCGCCGACCAGTCCGACCTGCGCCCCGGAGCGGGCGACGAGCGTGGCCCCCGACACCGACACCGGTCCCGAGGCTCCGGCGAAAGTAAAAGCCGCGGGGACCGCCATCGAAATCGTCGCACCGTCGACGATGGAAGCGCTGAAGCGCGTGCCGTCGGCGAACCGGAGGTGGTGGGCCGACGAGGCGTAGAACGCCGCCGGCAGGCTGATCGCGGCGCCGGGCCCGAACAGGAACCCTTGCGTATTGAGCAGGAAGAGGTTGGCGGTGGCCCCGGTCTCCATCCGGATCGTGCCGAAGATCTCAGAGCGCCCGCTGCCGGTGATTCGGGCGATCACGTTGTTGATGTTGGTGAGGCCCGTGAACGTGGCGCTCTCGTTGCGGCCCAGGTTGAACACCTGGAAGCTGTGGAACAGGTTGGGGCCGGCGACCCGCCCGAAGGTCGAGGGGATCGTCACATTGGCGCCGGTGAACAGCCGCGGCGTGCCGAGGCTTCCGTCGGTGGCCACCTGCCCCAGGGCCGGCGATGCGGCCAACGCAAGCAGCATGGCCACGAGGCGTTTGCGGGACCCTGCCCCGCCAGGAAGTCGTTGTGCGCCCATCGGGACTACCTCCCGTTTTCGCTGATTATAGGCGGCGGGGTCCGCCCGCTGTACTGATTAATCGGGGCGCGAAGTGCGCAGGAGTACGGAGCGCGCCGCCGAAGTAGAAACGGGCCCGGAAGGGGATCCGGACCCGTGAGGGTGATGCATCCCGAGCCGGCGGGAGACTCGCCGGCCGCGGGCCACTCCCTCTCCCTTGGGAGAGGGTTGGGGAGAGGGTCCCCTTCTAGTCCGCCTGCTTCCTCAGGAAGGCCGGTATGTCCAGCATGTCCACTACCGAATGCCGCATCGCCTCGATGGTCACGTCCCGGCGACGGCGCATCGCGGTGGGCTGGTCGAGCTCCTCGTAGTTAACTACAGGGCCGCCGATCGCGTCGTCGGTGCCGGTGCGCTGGACCATTTGCATCACCGGCTGCTGGCGCTGGGCGGCGGGGCCACCCAGGCCGGTCGCCACGATGGTGACGCGAAGCGCGTCGCCGATCGCCTCGTCGATCACGCTGCCGTAGATCACGGTCGCGTCCTCGGCGGTGAACGAGCGGATCGTGTTCATCACCTCGTGCACTTCCTTCAGCTTCATCGAGTGCGACGCCGTGATGTTCACCAGCACGCCGCGCGCGCCCGAGAGGTGGATGTCCTCGAGCAGCGGCGAATGCACCGCTTGCTCGGCCGCCATCTGCGCGCGCTCGGGCCCGGAGGCCGTCGCCGATCCCATCATCGCCACGCCGTTCTCGCTCATCACCGTGCGCACGTCGGCGAAATCCACGTTCACCGTGCCGGGGCAGTTGATCACCTCGGCGATGCCCGCGACGGCGCCGTTCAGCACGTCGTTGGAAGCGCGGAACGCGTCTTCGTACGTCACGTCCTCGCCGAGGACGGCCATGAGGCGGTCGTTGGGGATGATGATGAGCGAGTCGACGTGCTGCTTGAGCAGCTCGATGCCGACGGCCGCCACCTTCTGGCGCTTGCCTTCGAACGAGAACGGCTTGGTCACCACC
>JANMHV010000365.1:0-17345 GCA_031375445.1 Burkholderiales bacterium | reverse complement strand
GGTTACATTTCGGTCAGTGGATGGCCAGTTGGCCATCGGATCGAAATGTAACCTGACCCCATTTTCTCCTGACCCCATTATCCGGAGCGAGGCATGAACCGATCCACCGTGTACCTCCAAGTCGACCGCGTGGACGAGGCGACCTGCGCCGCGGCTTCGCGCTCGAGCGTCTCCGACCTGCACGAGGCGATGGGCCGCCCCGGGAACCGGATGGCGACGATGGAGCCGCGCATGCGGCAAATCATCGAGGGGCTCCGCATGGCCGGACCCGCCATCACCGCGTTCTGCGCTCCCGGCGACAACCTCATGATGCATCGCGCGCTCTCGCTCGCCCGCAAGGGCGACGTGCTGGTGGTGCAGTGTCCCGAAACCGGCGCGCAGTGGGGCGACATCGCCGCCTACTACGCCATGAAGCTCGGCCTCGCGGGCATCGTGGTGGACGGATTCATCCGCGACATCGACGAGCTGCGCGCGATGCGCTCCCCGGTGTGGGCGACCCGGATCGGGCCGAGCAGCCCGCAGAAGTCCGGGCACGGCACGGTGAATGCGCCGGTGGTATGCGCGGGCGTGACGGTGCATCCCGGGGACCTGGTGGCCGCCGACGCCGACGGCGTGATCGTGCTGCCGAAGCGTGACGCAGCGGCGATCGTCGCCCGGGCGCAGGAACGTACCGCGCGCGAGGCCGGGCAGCGAGCCGAGATCGATGCCGGCGGCCGGCCCTGGGTCATGCACGGCGGCGCCGCGAGCTACGCCAGGATGGACGTCGACGAGATCGACGCGCCGTGGTCGCCCTGAAACCTCCCTTGCCTGCTCCATCCCGAAAGAAATCGATGAAACCCGTGATCGCAACCATCGTGTTGTCCGTGGCGGGGGCGCTTGCCGTGACCCCGGCCCTCGCCCAGTCCTTCCCCACGAAGCCGGTGAAGTTCGTCGTGCCGCAGGGCGCGGGGGGCGCCACCGACGTCTTCGCGCGCTACATCGGCCAGAAGCTGTCGGTGAAGTGGGGCCAGCCTGTCGTGGTGGAAAACAAGGCGGGGGCGGCCGGCGTGGTCGGCACCGACGCCGTCGCCAAGGCCCCGGCGGATGGCTACACGATGCTCGTCACCTACGCCGGCTCGCAAGCGGTGAACCAGACGCTCTACGCGAAGATCCCCTTCGACTCGGTGAAGGATTTCCAGACGGTCGCGACCATCGCGCGCACGCCCTTCATGCTGGTGGTCGGGGCGGAGTCGCCGCTGAAGAGCTTCAAGGACCTCCTCGACCGCGCGAAGGCGAAGCCGGGCTCGATCACCTACGCCACCTCGGGCAACGGCTCCATCAACCACCTGCTGAGCGAGTCGCTCAAGGTCGAGACCGGCATCGACATGGTCCACGTGCCCTACAAGGCGATCGCCGCGGCGATGACCGACGTGATGGGCGGGCAGGTCGACAACGCCTTCGCAGCCGTCCCCTCGGCGATCCAGCTGGTGCGCGGCGGCAAGCTGCGGGCGCTGGCGGTGTCGAGCGCCAAGCGCAACCCCGGCCTCCCCGACGTGCCCTCGATCGCGGAGCTGGGCTATCCCAGCTTCGACGTGAGCCCGTGGTGGGGAATCCTCGCCCCGGCGGGCATCCCGCGCGCCATCGTCGACAAGGTGAACGCCGACGTGGCGGAAATCCTGCGCGGCCCCGAGGCCCAGGCCTTCTTCCGCGACCAGGGCTCCGAAGCGCTGGTGATGTCGCCCGACGACTTCGGCCGCCTGCTGCAGGAGGACGTGGTCAAGTGGGCGAAGGTGGTGAAGAGTTCCGGGGCTCGGCTCGACTAGGGATCGGCCCCTGAACCTTAGGGGACAGACCCCCAAGGTTCACGGGATGCAACTGGTGGTCTGTCCCCGAAGGTTCAGGGAGTGCAACTGGTGGTCTGTCCCCTAAGGGTTTTTTCTCTTGCGAGCCGGCTGCCAGAGCACGTCGGGTTGGCCGCCCGCGCGGTTGATCACGCGGGCCAGGACGAAGAGCAGGTCCGATAGCCGGTTCAAGTAGCGGCGAGCGCCGTCGCCCCCCGGCTCCGCGTGGCCCAGGGCCACCACGATGCGTTCGGCCTCGCGGCAGGCGGTGCGCGCGAGGTGCGCATCGGCCGATGCCGGCGAGCCGCCGGGCAGGATGAATTCCTTGAGCGGGGGCAGCGTCGCGTTGAAGCGGTCGAGCTCGCGCTCGAGTGCCGCGAGGTGCGGCTCCGAGATGCGCACCTGCCCTGGCAGGCACAGCTCGGCTCCCAATTCAAAGAGGTCGTGCTGCGCGTCGGTGAGTGCCTCGCGGACTTCGGGCGGCACCTCGTGGGAGAGCACCTTGCCGAGGTGGGAGTTGAGGGTATCGACCGCGCCGATCGCCTGGATTCGCAGGCTGTCCTTGGCGAGGCGCGAGCCATCGCCCAGGCCCGTGGTGCCGTCGTCGCCGGTGCGGGTGTAGATCTTGGTGAGGCGCTTTCCCATCGCGGCCTCAGCGCACGACCGCGGTGGTCGTGGCGACCGCGGCGAGGCACTCCGGGCACAGGCAGGAGCCACGCGCGGCCGAAGGTGCCACCGGCGGGAAGCTCGCGCACCAGCAGTCGTGGTCGGCATCCTGCGATCCGCAGCCGAAGGCCGCGCCGCACTGCGAGCAGCTGAGCGTCCGGGTGCTGGCGAGGTCGAGCGCGGCCGCCTGGGCCTCGAACTGCAGCCTGCGTGCCGGAAGCATCGCGACCACGCGGGCCTTTTCGGGCTCCGGAAGGGAGCCCCACTCGGCGATCTCGTCGAGCGTGCGATAACAACCGAGGCACTGGCGCCCGGTGGCGTCGAGGGTGCAGACGTTGATGCAGGGAGAGGCGATAGGGGTCATGCAGCAAGCTCACAACGACTGGACCATCGCGAAATGATCGCATGCAGCGCGTCGAGCCCGTCGGTGAGCGCCGCCGGGCCCGGCTGCAGGATCAGCGGCGACTTGACCTCGTGCAGCTCGCCGTCTCGAACCGCGGGCACGCCCTCCCAGCCGGCGCGCGCCGCCACATGCGCGGGACGGAATTTCTTCCCGCACCACGAGCCCACGATGATGTCGGGCGCGCGGCGCACGACTTCCAGCGGGTCGGCAAGGATGCGGTCGCGCCCGAGGGAGCAGGCCGCGCGCTCGGGGAAGATGTCGTCGCCACCCGCGATGCCGATCAACTCGCTCACCCAGCCGATGGCGCTGATCTGCGGCTCGTCCCACTCCTCGAAGTAGACGCGGGGGCGGCGCGGGAAGGCCATCGCGGCAACGCGCACGCGCTCCACCCGCGCTTCCAGCTCATCGGCGTAGCGACCCGCCTTCGCGGCAATGCCCACCATGCCGCCCAGCCGGCGCACGTATGAGAGGATGCCCGCCACGCTGCGGTGGTTGGCGATCCACACTTCGACGCCGGCCTTGATGAGCGCCTGGGCGATGTCGGCCTGGATGTCGGAGAAGCCGATGACGAGGTCGGGCTCGAGCTTGAGGATCTCGCCCACCTTGGCGCTGATGAAAGCGGACACCTTCGGCTTCTCCCGCCGGGCCCGCGCCGGACGCACGGTGAAGCCCGAGATGCCGACGATGCGGTGTTCTTCACCCAGGGCGTAGAGGACCTCGGTGGGTTCTTCGGTGAGACAGACGATTCGGTGCGGCATGGTTTTGGGCGAGAGCGTGGATTTGGGCGGCGGCATTACCAAGGACACGGGGGACACGGAGGGGGCACGGAGGAAGGCGAAGCGAATTTGGTCGCATGTGGAAACGATTTCGCCAGCCACATGACATGCGTTCTGCTTTCCTCCGTGCCACCTCCGTGTCCTCCGTGTCCGTGGTGAAGCATTACATGTTCCTGCGGTACTTCCCCCCCACTTCGAACAACGCATGGGTGATCTGTCCCAGCGAGCACACCCGCACCGCCTCCACCAGCACCTCGAACACGTTGGCATCGGCGATCACGGCCTGCTGCAGGCGCAGGAGCATCGCCGGCGCCTCGGAGGCGTGCCGCGCCTGGAAATCGCGCAACCGCGCGAGCTGCCCCTGCTTCTCCTCGTCGGAGGAGCGCGCGAGCTCGATCTTTCCCGTCGGCTTGTCGCCGCCCGGATTGCGGAACGTGTTCACGCCGACGATGGGTAGCGAGCCATCGTGCTTCTTGTGCTCGTAATGCATGCTCTCTTCCTGGATCTTGCCGCGCTGATAGCCGGTTTCCATCGCGCCCAGCACGCCGCCGCGCGAGGCGATGGCCTCGAACTCCTTCAGCACCGCCTCCTCCACGAGATCGGTGAGCTCGTCGATGATGAACGCGCCCTGGTTGGGGTTCTCGTTCATCGCGAGGCCCCATTCCCGGTTGATCACGAGCTGGATCGCCATCGCGCGGCGGACACTCTCGTCGGTCGGGGTGGTCACCGCCTCGTCGTAGGCGTTGGTGTGCAGGGACTTGCAGTTGTCGTAGACCGCGATCAGGGCCTGCAGCGTGGTGCGGATGTCGTTGAACGCCATCTCCTGGGCATGCAGGCTGCGCCCTGAAGTCTGCACGTGGTACTTGAGCTTCTGGCTCCGCTCGTTGGCGCCGTAGCGGTTCTTCATCGCCACCGCCCAGATGCGGCGCGCCACGCGCCCCAACACCGCGTACTCGGGGTCCATGCCGTTGGAGAAGAAGAACGACAGGTTCTGCGCGAAGTCGTCGATGTGCATCCCGCGCGCGAGATAGGCCTCGACGAAGGTAAAGCCGTTGGCGAGGGTGAACGCGAGCTGGCTGATGGGGTTCGCCCCGGCCTCGGCGATGTGGTAGCCCGAGATCGACACCGAGTAGAAGTTGCGCACCTGGTGGTGGACGAAATACTCCTGGATGTCGCCCATCATCTTCAGCGCGAACTCGGTCGAGAAGATGCACGTGTTCTGGCCCTGGTCCTCCTTGAGGATGTCGGCTTGTACAGTGCCGCGCACGGTGGAGAGCGTCCAGGCGCGGATCTTCTCGTGCTCGTCGGCGGTGGGGTCGCGGCCGTTGTCGCGCTCGAACTTCGCCAGCTGCTGGTCCACGGCGGTGGCGAAGAACATGGCGAGGATGGTGGGCGCGGGACCGTTGATGGTCATGGACACCGAGGTCGAGGGCGCCGTCAAGTCGAACCCGTCGTAGAGCACCTTCATGTCGTCGAGGGTCGCGATCGACACGCCGGAGTTGCCGACCTTGCCGTAGATGTCGGGGCGCTCGTCGGGGTCGAAACCGTAGAGCGTCACCGAGTCGAACGCCGTGGAGAGCCGGTGCGCGGGCATGCCGGCCGAAAGGTTCTTGAAGCGCCGGTTGGTGCGGAGGGCGTCGCCCTCCCCCGCGAACATCCGCGTGGGGTCCTCGTTCTCGCGCTTGAAGGCGAAGACGCCGGCGGTGAACGGGAAGGCGCCGGGCAGGTTCTCGCGCATCAGGAAGCGCAGCACCTCGCCCTCGTCCTGGAACCGGGGGAGCGCCACCTTGCGAATGGCATTGCCGGAAAGCGACTCGGAGGTGAGCCTGGTGCGGATCTCGCGGTCGCGGATCTTCACCACGTACTCGTCGCGGCCGTAGAGCTCCCGGGTCTTGGGCCACATCTCGAGGAGCTTCCGGGCAGGCGGCGCGAGCTCGGCGTCCTTGGCGGCGATGAGGCCATCGAAATCGGCGCTGTCCTTGCCGGCCTGGTCGAAGAGACCCTTGGAAGTGCGTAGCGACTGGCGCTCGCGGGCGATGCGCGCCTGCGCCTCGGCCCCCGCGAGATAGGCGCGAACGCCTTCCGCGATGTCGGCGAGGTAGCGCACCCGCTCCGCCGGCACGATGGCGCGCTGCTTCGAGGAGGACTTCACCGTGACCGCCGGGAGCTTGCCCGGCTGCGCCTTCAACCCGGCGTCCTTCAGGCGCGCGACGATCGCCTGGTAGAGCGCGGTCACGCCATCGTCGTTGAAGCGCGAGGCCTGCGTGCCGTAGACCGGCATCGCATCGGGCGACTGGCCGAACGCCTCGCGGTTGCGCTGGTACTGCTTGCGCACGTCCCGCAGCGCGTCCTCGGCCCCCTTCCGGTCGAACTTGTTGATGGCGACGAAATCGGCGAAGTCGAGCATGTCGATCTTTTCCAGCTGGCTCGCGGCGCCGAACTCCGGCGTCATCACGTAGAGCGAGGCATCGACGTGGGGCACGATCGCGGCATCTCCCTGCCCGATGCCCGAGGTCTCGACGATCACCAGGTCGAATCCGGAAAGCCGGCAGGCCGCCACCACTTCGGGCAGCGCGCCCGAGATCTCCATGCCCGCGCCGCGAGTAGCGAGGGAGCGCATGAAGATGTTGGGATGGTCGATGGCGTTCATGCGGATGCGGTCGCCGAGGAGCGCGCCACCGGTGCGCTTGCGTGACGGGTCCACGGAGACGATCGCGACCTTCAGCTGGTCGCCCTGGTCGATGCGCAGCCGCAGCACCAGCTCGTCGGTGAGCGAGCTCTTGCCCGCCCCTCCCGTGCCGGTGATGCCGAGGGCCGGGATGCCCGTGGCCTCGGCTTCCTTCAGGAGCCGCGCGCGGAACTCCGCCCCGTAGGTGCCGTTCTCCAGGGCGGTGATGACGCGGGACAGCGCGCGCCGGTCGCCGGTGCGCAGCACGGCAAGGCCCTCGGCTTCCTTGGGCGCGGATGGCGCCAGGTCGAAATCGGAGCGCTCCAGGACGTCGTTGATCATGCCCTGCAGGCCCATCACCGCGCCGTCCTCCGGCGAGTAGATGCGCGCGACACCGTAGTCGTGCAACTCCTGGATCTCGGAGGCGACGATCACGCCGCCCCCGCCGCCGAACACCTTGATGTCCTTGCCGCCGCGCTCGCGCAGGAGATCGAGCATGTACTTGAAATACTCGACGTGGCCGCCCTGGTAAGAGGTGATGGCGATGGCCTGCACGTCTTCCTGGAGGGCCGCGTCCACCACCTCGCCGACCGAGCGGTTGTGCCCGAGGTGGATCACCTCGGCGCCGGACGCCTGGAGGATGCGCCGCATGATGTTGATCGAGGCGTCGTGGCCATCGAAGAGCGAGGCGGCGGTGACGAAGCGCACCTTGTTGCCCACCTTGTAGGGGGCGAGCTTGGGGCGGACGGACAGGTCGTTCATGGCGTTCTCCTCGCGATCCTGAATGGTAGGCCGAATCCCGGGCGCGAGGCCATGGCGCGGGACGCCTTGAATCGTGTAAATTCCGCCAATGAAGTCGGCTCCCTCAAGGCATCCACCCAAGGCAATTACCGGCCTTCATCGTGCAACGGTCGCCGTGGGCTTCGTGACCGGCCTGCTTTCCGGGGCCCGGACGCGCGGCGTGGACCCGGCGCGCCTGCTGGCCCGGGCCGGGATCGACCCCGGGGTGCTGCGGGAGCGCGCGGGGCGGGTGCCGATCGGCAATTACGCGGCGCTCTACAACCTCGCGGTCGCGGAGATGGCCGACGAGGCATTCGGGTTGCTCTCGCGCCCCCTGGAGCCTGGCGCCTTCGAGTTTCTCTGCCGCTGCGTGCTCTCCTCGCCGGACCTGGGCACCGCGCTGCGCCGGGCCGGCGCATATCTCGCGGTGGCGCTGCCCGACCTCCACGTGACGATCGATGTCGCCGGCGACAAGGCCCTCCTCGCCGTCGAGGAACGGTCGTCCCGGCTGCCGCGGGACGACCCGCGCCGAGTGTTCGCCTTCGAGTGGCTATTGCGGCTCCTCCACGCGCTCTCCTGCTGGTTGGTGGAGCGGCCCGTGCCCCTCGACGAGGTGCGTTTTCCCTACCGGTCACCGGGACACGCCGCCGACTACGCGCTGATCTACACGCCCCGGGCCACCTTCGGCGCGAAGCGGCTCGAGGCCGTGCTCGAGGGGGCGATGCTGGCGCTGCCGGTGCGGCGCGGCGAGGGCGACCTGCCCACCTTCCTGGAAGGTGCCCCCGGCCGCATCACGATGCTGTATCGGCGCGACCGCGAGGTTGCCGGCGCGGTCCGTGACCACCTGTCGCGCCACCTCGCCGAGGGCCCGGGCCTCGATGCCACCGCCGCGGCCCTGCACCTCGCACCGCGAACCCTGCACCGCCGGCTCCGTCACGAGGGCACCAGCTTCCGCGAGATCCGGGACGCGCTGCGGCGCGAGCTTGCGCTCGCCTGGCTATCGCGCAAGGGACGCAGCATCGCGCAGGTGGCGCTCGCCCTCGGCTACTCCGAGCCCTCCGCCTTCTTCCGCGCTTTCCAGGGCTGGGCCGGCGTGGCGCCGAGCGCCTACAGGAGTTCACGGCTACCCAAATGAATACGGCGCCTTGCGGCGCCGTCGCTTGAACCTGCTTTCCCCCTATCGGCCGTAGCGCTGGGTCCGGCAGCGCGAGAAATCCAGGTCGTCCTGGCGCTCGCCGCGGCGGACTTCCTCGTAATGGCGGGCGCGCGGATTCCAGCATTCCGAGTTGTCGAAGCGGCGCTGGAACCGGTCGTCGCGCCACTCGCGCTGCTGCGGGCTGCCATAGGTCGTGGCCGGATCCTCGTACCACGCGCCGGAGCCGAGCGACGAGCGCGCGTTGGGTGCGAGGTACGGGACGCGCGCCTCGAGCTGCTGCTGGCGCGTCACCGTATCGACGTCATAGGGGAAATTGCGGTCGGAATTGTCCTGCGCGAGGGCGGCGGTGCCGGCTACGAGCACGGCGGCTCCAAGGGCGATGGCGATCTTCTTCATGGGTCCCTCCAGGGGTATCGATGTCTATCGGGGGTGTGACATGGGTCATCTGCAGGGGTTCGGTTCACGAACGCGCCCCGTGGCGTAGGACCCCGCCGCTTCCCCGCGTAAAATGGCCCCAACCCTCCCGGAAGCGCTGCCTTGTTCTCCAAGATCCTGATCGCAAACCGCGGCGAAATCGCCTGCCGCGTGATCCGCACCTGCCGCCGGCTCGCCATCCGGACCGTGGCCGTGCACTCCTCGATCGATGCCCATGCGCTGCACGTGGAGCAGGCCGACGAGGCCTACCTCATCGGCGGGCCGCGCCCGGCCGATTCCTACCTGCGAGGCGACAAGATCATCGAGGTGGCGCTCGCCTGCGGCGCCGAGGCGATCCACCCCGGCTACGGCTTCCTCTCGGAGAACGAGGAATTCGCGCGCGCCGTCGAGGCGGCGGGGCTCACCTTCATCGGCCCCACGCCCGAAGCGATCGAGAAGATGGGCCTGAAGGACCGCGCCAAGGTGATCATGGAGAAGGCGGGCGTGCCGGTGGTGCCCGGATACCACGGAGACAACCAGGACGACGCCTTCCTCGCGAAGGAGGCGAAGAAGGTCGGCTACCCGCTGCTCATCAAGGCGGTGGCGGGTGGCGGCGGCAAGGGCATGCGCCTCGTCACGAAGGACGCGGAGTTCGCGCCCCAGCTCGCGGCCGCGCGGCGCGAGGCGGCGAACGCCTTCGGCGAAGACGCGGTGCTGCTGGAGCGCTTCGTGCAGGGTCCGCACCACATCGAATTCCAGGTGTTCGGCGACACGCACGGCAACTACGTGCACCTCTTCGAGCGCGAATGCTCGATCCAGCGCCGCCACCAGAAGGTGCTCGAAGAGACGCCCTCCCCCTTTCTCGATGACGCGATGCGCGAGGCGATGGGAGCCGCCGGCGTGGCTGCGGCCGCGGCGATCCAGTACCGCGGCGCCGGCACGATCGAGTTCATCGTGGGCGCCGACCGCAAGTTCTTCTTCATGGAGATGAACACGCGCCTTCAAGTGGAGCACCCGGTGACCGAGATGATCACCGGGGAAGACCTGGTGGAATGGCAGCTTCGAGTGGCGGCGGGTGAGCCGTTGCCGTTGCAGCAGGCGGAGATTCTCGCCGGCGGGCATGCGATCGAGGTGCGCCTCTGCGCCGAAAACCCCGCCAACGACTTCCTGCCCGAAACCGGCACCATGGGCGTCTTCCACGCGCCCCACGACGTGGCCGAGGCGGGCCACGAGCACCACGCCCACGCCGACGTGCGCCTCGATACCGGCGTCCGGGCCGGAGACGAGGTAAGCGTCTTCTACGACCCGATGATCGCCAAGCTCATCGTGTGGGGCGACGACCGGCGCGAGGCGGCGCGGCGGATGCAGACGGCGCTCGCGGGCACGGCGCTGCTCGGAGTCAAGACCAACCTCGCATTCCTCGAGCGCGTGGTGAGCCATCCCGCGTTTCTCGCTGGGGATACCGACACCGGGTTCATCGAGCGCCATCGCGCCGACCTGCTGCCTTCCGCCGCCGAAGTGCCGGTGGAGGCGCTGGTGGCCACCGCGGCGCGCGCTTTCCTCGACGAGGGCGTCACCGCTTCCGCACAACCGGCCTCGCCCTGGAGCGACACGCGTGGTTGGCGGCTCAACCAGCCGGCGTTGCGACGGATGGAGTTCCGCGCCAGCTCGCCCTCTCCCGTGGGAGAGGGTCAATTCGTCGTCGACGCCGTCATGCACCCCGGCTACGCCGACGTCACCATCGACGGCAAGACCCACAAGGTGGTCCTCGGCCCCCGCGCCCACGACCGCCTGCAGATCGGCCTCGACGACGAGACCTACTTCGCGCAAGTCTCCCGGCTCGGCGACAGGTTCTCCGCGGTCACGCCGCGCGGCCGCTACGACCTGGATCTGGTGGATCCCTTCCACTACGAGCCGGCGGATTCTGCCCCGGATGCGCGGCTTACGGCTCTCATGCCCGGGCGCGTGGTGAAGCGCATGGCCAACGCCGGCGACTCCGTGAAGAAGGGGCAGGCCCTGATGATCCTGGAAGCGATGAAGATGGAACACACCATCGTCTCGCCGCGCGACGGCGTGATCGAGCGCGCGGCGTTCGAGGAGAACCAGCTGGTGCCGGCGGATGCGGTCTTGTTCTCCTTCCAGGAGTGATGTCAACGGATTTTTTTCGCGGGAACGGGCCACGGATTGCACTATGCTTTCGGCATCGCAATCGCACCCGGAACGCAGCAAGGAAATGACCTCCGCAACGCCCGCTTCAGCACCCGCTACCGCCGCCTCCGCCCTCCCCCAGATCATCTCCCGCATCGCCACCGAGCTCGCGGCCCGCCCGCAGCAGGTGGCGGCCGCCGTGGCGCTGCTGGATGAGGGGTCCACCGTCCCTTTCATAGCGCGCTACCGCAAGGAGGCCACCGACAACCTCGACGACACGCAGCTGCGCCTGCTGGAAGAGCGGCTCGGATACCTGCGCGAGCTGGAAGAACGCCGATCCGCGATCCTCGGCTCCATCGAGGAGCAGGGAAAGATGACGCATCCGCTGCGTGCCTCGATCCTCGCTGCCGAGACCAAGCAGGGCCTGGAGGACCTCTACCTCCCGTACAAGCAGAAGCGACGCACCAAGGCGATGATCGCGCGCGAGGCGGGGCTGGAGCCGCTTGCCGACGCGCTCTTCGCCGATCCCACGCTCGACCCGCAGGTGGAGGCGGCGAAATACCTGAAGGTCGTTCCCGCATCCGAGGGCGTCGAGGCGATCAACGTGCCCGATGCCAAGGCGGCCCTCGACGGGGCGCGCGACATCCTCGCCGAGCGTTTCGCCGAAACGGCACCCCTGCTGGAGAAGCTGCGCACGCGGCTGTGGGACGAGGGCATCGTCGCCAGCGTGGTGTTGGAGGGCAAGGAAGGCGCGGAGGAAGCCAAGTTCCGCGACTACTACGCCTACTCTGAGCCCATCCGAACCATCCCCTCGCACCGGGCGCTGGCCCTCTTCCGCGGCCGCACGCTCGGGATCCTCAACGTGACGCTGGGCCTGGGCGAGGAGCTCGAGGCGGCGGTTCCCCATCCCTGCGTCGCCATGATCGCCGCGCATTTCTCCGTACGCGACCAGGGCCGCGCCGCCGACAAGTGGCTCACCGAGGTGTGCCGCTGGACGTGGCGCGTAAAGGCGTCGTTCCAGATCTCGACCGAGCTTCTCACGCGGTTGCGCGAGGCGGCGGAGGCCGAAGCGATCCGCATCTTCGGGCGCAACCTGCGCGAGCTGCTGCTTGCGGCACCCGCCGGCCCCAAGGCGGTGATGGGCATCGATCCCGGCATCCGTACGGGCTGCAAGGTGGCGGTGGTCGATCCCACCGGCAAGCTCCTCGAAACCGCGACCATCTATCCCCACGAGCCGCGCCGCGACTGGAATGGCTCGCTCGCCACCCTCGCACGCCTCGCGATCCAGCATGGTGTCGCGCTGGTGGCGATCGGCAACGGCACTGCAAGCCGCGAGACCGACAAGCTCGGCGCCGAGCTCTTGAAGGCCATCGCCGCACGCCATCCCGAGCGCAAGGTGGCGAAGATCGTGGTGAGCGAGGCCGGCGCCTCGGTGTACTCGGCCTCCGAGCTGGCTGCAAAGGAGTTTCCCGATCTCGACGTGAGCATCCGGGGCGCGGTGTCGATCGCACGCCGCCTGCAGGATCCGCTCGCGGAGCTGGTGAAGATCGATCCCAAGGCCATCGGCGTGGGCCAGTACCAGCACGACGTGGACCAGCGGGGCCTCGCGAAGAACCTTGAAGCGACGGTGGAGGACTGCGTGAACGCCGTGGGCGTGGACGTGAACACGGCCTCGGCCGCGCTCCTTGCACGCGTCTCGGGCCTCAACACGACGCTGGCGCGGAACATCGTTGAGTTTCGCGACGCCAACGGCCCCTTCGCCAATCGTGCCGCGATCCGCAAGGTACCGCGCCTTGGCGACAAGACCTTCGAGCAGGCGGCAGGGTTCCTGCGCATCTCGAGCGACCATCCCGAGGCCAACGCCCTCGACCGTTCGGCGGTCCACCCCGAGGCCTACCCCGTGGTGCAGCGCATCCTCGAGCGCATCGGCAAGGGCATTCGCGACGTGATGGCGCAGCCGGCGGCGCTCAAAGGCCTCTCGCCCGCCGACTTCACCGACGAACGCTTCGGCGCGCCCACGGTGCGCGACATCCTCGCGGAGCTGGAGAAGCCGGGGCGCGACCCGCGGCCCGAGTTCAAGACCGCGACTTTCCAGGAAGGCATCGAGCGCGTCGCCGACCTGCAGCCGGGCATGGTGATGGAAGGTGTGGTCACCAACGTGGCGGCGTTCGGCGCGTTCATCGACATCGGAGTCCACCAGGATGGCCTCGTGCATGTGTCGGCGCTCTCCAACCGCTTCGTGAAGGATCCCCACGACGTGGTGAAAGCGGGCCAGGTGGTGAAAGTGAAAGTGGTCGAGATCGACCTGCAGCGCAACCGCATCGCGCTCACCATGCGGCTCGACGACGCCGCGAAGCCGGCCGAGGCGCGAGGCGGCGGCCCATCCGGACAGCAGCGACGCGAGGGCGGAGGCGGGAAGCCGCGCATGCCGCAGCAGCCGGCCCCGATGGGCGCCATGGCGCTCGCCCTGGCCAAGCTCAAGCGATAGGCAAAGTCCGCGGCACCGGCTTGCCGTCGAGCCACAGCGTGAGGTTTTCGACCACGTTGGGGCCGAAACGCGAAAACACCGGGTCGGTCACGAATCCCAGGTGCGGCAGCAGCACGACATCGTCGCGCCCGGCCAACGGGTGCCCGGAAGCGAGGGGCTCGTCGTCGTAGACGTCGAGTGCGGCGATGCGGGGGCGCCCCGCGTCCAGCGCCGCCGGAAGCGCCGCCATGTCGATCAGCGCCGAGCGCGCCGTGTTCACCAGGATCGCGTCCTCCCGCATCGTGGCCATGCGCCCGGCATCGAGCAGCTTGCGCGTGGCCTCCGCCGGCACCAGGTGCAGGCTCACCACGTGGGAGGTGGACAGGAGCTCCTCGAGGCTCACCGACTTGGCATTGCCCTCGGCCGCGCGCTCGGCGGTCATGTGCGGGCTCCAGGTCACGACCTCCATCCCGAAGGCCTGCCCGATGCTCCCGACGCGCTTGCCGATGCCGCCGAAGCCGATGAGGCCGAGGCGCTTGCCCGAAAGCACCATCGGTAGCGGCCCGGCATCACGCCACCGTCCCGAGCGCAGGAGCTTCATGTACGGCTCGAGGCGCTTGGCGGCGGCGAGGATCAGCGCCCACGCGAGCTCGCTGGTGCTCTCCTTCGACGAGCCCATCTCGGTGTGGGTGACGGGGATCCCGCGCGCCGCCATCGCCGCCTGGTCGAGCTGCATGTTGCGCACGCCGGTGAAGACGAAGAACTTGAGCTTCGGCAGCTTGCCGATCAAGTCCGCCTTGAACGGCGTGCGGTCGCGCAGGACCACGATGGCGTCGGCGTCGCCGATGGCCGCCATGAGCGCATCACCTCGCAGCCGCTGGGTATGAACCGTCACGTCGGCGCGCGACTCGATGCCGCTCCAGTCGGCCGTGCGTCGCAGCGAATCCTCGTAATCGTCGAGGACCACGATTCGCGGGCGTCGACCCTCTCCCCGACCCTCTCCCAGGGGAGAGGGAGCAAAGTGCCCCGGGCCGGGCCCCATCGAAACCGAGCTCACGGGTGCGCCTTGTTCATCGCCTGGAATGCCATCGAAGCCACTCCTCGATCACGGTCCTGGTGGGATAGGCGGCGGGCTGCGCCAGGGCGGCCCCGGCAAAGGCGGCCGAGACGGCAGCGGCAGCGATGGTCCTGCGATCCATTGATTCTCCTCGGGGTGGGCTTCCGCCTCGATTATAATTTCACGTTCCCCCCGCATTACGTCATTCACACGAGGACACGCCATGGCCGCCAATCCCAAATCGATGTCCAGCTCCCCTTCCACGGTCAAGCTCCTGGTCGATGGCAAGTTCGTCGAGTCGAAGGCCACCCGGTTCCGCGATATCGTGAATCCCGCCACCCAGGAAGTGCTCGCCCGGGTGCCGATGTGCGATGCCGCCGAGATCGACGAGGCGGTCCAGTCGGCGCAACGCGCTTTCAAGACCTGGCGCAACGCGCCCCTCGGGCAGCGCGCCCGCATCATGCTCAAGCTGCAGGAGCTGATCCGCCGCGACATGAAGAAACTGGCGGCGATCCTCACCGCCGAGCAGGGCAAGACGCTTCCCGATGCCGAGGGCGACATCTTTCGCGGCCTCGAGGTCGTCGAGCACGCGGTCTCCATCGGCACCCTCTCCCTCGGCGAGTACGCGGAGAACGTGGCGAACGGCGTGGACACGTATTTCCTCCGCCAGCCGCTGGGCGTGTGCGTCGGCATCACCCCGTTCAACTTCCCGGCCATGATCCCGCTGTGGATGTTCCCGATGGCGATCGTCACCGGCAACACCTTCGTGCTCAAGCCCTCGGAGCAGGACCCCATGACCACCATGGCGCTGGCGGAGCTGGCGCTCGAGGCCGGCGTGCCTCCCGGCGTGCTGAACGTGGTGCACGGCGGCAAGGAAGCCGTCGACGCCCTCTGCAGCCACCCGAACGTGAAGGCGGTTTCCTTCGTCGGCTCCTGCCACGTGGGCGAGCACGTCTACAAGCTCTCGAGCGACCACGGCAAGAGGGCGCAATGCATGATGGGCGCCAAGAACCATGCCGTGGTGATGGCCGACGCCAACAAGGAGCACTCGCTCAACGCCCTGGTGGGCGCCGGGTTCGGCGCGGCCGGCCAGCGCTGCATGGCCACCTCGGTCGCGGTGCTGGTGGGCAGGGCCAACGAGTGGATTCCCGACATCGTCGCCAAGGCCCGCTCGCTCAAGGTCAATGCGGGGCACGAGGCCGGCGCCGACCTGGGCCCGGTGATCTCGAAGCAGGCGAAGAAGCGCATCGAGGGCTACATCGAGCAGGGCGTGAAGGAAGGCGCCAAGCTCGAGCTCGACGGGCGCAACCCGAAGGTGGCGGGCTACGACAGCGGCAACTTCATCGCGCCCACGGTGTTCTCGGGCGTGAAGCCGGAGCACGTGATCTACAAGGAAGAGATCTTCGGACCGGTGCTGGTGCTGGTGAGCGTGGACACCCTGGACGAGGCGATCGCGCTCGTGAACGCCAATCCCTACGGCAACGGCACCGGGCTCTTCACCCAGTCGGGTGCCGCGGCGCGCAAGTTCCAGAACGAGATCGACGTGGGCCAGGTGGGCATCAACGTGCCGATCCCGGTCCCGGTGCCCTACTTCTCGTTCACCGGCTCGCGCGGCTCGAAGCTGGGCGACCTCGGACCCTACGGCAAGCAGGCGGTGCAGTTCTACACCCAGGTGAAGACCGTCACCTCGCGCTGGTTCGACGAGGAAGCGACGAGCAGCGGCATCCACACCACCATCTCGATCAAGTAATTACCCTCTCCCCGGCCCTCTCCCACGGGAGAGGGAGACAAAAGCGGACCCACACGACCATTTCCCTCAAATAACGCACCCTCTCCCCGGCCCTCTCCCAAGGGAGAGGGAGACAACCATGAAAATCGGCTTTATCGGCCTGGGGCACATGGGTGCCCCGATGGCGCGCAACCTGCTGAAGGCGGGCCACGAGCTGCGGCTGCACGACGTGATGGCGGAGCCGGTGAAGCGCCTCGCGATGGAAAAGGGGGTCGAGGCCGCCACCTCCGCCATCGACTGCGCGCGCGGCGTGGACCTCCTGGTGACCATGCTCCCCTCCTCGCCCCACGTGCGCTCGGCCTACGGCGGCGAGTACGGCATCCTCGCCGGCGTCGCGCCCGGCACGCTGCTGGTGGATTGCTCCACCATCGACCCGCTCACCGCCCGCGAGGTGGCCATGGACGCCAAGGCCCGGCAGTGCCCGATGGTGGATGCGCCGGTGTCCGGCGGAACCGCCGGGGCCGAAGCGGGCACCCTCACCTTCATGGTGGGCGGGGACCTGGCCGACTTCGAGCGCGCCCGCCCGGTGCTGCAGGCCATGGGCAAGAACGTGGTCCACTGCGGCGCCATCGGCAACGGGCAGGTCGCCAAGATCTGCAACAACATGATGCTGGCGATCGAGATGATCGCGACCTCCGAGGGCATGACGCTCGCCGCGAAGCTCGGGATGGATCCGAAGGTTTTCGCCGCGATCGTCAACACCTCGAGCGGGCGCTGCTGGAGCTCCGACACCTACAACCCCTATCCCGGCGTGCTGGAGAACGTGCCCGCGGCGCGCAACTACTCCGGCGGCTTCGGTGCCGACCTGATGCTGAAGGACCTCACCCTCGTCACCGAGGCGGCGAAATCGGCGAAGCACCCGGTGATGCTGGGGGCCATCGCCCAGCAGATCTACCAGAAGCATTCCGTGGACGGCCACGGCGGCAAGGACTTCTCCAGCGTGATCCTCCAATACATGAAGTCCAACCCTTCCTGAGCGGCGCCGATCCCCGATGATCCGACATGAAATCCGCGGCCACACCGCCGTCATCACCCTCGACAACCCGCCGGCCAACACCTGGACGCCGGAAGACCTGCGCACGCTCGAGGAGCTGGTGCGGTCGCTGGAGGCCGACCGCTCGATCTACGCCGCGGTGCTGACGGGCGCTGGCGAGAAGTTCTTCTCCGCCGGGGCGGATCTCAAGAACTTCCAGGGCGACAA
>JANMHV010000344.1:0-20946 GCA_031375445.1 Burkholderiales bacterium | reverse complement strand
CATTTTCGAACCTGTCCCCATTTTCTCGAAACAAAGGGGACAGGTTCGAAAATGAACCTGACCCCATTAGGAGCGAAGATGGACGGAGCGACGACGACCTGGAGTGGCGGCACCGAGCATTGGACGAAGAAGGGCGAGGTGAAGCTCTTCCTCTGGAACCGAAAGGCCGCGCCCGGCGTGCCCCGCCGCGGCACGATCTTCTTCGTGCACGGCTCCTCCATGGCGTCGCAGCCGACCTTCGACCTGCACGTGCCCGGCCGCGCGGATTCCTCGGTGATGCAGTGGTTCGCCGAGCGCGGCTTCGACACCTGGACCATGGACAACGAGGGCTACGGGCGCTCGGACAAGTCGCGCCCCCAGAACAACGACATCTCCAACGGCGCCGACGACCTTGCCGCGGGCACCGAGTACGTGATGAAGGCGGCCGGCGTGAAGAAGATGCACATGTACGGCATCTCCTCGGGAGCGCTGAAGGCCGGACTCTTCGCCGAGCGCCATCCCGACCGCATCGACCGCCTCGCCTTGGACGCCTTCGTCTGGACCGGCGAAGGCAGCCCCACGCTCGCCGAGCGCAAGAAGAAGCTGCCGCAGTTCCAGGCGATGCACCGCCGGCCGATCGACCGCGCCTTCGTGCACAGCATCTTCAGCCGCGACCACCCCGGCACCGCCGAGGACCGCACCGTGGAAACCTTCGCCGACGCCATCCTGACACTCGACGACTCGATGCCCACCGGAACCTACGTCGACATGTGCTCGAAGCTGCCGCTGCTGGATCCGACGAAGATCGTGAACCCCACCATCGTGATGCGCGGGGAGTACGACGGCATCGCCGCCTTCGACGACTTGATCGAGTTCTTCAAGAAGCTGCCCAACGCCGACAAGACCTTCTCGGTGATGGCGGGCATCTCCCACGCGAGCTTCCAGCAGAAGAACTACATGACGGTCTACCACATCCTCCATTCGTTCTTCACCCAACCCGAGCCCACCTACCGCGCATGAAGAAGATCCTCGCCCTTGCCCTTGCCCTCGTCCCGCTCGCCGCCGGCGCGCAGTACCCCGAGCGGCCGATCAAGATCATCGTGCCCTTCGGCCCGGGCGGCTTCACCGACGTGGCCGCGCGCATCCTGCAGAAGGAGCTGGCACCGGCCATCGGGCAGACGATCGTGATCGAGAACAAGCCCGGCGCGGGCTCCACCATCGGCACCGCCGAGGTTGCAAACGCGAAGCCCGACGGCTACACCCTCGCGATGATCTCCACCACGCACGTCATCAGCCCGCACCTCTACAAGCAGATACCCTACGACGCGATCAAGGGTTTCACGCCCGTGATGAAGCTGGCGGAGGGACCCTACGTGCTGGTAGTGCACCCGAGCCTGCCGGTGAAAAGCGTCGCCGAGCTGGTTGCGATGGCGAAGGCGCAGCCCGGCAAGATCGACTATGCGTCCTCCGGCAACGGCAGCGCCCAGCACCTGGTGGGTGCCCTCTTCGTCACCATGTCGGGTGCCAAGCTGAACCACGTCCCGTACAAGGGCAGCAACCAGGCGATGAACGACCTCATCGGCGGCCAGGTGCCGGTGAGCTTCGCCGGCGTGCCCAACGTGCTGCCCAACCTCGCGAGCGGGAAGTTGAAGGCCCTCGCGGTCACGACGGCGAAGCGCTATTCGGACTTGCCCGACGTGCCGACCCTCGCAGAGGCGGGCGTGCCGGGATACGACGCGACGGTTTGGCTGGGGCTCCTCGCCCCTCCCGGTACGCCGCGCGAAATCGTCCAGAAGCTCAACACGGAGATCACGCGCATTCTCTCGACCCCGGACGCGCGCAAGCTCATGGCCTCCGCCGGCGTGGAGGTCGCGACCGGCTCGCCCGAGGACTTCGGGCGCCTGCTGCAGGCGGAGTACGACCGGTGGGGGAAGGTGGTGCGGGAGACGGGGGCGACGGTGAACTGACCCTCTCCCCGGCCCTCTCCCAGGGGAGAGGGAGAACTGCTAGTCGCAAGTTACCGGAGGATTGCGCCGAAGCGCCACGGAACCCGCGTTGAAGCGCTCGGCGAACCGGATGTTCTGCCGCACCGCATCCATGTAGAGGTTGGTGCCGCCGAAGTGCTGCTGGGCGTACTGGTAGGCGCCGCCCAGCTCGCCATCGAGGCGGCGCGTGGCGTTCTGGTAGAAGGAAGGCGTCTTGCGCAGCAAGTCCTCGGCATCCGCGAACACCACCACTTCACCCTTGGTGGTCTTCTGCTTGGTGATGCCGCCGGCCACGAATTCCGGATACAGGCGGTCGCGGCATTTCTCGAGGTAACAGCGGTCCGACATCTGCGCGATGATGTCCGCGGAGCCCAGCAGGCTGCCGATGAGCGCGAAGATCGGGTCCGGCATGCGGATGGTGGCCACGGGGCGCTCGTAGCCCGTGTAATGCAGCACCTGCCCCGCCACTTCCTTGAACTCCTCGAGGCCCAGCTCCGGCAGGTAGTCGCGCAGGAACTTGCCCCCGCGGGAGACGTGGGTGCGCGTGTACTCGGCGCCGTTGTGGTGCTTCTTGTCGTTGCTGCGGCGGATGTAGCCGCAGTCGTGGAACATCGCGCAGATGACGCCGAGCTGGAACAGCCGCTCGCCGATGGGGGGCCCATCGCCACGGGAGCGCTGGTAGCCATCGAGGAGGCGCGCCATGGCCAGCGTCACATCGAGGATGTGCTGGATGTCGTGGTATTCGGTGTCGCACTTGGTGTAACCGGGGTACTCGCCGCGGTAGAGGCGCGCCACGTCATCGAAGGCGCGCGCAAGCGCCGGAGCCTGCGTCCGGGAATAGAGGCTATTGAAGATGCGGACCACTTCGAGCTTCACGCACACGGGATCGGTCGTATTGATCCTGTTGGTGACGTCGAAGTCACTGCGCCGGAAATTCATGTGCACCCCGCAACCACTTGTTTTTATACGGGCTTTTTGATGTTTTACCCGCCATTCCTCGCGTCATGCATTTGACTCCTTTTCCCCTGCCTAAGCAAGCGGGCCCGCGGGCTAGCCAAAGGGTCGGGCGGGGAGTATGTTTTTGGCGAAACGAGATCAGGATGGAGAACCGATGGCCACGGCGACGATGGAGACTGCGGAAGAAGTAAAACGGCGCATCGGAGAGCTCAACCTCGAGCATCGCGACCTCGATCGCGCGATCGAGGCGCTGGAGCTGAATCCGCTGCACGACGAGCTGCAGCTGAAGCGCCTGAAGAAGCGCAAGCTCATGCTGAAGGACCAGATCTTCATGCTCCAGCGCCAGCTGGTGCCGGATATCCCGGCGTGACCCGGTAGCAATTCGTCACACTTCGGGCGCTACGACAGCGCCCGCCGCCGAAGTCCGGCACGGGGTCGTCCCCTATAATGGCCCTCCCTGCCCAGCGAAAACAAGCATTCACGCATGCGTAAAGTCGTCGTCGGCGCCTCGCTGCTCGCCCTGGTGGCGGGCGTGGGCGCCCTCTCCTTCTGGGCCGGGCGCAGCACCCAACCTCCTGCCGCTGCCGCCACGCCTGCCAAGGGCGCGCCCGCGAAAGGCCCTCCCGCCGGCATCGTCGTGGAGGCCGCTCGCGTCTCGCTGCGCAGCCTCCCGCAATCGCTCACCGCCGTGGGGAGCCTGCGTTCCGACGAAACCGTCATCCTCCGCCCGGAGATCGCGGGCCGCGTGGCGCAGATCGGTTTCCGCGAGGGCGAGCGCGTCACGCGCGGCCAGGTGCTGGTGAAGCTCGACGCCTCGGTGCAGCAGGCCGACCTCGACAAGGCGCGCGCCAACCTCTCGCTCTCCAAGTCCAAGTTCGAGCGCTCCGTGGACCTCCTCAACAAGGGCTTCCTCTCCAGCCAGGCGCGCGACGAGGCCGAGAACACCTTCAAGGTGGCCGGGGCCGATGCGGAGCTGATGGAAGCGCGCATCGCCAAGGCCACGATCAAGGCGCCCTTCTCCGGCACGCTGGGGCTACGCATGGTGAGCGTGGGCGACTACGTGAAGGAGGGCCAGGACCTGGTGAACCTCGAGTCGCTCGATTCGCTCAAGGTCGACTTCCGCGTCCCGGAGTTGGCACTCTCGCAACTGCGCGACGGGCAAGCGCTGCAGATCGCGCTCGACGCCGTGCCCGACAAGGTCTACGAGGGCAAGGTGGTCGCCATCAACCCGCTCATCGACGCCAATGGCCGCGCCATCGTGATCCGCGCGCAGGTGCCCAACAAGGACGGCAAGCTGCGCCCGGGCATGTTCGCGCGCGTGCGCCTCTTCACCACCGGCTCGAAGGACACGCTGGTGGTGCCCGAGGAGTCGCTCTTCCCCGTAGGCGAGGAGAAGTACGTCTACAAGGTGGTGCAGGGGAAGGCCATGCGCCAGAAGGTGGAGATCGGCACGCGCCTGGAAGGCCGCGTGGAAATCGTGAACGGCCTGGCACCCGACGACGTGGTGGTCACCGCGGGCGCCATCAAGCTGCGCGAGGGTGCGGCGGTCGCCATCGCCAACGCGCCGCCGTCGCAGGCACCGGTGCCGGTGGTGCGCGAAGATGCGCCGAAGACCCGGGGCTAGACCGTGACGCTGCCCGAAACCTGCATCCGCCGGCCGGTGTTCGCGACGGTGCTGTCGATCGTCGTGCTTCTGATCGGCCTCATCTCGTACTCGCGGCTGTCGGTGCGGGAATACCCGCGCATCGACGAGCCGGTGGTGACGGTGCAGACGCAGTACACCGGGGCCAGCGCCGAGGTGGTGGAGTCGCAGATCACCAAGGTGCTGGAAGACTCCCTCGCCGGCATCGAGGGTGTCGACGTGATGACTTCCGTGTCGCGCTCCGAAAGCTCGCAGATCACGGTGCGCTTCAAGCTCACGCGCAACCCCGATTCGGCCGCCGCCGACGTGCGGGACAAGGTTTCCCGGGTGCGCGCGCGCCTGCCCGAAGCGGTGGACGAGCCGGTCATCGCCAAGGTCGAGGCCGACTCCTTCCCGATCATGTGGCTCGCCGTCACCTCCGACCAGGGCAAGAGCCAGATCGAGATCTCCGACTACGTGACCCGCTACGTGAAGCCGCGGCTGTCCACGCTGCCGGGTGCGGCCGACGTGCGCGTCTTCGGCGAGCGCAAGATCTCGATGCGCGTCTGGCTCGACCGCGGCAAGCTCGCGGGCTATCGCCTCACGCCCCAGGACGTGGAAGACGCGCTGCGCCGCCAGAACGTTGAAATACCGGCCGGGCGCATCGAAAGCGACAAGCGCGAGTTCTCGGTCCTCTCGGTCACGGACCTGCAGACGCCGGCCCAGTTCGAGACCATCGTGGTCCGCGACGTGGCCGGCTACCCGGTGCGCCTGCGCGACGTGGGGCGCGTGGAAATCGCACCCGCCGACGAGCGCGTCATCACCCGCTACCTGGGCACCACCTCGGTGAACATGGGGATCATCAAGCAAGCCGTGGCCAACCCCCTCGAGCTCTCCCAGGCGGTGCGGCAGGAGCTGGTGGAGATCAACAAGACGCTGCCCGGCATGAAGATCGAGCTGATCTTCGACTCGTCGGTATTCATCGAGGAGTCGATCAAGTCGGTATTCAAGACGATCCTCGAAGCCACCGTGCTGGTGGCGCTGGTGATCTTCTTCTTCCTGCGCAACTTCCGTGCGACGCTGATTCCGCTGGTCACCATTCCAGTGTCGCTCATCGGCGCCATGACCTTCATGTATCTCTTCGGGTTCAGCGTGAACACGCTCACCCTGCTGGCCATGGTGCTCGCCATCGGCCTGGTGGTGGACGACTCGATCGTGGTGCTGGAGAACATCCACCGCCACCTGGAAGAGGGCAAGCCGCGGCTCGAGGCGGCCCTCGTCGGCGCGCGCGAGATCGCCTTCGCGGTGATCGCGATGACGGTGACGCTGGCCGCCGTTTACGCGCCGCTCGCCTTCCAGACCGGCCGCACCGGGCGCCTCTTCATCGAGTTCGCCCTGGCGCTCGCCGGCGCGGTGCTGGTCTCGGGCTTCGTGGCGCTCACCCTCTCGCCGATGATGTGCTCGAAGCTGCTGCGCCACGAGGAGAAACACGGGCGCTTCTACAACATGACCGAGCGCTGGTTCACCAGCATGGTGGCGTGGTACCGGCGAACCCTCGACCGCGCGCTTCACCACCGCGCCTGGGTGATCGGCGCCGCCGTTGTCGTGGCGGCGCTCTCCGGCGTCCTCGGCAGCGCGCTGAGGAACGAGCTCTCGCCCATCGAGGACCGCGGCGTGATCTTCGGCTTCGTCTCCGCACCCGAAGGCGCCACCGCCAAGTACACCGCCTCGAACCTGGAGCCGATCGAGCGGCTCTACAAGGCCATTCCCGAACTCGAGCGCTTCAACGCCATGGCGGGTTTCCCGACGGTGGCCGACGGCATCGCCATCGCGCGCTTGAAGCCCTGGGACCAGCGCAGCCGCAAGCAGCAGGAGATCACCACCGAGCTGATGCCGAAGTTCGGGCAGATCCCGGGCGTGCGCGCCTTCCCGACCAACCCGCCGTCGCTGGGACAATCGCCGCGCTCGCGCCCGGTGGAGTTCGTGGTCATGAGCTCGGCGCCCTTCGAGGTGCTGCAGCGCTACGTGGACGCGCTGATCGCCGAGGCGGTGAAGAACCCGGGCCTGCAGAACGTCGACTCGGATCTCCGCCTCGACAAGCCCGAGCTCAAGGTCTCGGTGAACCGCGAGAAGATCAGCGACGTCGGCGCCTCGGTGGAGACCGTGGGCCGCACCCTCGAGACGATGCTCGGCGGCCGCCAGGTAACCCGCTTCAAGCAGGATGGCGAGCAGTACGACGTGATCGTGCAGGTGGCCGATTCGGAACGGCGCTCGCCCACGGACATCTCCGACATCTACGTGCGCGGCAAGGGCAACGAGATGGTGCAGCTCTCCAACCTGGTGGTGGTGCGCGAATCGGTCTCGCCGAAGAACTTGAACCACTTCAACCGCATCCGCTCGGCCACGGTCACCGCCACGCTCGCCCCCGGCTACGCGCTCGGCGACGCGGTCCAGTACATGCAGGATTCGGCGCGCCGCGTGCTGCCGCCCACGGCGCAGACGGACCTGAATGGCCTCTCGCGGGAGCTGCGAGATTCATCGACCGAGATCTACTTCGTGTTCCTGCTGGCGCTCGCCTTCATCTTCCTGGTGCTGGCGGCGCAGTTCGAGAGCTTCATCGACCCGTTCATCATCATGCTCACGGTGCCGCTGGCCGTGACGGGCGCGCTCCTCGCCCTGTGGCTCGCGGGGGGCACGCTCAACATCTACAGCAAGATCGGGCTCGTGACCCTGGTGGGCCTCATCACCAAGCACGGCATCCTGATCGTGGAGTTCGCCAACCAGAAGCAGGCCCAGGGGTTCAGCGTGATCGAGGCGGTGGAAGAGGCCGCCGTGCTTCGGCTGCGCCCGATCCTCATGACCACCGGCGCCATGGTGCTGGGCGCCCTGCCGCTGGCACTTGCCTCGGGCGCCGGCGCCGAATCACGCCAGCAGATCGGCTGGGTGATCGTGGGCGGGATGATGCTGGGGACGCTCCTTACCCTCTTCGTCGTGCCCACTGCCTACACGCTGCTCGCCCGCCGGCACAAGACCTTCGAGGAGCGGTTGGAAGAAGACCGTGCGGAGCACGGAGACGCGGCGCAGGCGACCGGAGACTGATGGCGGTCTCCCCCGCGCAGGCGGGGGCCCAATTGGGTTCCCGCCTGCGCGGGAATGACACAAAGGGAAAAGGCACAGGCCGGAGTCCGCAGACCCCGACCTGTGCCCAATATGTGGTTCGACGCGGTTAGAGCGCTCGCGTCTGGAATTTCTTGTAGAAGCCGAGCACCTTCGGCACGTAGTGCACGGTCTCGGCGTACGGCGGGATCTTGCGGCCGTGGCGGATGACGGCGTTCTCGCCCGCGTTGTAGGCGGCAACGGCCAGCTCGAGGTTGCCGTCGAACATCGCGATCAACTCCTTCAGGTACTTCACCCCGCCGTTGATGTTTTCGGCCGGGTCCCAGCTGTTCTGCACCCCGAAACGGCGGGCAGTGTCGGGCATGAGCTGCATCAGGCCCTGGGCGCCGGCACGGGAAAGCGCGCGGGCGTTGTAGCCCGACTCGGCCGTGATCACCGCGTGGACCAGCGCCGAGTCGACGCCATGATTCTTGCTGGCGGCGTCGATGAGCGACGCGTAACGCAGCATATCGGCCTGGGACGGCATGAAGAGCCCGCTGATGCCGCGGTTGCCACCCACAACGGGGGCGCCGGAGGAAGGGCTACCCTCTTCCTTGCGCACCAGCTTCCAGCGCCTGTCCTGGGGATTGATGTTCGTGAAGTGGACGACGCCACGATCATCCTTGTACGAAAAGATGTCGGCCATGGCCGCGGGCGCGAAGGCGAGCACGGCAAGGGCGGCGGCGGCTACGGACAGGCGGATAGGACTCATACGACAGCAGTTTCCCTGATTTCCTACACAGGCGTCGATTTTAACTCAAAGACCCTGAGCTTGAAAATGACACCTGAAATAGGTATTTCTTTCCGATTCAATCACCTGCGGGAACCACCTCAAGCATAGTCTGAAGAGTCCCGTGCCGATCGGACCACGGGCGCCCCTTTCAAATGCAAGGCCGGAGGGCGCCGGGGGGTGCAACGTCTCGGCAATCGCGCAGCACACCCGCTAGCCGAAGCGGTAGCTCGAGGCGGTGACCCCGCCCATGAAACCCTCCTCGCGGTAGATGCGAGTGGCGGGTTCACCCTCCGCGGCGCCCACCGCCACCATCAGCGGCACGAGGTGGTCCTCCTCCGGGTGCGCGGTACGCGCGGAGGGGGCCGCTTCCCAATGGACGAGCCGATCCGAACGTGCCAGCCCACTCGCATCCAGCAGCGACTCCCCGAGCCACGCGTCGAATGCGGCCGAGGGTGCGCGCGCCTGCGGACCGAACATGCGCAGGTTGTGCCACGACAGGCCGCTTCCCACGATCAGCACGCCCTCGTCCCGCAACGGCGCCAACGCGCGTCCGACCGCGAGGTGTTCCTCCGGGTCGTAGCCCGACTTGAGGGATAGCTGAACCACCGGCACGTCGGCCTCCGGATACATCGCCACCAACGGCGTGTAGGTGCCGTGGTCGTAGCCGCGATCCGCGTCCAGTGCCGCGGGGATGCCGGCCTTCTCGAGCAGCTCCTTCACGCGCGCTGCCACCGAAGGCGAGCCGGGGGATCCATAACGCACCTGGTAGGTATGCGCCGGAAATCCCGAGTAGTCGTAGATCATCCCGGGGCGCTCGCCGGACTGCACGGTGAAGCCCGGCTCTTCCCAGTGTCCCGAGACCATCAGGATCGCGCGCGGCTTCTCGCCCAACTCGCCGGGCAGCGCCGCGAGCGACTTCTCCAGTTGGTCGAACTGCCGCCGGAACGGGCCTTCCATCCACGGCCAGGGGCCGCCGCCGTGGGAGAGGAAGTAGGTGGGCAATCGAGTCATCGCGCACCGCCTTCCACCAGCACCGGGTCGCTGCGGCCGCGCATCAGGTTATCGAGGCTGAAGGCGCCGCCCCCCGCCACCGAGAAGTACAGGAACAGGAAGCTGTAGAGGACCGCGAGCTCGCCGCCGTTCAGCAGCGGCAATGGCGGCGTGCCCTTGGAGGCGTGGGCGAGGAAGTAGGCGAAGGCCATGAGGCCCGAGAGGATGAAACCCACGGGGCGCGTGAAGAGCCCGACGATGAGCATGCCGCCGCCCACCAGCTCGAGGACGCCGGCGATCCAGGGCAGGGACCCGACCGGCAGGTTGTCGAACATCGCCACGTGGGGGAATCCCAGCAGCTTGGCGGAGCCGTGGGCGATGAAGAGGTAGCCGGCCACGATACGCAGCGCGCCGAGCAGGCGCGGTTGCCAGGTGGCGTGGAAAGTTTGGGGAAGCGTGAACATGGGGGTCTCCTTGGATTGGGCTCGACGGAGCCAGATGAAGGCATTGTCGGGTTTTCCCTCCATCAAAAAAAGTGTGAAAGTATCGTTCATCTCCATGAAAAATTTCGATCATGACGACACCCACCCTCGACCAGCTCCGTGTCTTCCGCCAGGTCGCCGAGGCCGGCAGCCTCTCCGCCGCCGCTCGGGCCCTGCACCGCACCCAGTCCTCGGTCACGTACGCGATCCAGAAGCTGGAAGCGCAGGTCGGCGCGAGCCTCTTCGACCGGAGCGGCTACCGTGCGGTGCCGAGCGAGGCGGGGCGCGCCCTCCTCCCACGCGCCCATCGCATCCTCGACGAGATGGCGGCATTCGGCTCCCAGGCGCGGGGCATCGCCGGCGGGCTGGAGCCCGAGGTGTCCCTGGTGGTGGACTCGATGTTCTCGACGCCCCTGCTGGTGCGGGCGCTCGCGGCGTTCCAGGGCGAGTTCCCGTCGGTCACGCTGCGAATCTACGTGGAGTCCCTCGGCGCCACCGCCCAGGCAGTGCTGGACGCACGCGCCGACCTCGGCATCTGCCTCGACTTCGCGGCGGCAATCCCGGAACTGGAAACCACGGCGATGGGCGAGGTGGAGCTGGTGCCGGTCGCGGCTCCCACGCACCCGCTCGCGCTGCTGGAGGGGCGCCTGGAGCCGGAACAGATTCGCGACCACGTCCAGCTGGTGCTCACCGATCGCTCGCCCCTCACTCAGGGAAAGGAGTACAGCGTGTTCGCCGTGAAGACATGGCGGCTCGCGGACCTGGGGGCCCGGCACGAGATGCTGCTGGCGGGGCTGGGCTGGGGAAGCATGCCGAGCCACATGGTCGCAGGGGACCTTGCCGCGGGACGGCTCAAACGGCTGGAGATCCGGCGACCCGACGGAATGACCGCGCTGCCGCGGCCCGGCGTGGTGCTGGCGCGTCGCAAGGACAAGGTGCCGGGCCCCGCCGGCGCGTGGCTCGCGGCGCGGCTGGTGGAACTGGCCGTGGCGGCGGTCCAACCCGCGGCACCTAAACGCCGCAAGCCACCTGGGGAGCGATCGATCCGATCGTGAAGCCCACCGTGACAACGAACGCGAAGGCCACCATCAAGGCGGTGAACACCGGCAACGGATCGCCTTCGGGGAACATCGCGGGGCTCCTCAGGAAAGCTGGCGCGCGCGGACCCAGGCGATGAGCAGGTAGGCAAAGGTGCGGGAAAGGCGCGCTTGGTCGGCGTCCAGCATCGCGCGGGTCGCGAGCTGGCTGCGCACCCGGTCGATGCAACGGTCCAGGTCTTCCAGGGTGTGCACCCTGAGGGGATTGGCCTCGTCCTGGTCGAAGAAGACCGAGGCCGCGGCGAGCACGTCGTTAGGGCAGGTCGCGTTCTGGAAGGCCTTGACAAGGTTCATGAGCCACAGGATGTCGTGTCCGCGGCCCCGATCACATCGGCCCCACGGCGCATTCGACGTAGGACGAACGGATTCAGTGAAACACGCTTCTGGCGGCCGCCAGGATCTCCTCGGACAGGGCCGGATCGTCCACCGCGCGCGCCAGCACCAGGGCCCCGACCAGCGTCGAGTAGTCCGCGAGGGCGCGCTTGCGGCGCGCGGCCGCCGTGCGTCCCAGGGTGGCCACCGCGAGCCATCGCAGCTGCTCGCGCAACCCGTCGGTGAAGCTGCGGCGGGCGGCCCCCCCCTGGCGCGCCACATCCGCCGCGAGCGCCGCGGCGGGGCAGCCCGAACCCGGGGCATCGCGATGGCGGAGCGAAAGGTATGCGGCAGCGATCCGCTTCATCACGCTGCCACGGCCGCTCGCCGCGATCCGCTCCCAGCGCCCGATGCTGCCCTGCATCGCGCGCTCGCAGGCCGCTCCCATCAGCGCATCCTTGGAATCGAAGTGGCCGTAGAAGGCCCCGTGGGTGAGCCCCGCATCCCGCATCAGGTCGGCCACACCGATCCCATCCAGCCCCCTCTCGCGGAAGAGGCGTGCCGCCCCATCCAGGATCCGCTCGCGGCTCGCGGCCGCTTCCTCGCGCGTGACCTTCATGTTCCCTCCGCCGGCACGGGTTGACAGGTTTACATGATACCCATCATATTACGGCCATGACCATCCCCTTGAAGCGGTGCGCGCCGTGATGCGCGGCTGGGAACGGCAGGCCATCGTCGCGACGATCGCGGCCGCGGCGATCCTGATGGTGACGATGGGCGCGCGGCAGTCGATGGGGCTCTTCGTCTCGCCGATCAACACCGCCACAGGTCTCGGGATCGCCACGATCAGCCTGGCGCTGGCCGTGGCGCAGTTCACCTGGGGCGCGATCCAGCCCATCGCGGGCCTGGTGGCGGATCGCCACGGGCCGCGGCCGGTGATCATCGCGGGCGTGGTGCTCCTCGCCATCGGCACTGCCCTCACCCCGTTCATGGGCACGGGATGGGGCCTCATCTTCTCGCTCGGGCTCATCTCGGCGATCGGCTCGGGGGCCGGCAGCTTCTCGGTGCTGATCGGCGCCGCGGCGCAGCGCCTCCAACCGCAGCAGCGCGGCGAGGCCGCGGGCATCATCAACGCCGGCGGCTCGCTCGGGCAGTTCGTGTTCGCGCCCGCCTCCCAGGCGCTGATCCAGGCGTTCGGCTGGATGGTGGCGCTCTGGACCCTCGCGGTGACCACCCTGGCAGCGATTCCCCTCACCCGCGCCATCGGCGACCAGCCCGGCGACGCCGCCAAGCCCAGGGACGACGGCGCGCGCGCCTGGCCCGCCATTCGAGAGGCGTTCCGCGACCGCAGCTACTGGCTGCTCCATGCCGGCTTCTTCACCTGCGGCTTCCACATCGCTTTCCTGGTGACGCACCTGCCCGGGGAAGTGAACCTGTGCGGCCTGCCGCCCTCGGTCGCGAGCTATTCGCTCGCCATCATCGGGCTCGCCAACATCGCGGGGAGCCTGTTCGTGGGCTCGCGCATCTCGCGACATCGCAGCAAGCACATCCTCGCGGCGATGTACCTCTCACGCACGGTGCTGATCGCCGCTTACCTCGTAGCGCCACGCACCGCGCTCACGTTCTACATCTTCGCCGCGGGCCTGGGCTTCACCTGGCTCGCCACGGTGCCCCCCACCGCGGCGCTCGTGGGCAAGCTCTTCGGCGTGCGCTTCCTCGCGACACTCTTCGGGCTCACCCTCCTCTCGCACCAGATCGGCGGTTTCCTCGGCGCCTGGCTGGGAGGGCTCGCCATCGAGAGCCTCGGCGACTACCAGTGGATGTGGTACGCGGACATGGCGCTCGCCGCCGTCGCGGGCGTGCTGAACCTGCCCATTCGCGAGGCGCCGGTGGTGCGCCAGGTGGCCGCCGCGGCGTAGCGCCCGACGCCTGCCCCCTTGCATAGGCCGAGGAGAGCGGCGCATCCTTCAGGATTCGGAGGAAACAAACCATGTCCACCATCAGTCACGACGATATCGGCCAGGACCTGCGCCGGATCGTGATCTCCGGCACCCTCGACACCGCGGGTGCCAACTCGGTCGCTTCCAGGCTTTCGGAGCTTGCGGCGGACCCGAAGAAAAGCGTGGTGATCGACCTCACCGGCATCCGCTTCCTGGCGTCGATCGGCATCGGCGCCCTGATCAGCTGCGCCAAGACGGTGAAGGCGCGCGGCGGCAAGCTGGCGCTCGTCGTCGACCACGCCTCGACGGTGATGATGAGCCTCGAGGCCACGGGCGTGGACCAGCTGATTCCCGTGTTCAAAAGCGCTTCCGACGCCGAGAGGGCCGCGCTCGCCTGATGGGTAACGGGTTTTCGGCATCGCTGGCCGAGGAGTTCGCCATCGGTGCCACGGCCGTCGAAGCGCGGCGCGCATCCGACTGGCTCGAGGCCGCCCTGCTGCAGCGCGGCGTGCCCCAGGCGCAGGCCGCGCGACTCACGCTCTGCGCGTTGGAGGTCCTCGCGAACGTCCTCGCCCATGGCGGGAAGGCGGCGCACGAAGCGCCGATCGGCCTTCTGCTTGAAGTCATCCTCGACACGCACCACGGCGAGGCCCGAGTGACGGTCTCGGACGCCGGCCGCGCATTCGATCCCCTCACCGTGCCGGAGAGGGCCAAGCCGAAAACACTCGACGAGGCCTCGCCGGGCGGAATGGGCCTTGCGCTGATCCGGCGCTGCGCCGACCTGCTGCACTACCGCCACGAGGCGGGACGCAACCACCTCGTGTTCGGCGCGCGCTGGAGCCCTCCCCGCTAGATCTGCGCAACGGGGGGATGGCCCCGCTCGCCTGCTACCCATTGTTGCGAGTAGGGTATTTCCGCGCGCCGCGGAGTAGGCTGGCCATGCAGTCCACAACGAAAGGGAGGATTCCATGCCATCAGTCATGCGCCGCGCGATTCTTGGATTGGCCCTGGCGACTCTTGCGGTGTCGGCGACCCTCGTGTCGGCACAACAGGAGGGAGCGTCGGGGATGGGTACCTGGAAGCTCAATGTCGAGAAGTCGAAGTACAGCCCCGGTCCCGCACCGAAGAGCCTCACGGCCCGGTTCGAGCCCGCGGGCAAGGGCGTGAAGGCCACCACCGAAGGCGTCGGTGCCGACGGCAAGCCGACCGCGACGGAGTACACCGCCAACTGGGACGGCAAGGACGTTCCGCTCAAGGGGTTGCCGGTCGCCGACACGACGTCCCTGCGCCGTATCGATGCGGACACCACGACCCGCACCGACAAGAAGGGCGGCAAGGTGGTGCAGACCCTCACGCGCACCATCGCGAAGGACGGCAAGTCCTTCACCGTTGCGGTGAAGGGCACGAACGCGAAGGGCGAGCCGATCAACCACGCGCTGGTGTTCGAGAAGCAATAGCCGCGCTCCGTGAAACCACAAGGCCACCCTCGGGTGGCCTTGTCGCTTCAGGGGGCCTGCCGATCAGCCCGAAACGGCGATCTGGCGCAGCGCCTGCTCGAACGCCTCAGGGGACTGGGCGCCCTCGATCGCGTACTTGCCGTTCACGACCACGAACGGCACGCCGCCCACGCCTTGCTGCTGCCAGTGGCGCTCGCGGCTGCGAACCTCCGAAGCGAACTCGTCGCCTTCCACGATCGCCTGCGCCCGCGCGGGATCCAGGCCCACCGCGCCGGCGAGCTCCACCAGCACCTCCTTCGCACCCGGATTGCGGCCCTCGCCGTGGTAGGCCTGGAGCAGGGCGCGCTTCAACTCCACGGCGCGGCCCTCGAGCCCGGCCCAGTGCAGCACCCGGTGCGCGTCGAAGGTGTTCCACACGTGGTTGCGCTGCCCGAAGTCGAAGCCGACATTGGCCCCGGCCTCGCGGATCCGGGCTTGCGTCTGCGCCACCTGCTGCGGCGTCTTGCCATACTTGCGCGCCAGGTACGGCACGACTTCAGCGCCCTCGCGGCCCATGTCGGGATTGAGCTCGAAGGGCTCGACGCGGATGGCGGTTTCCACGTCGCCGCCCAGGCGCTCGATGGCGCGATCGAGCGAGGCGAGCCCGATCGCGCACCACGGGCACGCCACGTCGGAAACAAAGGCGATGTCGAGTTTCACTTGGCGCTTTCCGGGTAGGCAGGCAGCTTGGCCACGTCGCGCGGATCGTGCTGGATGATGAACGTGGCCTTGGCGTTGGCCACGAGCTTCTTGATGCGGTCGAGGGAAGCCAGCGTCTGGGAGCGGTCGACGTTGAAAGTGGGCACACCGTTGACCTCGTAGTTCTCGCGGAAGTGCGCCGCATCGCCGCTCAGGATCACGGGCCCCGTCTTCGCCAGCTTCACCATCGCGCTGTGGTGGCCCGCCGTGTGGCCGGGTGTCGAGAGGATCATCACCGCGCCGTTGCCGAAGACGTCGTGGTCGAGCGCGATCGGCTCCACCTTGCCGCCGCCGGAGAGCCAATGCTTGAGGGGCGCGGTGTTCACGCCCTTCGGCGGGTTCTGGAGCAGCTCCCAGTCGGCCTTGCCGATGATGAGCGTCGCGCTCGGAAAGGCCGCCGCGCCGCCGGTATGGTCGGGGTGGTAGTGGCTGATGCCGATGAACTTCACCTGCTCGGGCTTCACCCCCACCTTGGCCAGCTGCTCCGCGAGCGCCACCTTGGGCGCGGTGGCGCCGGCCTCCGGGCCGAACCCCGTATCCCAGAGCATGTAGTCGTCGCCGTGCTTGATGAGGTAGCAGCTGAAGACGAGCTGAAGCACGAGGTTCGGGTGGGCCAGCGTGTCGGAGAAGCGCAGGTTCACGTCGGCCGGGGCTCGCGGCGTGCCGCACTCCATCCGGGTGAGGGTGACCTCGGGGGCCGCCTGCTGCGCGAGGGTGGGCAGGCTCGCGGCCAGGGCCAGCGTTGCGGCGACGAGTTGGGAGATGCGCATTGCGGTCCTTCGGGCGGTGGGGAAGCCGAATGGTGTTCGATTGCGCCGGGGTGCGCAACCGCGACACGGCACGGCACGCTTATGACTCGAGCGCTGCCACCACGCGCTTCACGAACTCCTTCGAATGGGCGCCATCGAGCCAGCGCGTCACCACCACGGCCGCGTGCTCCGGATCGATCCACACCGTGTGGCCGCCGGCGCCGAACATGAAGAAGCTCGCGCGCGAGGCATCGGCGAAGAGGCGGCCGTCGCGATTGAGCCACGTGAGCAGGCCGTAGAACGGCGCTACCGAGTTGGGCGCCTGCATGCGCCCCACCCAATCGGGGGCGATGAGCTGGCGACCCTCATGGGTGCCGCCATCCAGCAGCATCTGGCCGATGCGCGCCTGGTCGCGCGTGCTGATCCTGACGCCGCCGCCCCAGTGCGTGCCGCCGGGCACCGATTGCATGCGCACGCCGTCGATCTCCACCGAGGAGTCGTCGTAGCCTTCCCAGAGGAAATCGCGGCCACCCCTGAGCGGCTGCAGCACGTTCTGGAGGAACACCTGCGGCAGGGGCCGCTTGAAGAGGTGCAGGAGTGCCAGCGAAAGCTGGTTGATGCGCACGTCGTTGTATTCCCAATAGCTGCCCGGGGCCTGCAGCGCACGCAGCTCGCCTTTCTTGCCCGCAGGGGGCTTCGGGTCGTGCGACACACGCCGGTAGTGCTCCACCTGGTCAGGCATGCCGAAACATTCGCCGTGCCACTCGCTGGTCTGCGTGAGGAGGTGCTCCCACGTGATCGCGCTGTTGTGGTCGGAGTCGAAGCCGATGCCGGGCAGGCGGAGGCTCACGCGCTCGCCCGGTTCGAGCAGGCCGCGGGAATGCGCGAGGCCCGCGAGCAACGCGAGGTAGGTCTTCGCCACGCTGTAGGTCTGGTCGGCGCGATCGGGCTCGCCCCAGGCGGCGACCTCCTCGCCGCGTACGCGGATGACGCCGCAGACGCCGCCGCGCGGATGCACCGGGCCGCGCAGGCGATTGAACGGCGGCGGATCGTCGTGGTGGACGCCCCAACGCGCGGGATCGGATGCGGGATCGCGCGGCCACGGGATCTCGTGGGACTGCGCAAAGGTGATGGCTTCGGCGAAGTTCTTCATGGCAGCCAGACTAGCGCGAAAGCGCGAATTGTCGAAACGGGCGCTCGAAGCCATCCCGAGCCGGGACCGAGCCGTGCGTCCGACCTGCCCGCTGGCCGGCCCTCGAGATAAGATGAGCCGAAGCATCACGTCGGGGCCCGCAGCCCCCGGTGAATCCAGGCGGCACCCCCGTCCAAGCCTGCGTCACTCGACTCTCGGGAGGACGCGACGTGGTTACATATATCGATTCGGCATCGGTTCATCAACGGCTTCATCCGCAAGCAGCGGTGAAAGCCATCGAGCGCGCCTTCGCCGCGCTGGGGCGCGGGAGCATCGGCCCCTCTCAATCCCTCGGCGTCAACGCTGCCGACGGCTCCTTCCACGTAAAGACGTGCGCCTCGATGGGCGCGGGCGCCCTGTTCGTCGCCAAGGTCAACGCAAACTTCCCGGCTAACCCGACCGCGCGGGGATTACCCACGATCCAGGGGGTCATCGCCGTGTTCGACACGCTCGACGGCCGCGTGCTCGCATTGGTGGACTCCGCTTCTGTCACCAGCCTTCGCACCGCGGCGACAACCATGCTCGCTGTGAAGCTCCTTGCGCGTGAAGGAGCGACGGCAGCGACAATCGTCGGTTGCGGCGCGCTTGGTAGCGCCCATGCCCAAGCTCTCCGGGCAACGACTGGCCTCACCGAGCTTTTCCTCTACGACGAAGACCGGGAGCGGTCCGCGGCGGTGGCCGCCGCCGTCCCAGGAGCACGGGTCGCCCATTGCCTTCGTGACGCGACGCTCGCAAGCGACGTCGTGATCACCTGTACGCCCTCCACCACCCCCTTTCTCGGTCCTGGGGACGTGCGTCCAGGCACCCTCGTGGCCGCTGTGGGTTCGGACAACGACCGGAAACTGGAGATACAGCCCGGGCTTCTGGCTGCCGCGCGCATCGTCGCCGACTCGACCGCGCAGTGTGAAAAGATGGGCGAGCTCAAACAGGCGCGCAATGGGCCCTGGCCCGTGGCCGGCGAGTTGGTCGCCGTGGTCGCGGGCGAGGTTGGCCGCACGCGGCCCGATGAGGTCGTGGTGTTCGATTCGACGGGCATGGCGATCGAGGATCTGGCGCTTTGCGCCGCGCTGCTCGATCGCGATCTCGCCCGGTAGCGCGCCACACGTGCTTCACCCAGTTCACGAGGCAAATAAGAGCCCCGCCGTTTCGCCCGGCGGGGCCACCTGGGAGAAAACGAGCTAGCGGAACGAGTAGCTCACCGAGCCGCAGCCAGCGTGCCGGGCGCGGCGGCGCCCCCCAGCCGCTCGAGCCGGGTTGCCGATGAGAGCCCCGTGCCATCGACCGCGGATGTCGCTTTGGTGAAATGCGCCGTCCTCCACCCCCACGTAAGATCACGGCTTCGCACCGTGAGTCCGGAGACCCCGCGCATGGCCCGCCCCGTGAACCGCCGCACCTTCGACGAGGTGATCGTTCCCACCTACGCGCCCGGTCCGTTCGTGCCGGTGAGCGCCCGCGGCTCGCGCGTGCGCGACCAGGAAGGCCGCGAGTACATCGATTTCGCCGGCGGCATCGCGGTGAGCGCCGTCGGCCACGTCCACCCGCGCGTGGTCCGCGCGCTCATCGAGCAGGCCCAACGCATCTGGCACATCGGCAACGGTCTCACCAACGAGCCGGCGCTGCGCCTGGCGCAGTCGCTCGTGGACCGGACGTTCGCCGAGCGCGTGTTCTTCTGCAATTCCGGGGCGGAAGCCAACGAGGCGGCGTTGAAGCTCGCACGGCGCGTCGCATCCGACCGGGAAAAGCCGAAACCGGGCCGGAGCGCGAAGCGCCACGAGATCGTCGCCTTCACCGAGTCCTTCCACGGGCGCACCCTCTTCACGGTGAGCGTGGGCGGCCAGCCGAAGTATTCGGAAGGCTTCGGCCCCCTGCCTCAAGGCATCCGCCACGTGCCCTTCAACGACCTGGAGGCCGCGCGGCGCGCGATCACGCAGCGCACCTGCGCCGTCATCGTGGAACCGATCCAGGGCGAAGGCGGCGTGCGGCCTGCATCGCGCGCATTCCTGGAGGGGCTGCGCGAGGCCTGCTCGGAGCAGGGTGCGCTACTCATCTTCGACGAGGTGCAGTCCGGCGCCGGCCGCACCGGCTCGCTCTTCGCCTACGAACGCCTGGGCGTGGTGCCCGACATCCTCACCTCCGCCAAGGGCCTGGGCGGAGGCTTTCCCATCGGCGCGATGCTCACGACCACCGGGCTCGCGAAGCATTTCGGCGTCGGCGTGCACGGGACGACCTATGGCGGCAACCCGCTCGCCTGCGCGGTGGCACTCGCGGTGCTCGACATCGTCGCCGCCCCGGCCACGCTTGCGGGCGTGGCACGGCGCGAAGCGGCTTTCCACGAGGCGCTCCAGGCCATGAATCGCCGGCATCGGGTCTTCTCCGAGGTGCGGGGCATGGGTCTGCTCATCGGCTGCGAGCTGGCGGCACCCTATCGGGGCCGCGCCAAGGACCTGCTCGCCATCGCCGCGCGCCACGGCCTGATGGTGCTGATCGCCGGGCCCGACGTGATCCGCTTCGCACCCTCGCTCGTGATTCCCATGGCCGACGTGAAGGCGGGCTGCAAGCGCTTCGCGTCGGCACTCGAAGAGTTCACGGCCCTGCCTGCCGCCAAGGCGGCCTGAGGAATCCTCGCGATGCTGGTCCTGCGCCCCGCCAACCTGCCCGACCTTCCCGCCCTGGAAGCCATCGCGGGCGCGAGCGCCATCGGCATCACCTCGCTCGCGAAGGACCGCGACAAGCTCCACGAGAAGATCCGGGCCTCGCTGCATTCCTTCGCCTCGGACGTGGACGTGAACGGCGAGGAGCAGTACCTGTTCGTGCTGGAGGATACGGACCGGGGCGTGCTCGCGGGCACCGCGGGCATCACCGCCTCGGCCGGATTCCACGATCGCTTCTATAGCTACCGCAACGAGATCATCGTGCACGCCTCGCAGGAGCTGGGAGTCTCCAACAAGATCCGTTCCCTGCACCTGTGCCACGACCTCACCGGTCATTCGCTGCTCACGGCTTTCTACCTCGACCCGGCGCTCGGGCGCACCGGCTGGCCCCAGCTGCTCTCGCGCGGCCGCCTGCTCTTCATCGCCGAGCATCCGCGCCGCTTCGACGACCGCCTCGCCGCGGAGAGCCCGGGTGTCTGCGACGACGCCGGCAATTCCCCCTTCTGGAACGCGGTGGGCCGGCGCTTCTTCGCCATGGACTATCCCCAGGCCGAGCGGCTCTCGGGGGGGCGCAGCAAGACCTTCATCGCGGAGCTGATGCCGCAGTACCCGCTCTATGTTCCGCTGCTGCCGCCCGAGGCGCGCCTGGCGATCGGCCAGCTCCACCCGGTGGCCGAGTTGCCCTTCTCGATCCTCGTGGCCGAGGGCTTCGAGGCCGATACCTACATCGACATCTTCGATGGCGGCCCGACGGTGCATGCGCGGCTTTCGGCGCTGGTCACGATGCGCTCCAACCGCCGGCTGCGCGTTGCCGGCGGCTCACCGCCCGCGCCCGGCACGCCACACCTGGTGGCCAATACGGCGACGGAAGGCTTCCGCGCCACGCTCGCCGACCTCGCACCGGCCG
>JANMHV010000326.1:0-18114 GCA_031375445.1 Burkholderiales bacterium | reverse complement strand
CAGGCGGCGGCTCGCACCCGTGCCCTGTACGCTCCGCGGTTCGGCTTTGATGGCGATCTTCATGACTTCTCCAAGTTGGTTGCTGCAAAACGCAACGGCCCGCGACCAGGCCGCTACTTCTCCCCGTCCGCGAGGACGGGGCCGGGGATACGGTCCCCTACTACTCCACGAACAGCGAGCTCACCGAGCTCTCCTCACAAATCCTGCGCATCGTCTCGGCCATCAACTCCGCCACGGAAACGACGCGAATCTTCGAACACGCCTCGCCCTCGGGCTTGAGCGGGATGGTGTCGGTCACCACCAGCTCGTCGATCACCGACTTCTCGATGCGTGACACCGCGGGCCCGGACAACACCGGGTGCGTGCAGTACGCCACCACGCGCACCGCGCCTTGCTCCTTCAGCGCGTCGGCCGCGGCGCAGAGCGTGTTGGCCGTGTCGACCATGTCGTCCATGATCACGCAGGTGCGGCCGTTCACGTCGCCGATGATGTTCATCACCGTGGCCACGTTCGGCCGCGGACGGCGCTTGTCGATGATGGCGAGGTCGCTCTCGAGGCGCTTGGCGATGGCGCGCGCCCGAACCACCCCGCCCACGTCCGGCGACACCACCACCAGGTTCTTGTACGCGTGCTTCCACAGGTCGCCCAGGAGGATCGGCGTCGCGTAGATGTTGTCCACGGGGATGTCGAAGAACCCCTGGATCTGGTCGGCATGCAGGTCCATGGTGAGCATGCGGTTCACGCCCGCCACGGTGAGCATGTTGGCCACCACCTTGGCCGAAATCGCCACGCGCGCGCTGCGCGGCCGGCGGTCCTGGCGCGCGTAGCCGAAGTACGGGATCGCGGCGGTAATGCGCGCGGCGGAAGACCGGCGCAGCGCATCGACCATGATCATCGTCTCCATCAGCGTGTCGTTGGTCGGGGCGCACGTCGACTGGAGCACGAACACATCCTTGCCGCGGACGTTTTCCAGCAGCTCCACCATCACCTCGCCGTCGCTGAACTTCGACACCGTGGCCTTGCCGAGCTGGATGTTCAGGTGCTTCGCCACCCGCTGCGCGAGCTTCGGGTTGGCGCTGCCGGTGAACACCATCAGGTTGTCGAAAGCCATCGTCTCACTCGGCGGCGGCACTGCTCGTGAATGGAGGGCAGGGGAGGAAGGATTCGAACCTACGCATGCCGGAATCAAAATCCGGTGCCTTAACCAGCTTGGCGACTCCCCTACGGAACTGCCTTGCTACCGGCCCAGGGGATGCTGCTCGAGTCCCTGCGCCACAAAACCTTTCATGCCGGCCGGCATCGCGTCGATCACCCGTTCGGCCTGGGCGCGCGACGCGAACTCCGCGAAAACGCAGGCTCCCGACCCGGTCATCCGGGATCTCCCGAACTGCCCGAGCCACTTAAGGTGCTTATCGATCTCGGGGTACCGGGAAACCGCGACCCTTTCGAGGTCGTTTCGCGTATCCACGGCCCCTGCCGAAAAGTCTTCCATTTTAAGGGGTTCCGAGTCGCGGGTCAATTCCGGCGCCGCGAATATGACAGGTGTCGGCACGTGCACCGGGGGGACCAGGACCGCGTACCAGCGCCGGGGGACCGTGATCGCCGTCAGGCGCTCTCCGACCCCCTCCACCCAGGCAGTTCGGCCGAACAGGAAGAATGGGACATCCGCACCGAGCTTCCCGCCCAGGGCCGCCAGGGCCGTGGATCCCAGGCCCGTGCCCCAGGCCCGGTCGAGCACCTTGAGGACGGTTGCGGCGTCGGAGCTTCCCCCGCCCAGGCCCCCACCCATCGGAATGCGCTTCTCGACCTCGATGTCGGCCCCGAGGCGTGTCCCGGAAGCCGCCTGGAGCGCTCGCGCGGCGCGAATCGTGAGGTCGTCCCCCTCGGCCACGCCGGGAACATCGTTCACGCGGCGCACCTGCCCGTCGTCGCGCACCCGCAGGCGCAGCTGGTCGCATCGATCGATCAGCACGAACACGCTTTGCAGCAGGTGGTAGCCATCGGCCCGGCGTCCCACGACGTGCAGGAAGAGGTTCAGCTTCGCGGGCGCCGGGTAGTCCGGCCCGGGCAGCTCCATCGGGCCTCAGTCCGGCAGGACGCGGTAGTCGTCGACCACCAGGCGGACCACCACCTCGCCGCGGATGGCGGTGAGGCGGCGGGCGAGATTCACCGCGCCCGCGGGCGTGGTCTCGTCGAGCGTCACCTGCCACCCCCCCGGCGCCTGGGCGGGGAGGGTGCCGTGGAGCCAGGAAGCCAGCAGGTCGGGCTCGAGGCTCACCCCCAGGAGCCGCTCGGTGAGCATGGCGAAGCTGTCCGCGGATTCGCTGGCAGCGCCGGCCAGGGTGGCACCGGCAGGCGTGGATTCGAGCCGCGCCACCTCGTTGCCGAGCGGCGAGGAGATCACCCACACGTCGCCGCCGCCGCTTCGCGTCCAGCGCAGCCGTGCGATGTCGCTGCGGTCCGCGAGGCGGATGGAGATGCGCCCGCTCATCTCGAAGGCGGCGGGGACGGAGGCGAGCCGGGGTGTGGCCGAGGGCGCCGGAATCGCCGCGCAGGCGGCGAGCCAGAGCGCCAGCGCCAGCGGCGCCAGGCGGCCGATCATGCGCGGCGCTTCAGGGCCGGAACTTCTGCATCACCGTGGTGAGCGTCTCGTGGTTCGGGTTGTCGGAAAGCGCCGCGCGCCACACCTTCTGCGCCTCGTCGCGCTGGCCGACCTTCCACAGGACCTCTCCCAGGTGGGCCGCGATCTCGGGATCGGGCCGCAGGCCGTAGGCCTGCTGCAGGTGCTTCAGGGCCTCTTCCACCCGCCCCATCCGGAAGCTCACCCACCCCATGCTGTCGAGGATGAAGGGATCGTCGGGGGAGAGCTTGTAGGCCTTCTCGATCAGGTCGCGCGCCTCGGCGAGGCGATTGGTCTTCTCGGCGAGCGTGTAGCCCAGCGCGTTGTAGGCGTGGGCATAGTCGGGCTTCAGCTTGATCACGCGCTTCAGGTCCGCCTCGAGCACGTCGATGCGGTCGATGCGCTCGGCGGCCATCGCGCGGTCGTAGAGCAGCTCGTACGAGTCGGGGAACTCGGTGAGCGAGCGGGTGAGGAAGTCGTAGGTGTCGCGCCAGGCGCGTGCCTCGCGCAGCAGCGTCGCCTCCACCTGGATGATCTGGATGCGGTCCTCGGGCGAGCGCGGCTCGATCGCCTGCAGGTACTGGCGGCCGGCCGCGAGCCCCTGCTGGCGCGACATGAGGGTGGCGATCTTCAGCTGCGCGCGCACCCAGTCGCCGGATTCGACCTTCTGGTACCACTCGATCGCCTCGTCGATGCGCTTCATGCCCTCGGCGGCCTGGCCCAGGCCGAGGTAGATCGCCTCGGCCTCGCGGTGGCCCTGGCGCAGCGCACGGGTGAAGGCCACCTGCGCCTCGCGGAAATCCTCCATCTGCAGCGACAGGAGCCCCATGGCGTAGGCCGGCTGCGAATCGCCTTTCGCGAGGCGCTCGGCCTCGCGGAACTGCTCGCGTGCCTCTGCCAGCTTGCGCTCCCCGGCGAGCTCGCGCCCGAGTTGCATGCGCACCTCGAACGAGTGCGGATGGGCGGCGACGAAACCCTGGTAGAACTCGATCACCGCGGCGCTCGAATCCTTGCGCAGCAGCTGGGCCTTGAGGATCGCGGCCTGCTCCCAGTCGGGCTTGAGGCGCAGCGCCGCATCCGTCTCCGCCCCGGCCTCCTCGAGCTTGCCCGCGACCAGGGCGGCTACACCGATGGCGTAGCGCGACTCGGCGGTTTCGGGATAACGATTGGCGATGGCGCGGGTGGCCTCGTACACCGCCGCCTTGTCCTGGAACTTGCCGAGGAGGTGCGACAGCTGCCGCAGCATCGGCCCGCGATCGGGATTCTTGTCGAGGATGAGGGTGACCTTTTCGCGGGCGCGCCCGAGGTCGCCCTCGTTGGCGAGGAGTGCCGCCATGATCTCGCGGGCGAGCGTCGAATCGGGGTCCAGCTCGAACAGGAGCGAGGCGCTGTCGAGCGCCGGGCCGAAGGCGCGGGCCCGGATGGCGAGCTCCACCGCCCGGCGGGCGATGAGGGGGTCGCGCAGCTCGCGCGCCAGGCGCACCTGGATGCCGAGGGCCCCTTCGGTGTCGCCGCGCTGGGCCGCGATCTCGGAGACCAGGAAGTCGAACATCGCGTCCGCGACGGCGCCCTCGTCGACCGCCGGGGCTTCCGCCGCCCAAGCGGGTCCCGCGAAGCCCAGGACCGCCGCCACCACCACTGCCAGATAACGCTTGCGCACCACCATGTCGCTGTCTCCCGACGGTCGCAGTAGCTCGCGCCATCACGGACCTATCATAGAACGATTCGCCGCCACGTAAGCGTTTCGAACGTAGCCTTGTAGGACGGGTCCGTCAGGAAGGGGGGGCCCGTATAATCGCGGCACCGCAGGCCCCGTTTTGCCATCCTGTCCCCATGCCGGAACTGCCCGAAGTCGAGACGACGCGCCGCGGCCTTGTCCCCCACCTGGTCGGGCGGCGCCTGCACGGGGCGGTGGTCCGCAATCCCTCCCTGCGCTGGCCGGTCACCCGCGGCCTGTCACGCCTCCTCGAGGACGAGCAGGTCGTGGCCTTGCGCCGGCGCGGCAAGTACCTGCTGGTCGACTGCCGCAAGGGCCACCTGCTGGTCCACCTGGGAATGTCCGGGCGGCTCACCATCGTCGCGGCCGACGAGCCGCCGCGCGTCCACGACCACGTCGACGTCTGCCTCGAAGGGCACCAGGCGCTTCGCCTCACCGACCCGCGGCGCTTCGGCGCGGTGCTCTGGCTCGAGTCCCCGGCGGAGAAGCATGTGCTGCTGCGCGGCCTGGGAATGGAACCCCTGGAGAGCGAGTTCACCGGGGAGTCGTTGCGGTCTGCCGCGCGCGGTCGCCGAGTCGCGGTGAAGCAGTTCCTGATGAACGGCCAGGTGGTGACCGGCGTCGGCAACATCTACGCCTCGGAGGCGCTGTTCCACGCCGGCATCCATCCCCTGCGCAGCGTGGCGCGCATCTCCGCCGCGCGCTGGCAAGGCCTCGCCGACGCCGTGCGTGAAACCCTCGAGCGAGCGCTCGCCGCCGGCGGCACGACGCTGCGGGACTTCGCCTCCGCCGACGGCTACCCGGGGCAGTTCCAGGACCAGTGCGCGGTCTATGGCCGCGAGGGCAAGCCATGCCGCAATTGCGGCGGGCCGATCCGGGCGCTGCGCCAGGGGCAGCGCTCCACCTTCTTCTGTCCGCGCTGCCAGCGATGAGCGCCGCCGGCAACCGCATCGCGCCGCAGCGGGCCTTCGAGGTCTCGTTGGGCGAGCTCAAAAAGTGGCGCGAATCCACCGCCGCCTCGCTCGCCGCGTTCCGGCGCTGGGCGACGGTCGCACGGGTCATGGACGAGCAGACCGGGGCGCGCCTGGCACACCTCGAGCGCCGCCTCGCCGCCGAGCGCCTCACGGTCTCCTTCGTGGCCGAGTTCTCGCGCGGCAAGACGGAGCTCATCAACGCGCTCTTCTTCGCCGACCTGGGAACGCGCCTCCTGCCCTCGGGATTGGGACGCACCACGCTCTGCCCGACGGAGATCAAGTGGGACCCGGCGCTCCCGCCCACGCTGCGCCTGCTGCCGATCGAGACCCGCGAGAGCCCGAACGCGCTGCGCGAGTTCATGGCGCTGCCCGAGGCGTGGAAGGAGGTGGCGCTCGATCCGCGCCACCCCGAATCCGTGGCCGCCGCATGCCAGGTGATCGCCGAGAGCATGAACGTCGCCGCCGGTGCCGCCGCCAACCTGGGCCTCGGCACCGAGACCCGCGGGCGCGTGGACATTCCCAAGTGGCGCTACGCGATCCTGAACTTCCCGCACCCGCTCCTCGAGAGCGGTCTCACGATCCTCGACACGCCCGGCCACAACACCATGGGCTCGGAGCCCGAGATCACGATGAACCGGATCCCGGATTCCGCGGCGATCGTGTTCATGCTCGGCGCCGACACCGGCGTCACCGCCACCGACCGCGACCTGTGGGCCCAGCACATCGCGCCGATCCAGGGACTGGAGCAGACCTGCTTCATCGTGCTGAACAAGATCGACGGGCTGCGCGACGGCATGAAGAGCGAGGCCCAGGTGCTCGCCGAGATCGACCGCCAGGTGCGCGCCACGGCCGAGGCCCTCGAGGTGCCGCCCACGCGCGTCTTCGGCCTGTCGGCGCGCCAGGGGCTCGTGGCGCGGATCCAGAACGACCGCGATGGCCTGGTGCGAAGCCGCCTCTACCGGCTGGAGCAGGCGCTGGCGCGGGGCATGGTCCACCAGCGCCGCGTCGACCACGCGGCGGCGGTTCGCGCCGAGCTGCGCAGCGTGCTCGCGGAGGCGAAGGGGCTGATCGAGAGCCGCCTGGGCTTCGCGCGCCAGCAGGTGGAGGAGATCACGGCGCTGCAGGGGCGCAACCAGAAGCTGGTCGAGACGCTCGCCCGCAAGGCGGCGGCGGAGCGATCGCGCCTGGAGCAGGCGCGCGCCGTGATGATGGGGCTTCGCACCATCCACAACCGCAACATGGAAGGGCTCACGCGGCTCCTCGACCCGAACGTGGCACGCGAGGCGGGCATCCGAACGCGCATCGCGGTGTTGAACAGCGCCTTCTCCAGCAGCATCGGCGTCTCGCTCGACGGGTTCTTCGCGCAGTCCCGCGCGCGGATCCAGGAAGCGGTGGGGATGATCGGCGAGGCCCGCGCGATGATGACCTCCGTCAGCCGCAAGTTCTCCGAGGAGTACCAGATCGCGACCGTCGAGGTGGCGGAGTTCTCCACCGAGCGCTTCCTGGTGGAGCTGGAGCGCCTGGAGGAGCGCTGCGAGCGCGACTTCAAGGGCGCCGGCAGCCTCATGCTGCGGCGACGCTCGACCCTGGGGGCGCTCTTCTTCGACACCGTGGCGCTGAAGGTCGTGCACGTCTTCGAGATCGCCGACCGGGAAGTGCGCACGTGGATGAACGCTTTCATCCGCCCGCTTGAATCCCACCTCGGCGCCTACCAGGAACAGACCAACGCCCGCGTCGAGGGGATGGGCCGGATCCAGGACGCCGAGACCGACCTCGAGGCGCGCCTCGGTGAGCTGAAGACGCTCGCCGCCGACGTGACCCGCCAGCTCGCGGAATGGGAGGCGCACCGCGATCGCCTGGCCGCGCTCCTCGAGGTGGAGCGCGAGCACTCGCTCGCCTGAGCTAGCCGGCGGGCGCCTTCGCCTGCACCAGGCGGTGGTACTTGGCGAGCAATTCCGCGGGACTCTCGGCGTAGGCCGAATCGAGGGGGATGCAATCCACCGGGCAGACCTCGACGCATTGCGGCGTATCGAAATGCCCCACGCACTCGGTGCACTTGCGCGGGTCGATCACGTAGAACTCCACGCCCTGGGAGATCGCGTCGTTGGGGCACTCGGGCTCGCACACGTCGCAGTTGATGCACTGGTCGGTGATGCGCAGCGCCATCAGCCCGCGAGCTTCCCGGTCTTGGCGGCCATGCGCTCGGCGGTGAGCGGGTGCACGAACGCCGTGATGTCGCCGCCCAGCACCGCGATCTCGCGCACGATGGTGGCCGACAGGAAGAGATACTTGTCCGAGGGGGTGAGGAAAAGCGTCTCCACCCCCGGGGCGAGCCGGCGGTTCATCCCGGCCAGCTGGAACTCGTACTCGAAATCCGAAACCGCGCGCAGCCCGCGCATGATGACCCCGGCCTGCTGCTCGCGCACGAACTCCGAGAGCAGGCCCGTGAACCCCCTCACGGTCACGTTGGCGTAGGGCTTCAGTACCTCGACGGCGAGGGCCACGCGCTCGTCGAGCGAAAAGAACGGGCGCTTCGCCTGGCTGTGGGCGACACCCACGACGACGTGGTCGAAAAGGCGGGCGGCTCGCTGGATCAGGTCCTCGTGGCCGTTGGTGATCGGGTCGAAAGTCCCGGGATAAACCGCGCGCGTCATCGTCATGGCGTCGTTGGCTGTAAAAGGGCATAGCGTACCGCTCCCGCGCGCGCTTCGCGCAGGACCGACCATCCGGCGTTGCCCGCGACGGGCGCCGAAGTCTCCACGTAGACCCGCGCGCCTGGGGCCAAGCGAGGGAACAGCCGCGCGAGCGCCGCGGCGGCGAGGTCGCTCGCGTAGGGCGGGTCGAGGAATACGACGTCGAAGCTCTCGCGCGCATGGGCGAGGTACTCGAGCGCCTCGGCGGCGACCACCTCGACCTCGGAAGCCTCGAGCGTGGATGCGCTCTCGCGCAGGTGCCGGGCCGTCTCCCGGTCGCGCTCCACCAGCACCACGCGCCGCGCGCCGCGCGAGGCCGCCTCGAAACCCAGCGCGCCGCTGCCGGCGAAGAGGTCGAGGCAGGACAACCCGTCGAGGCGCTGGCCGAGCCAGTTGAAGAGGGTCTCCCGAACGCGATCGGGAGTGGGGCGCAGCGCCGCCGCGGCGGGAAACTGCACGACGCGGCTGCGCCATTTGCCGCCGATGATGCGCACCCGATTGCGGCCACTGGCGACGCGCGCCGGAGTGGCGCCGGTGGGGCTGCGTCGCGGGGCGGTCATCGTCGATCGATCATACCGTAAAATATTCAGCTTCCCGCCCCACCGGCCCTCCCCGGCCATCGCCATGTTCCCCCTATTCGGCAAGAAGGATCCCCCCGCGCCCGCATCGGAGCCGGGAGGCCTCAAGGCGTTCCTCAAGAAGGACCTGGAGCTCACCCGCGCGCGCTGGAAGGGTGCCATCGGCGTGCTCCGCGCCCGGCCCAAGATCGACGAGGCCCTCTACGAGGAGCTCGAGACGCAGCTGATCGCGGCCGACGTGGGTGTCGCCGCCACCACGCACCTCATCGCGGCGCTGCGCAAGGCCGCCCGCGACAAGCGCCTCGAGGATTCGGCCCAGCTCGAGGACGAGCTGAAGGCGGCGCTGGTGGCCCTCCTCGCCCCGCTCGAGAAAGCCCTGCCGGCGTCGCGGCCGCGCCCGTTCGTGATCCTCCTCGCGGGCGTGAACGGGGCGGGCAAGACCACCACCATCGCGAAGCTCACGCGCCATTTCCAGGCGGAGGGCAAGACGGTGCTGCTCGCCGCCGGAGACACGTTCCGCGCCGCCGCGCGCGAGCAGCTGGCCACCTGGGGCGAGCGCCACGGCGTGGTCGTGATCTCCCAGGAGAAGGGCGACTCCGCGGCGGTGATCTTCGACGCGATCCAGGCGGCGCGGGCGCGCGGCATCGACATCGTGCTCGCCGACACCGCCGGCCGGCTGACGACCCAGCTGCACCTGATGGAGGAGATCCGCAAGGTGAAGCGCGTGATGGCCAAGGCCGACGCCGGCGCCCCCCACGAGACCTGGCTCGTCCTCGACGCCAACACCGGCCAGAACGCGGTGCGGCAGGTGAAGGCGTTCGACGAGGCCCTCGGGCTCACCGGCCTCGTCATGACCAAGCTCGACGGCACCGCCAAGGGGGGTGCCGTGGCCGCGATCGCGCGCGAGCACCCGGTTCCGATCCGCTTCATCGGCATCGGCGAGAAGGCCGAGGACCTGCGCACCTTCGTCGCGGCGGACTTCGTTGACGCCCTGTTCGCGTGATCCAGTTTTCGCAGGTCGCGAAGCGCTACCCCGGCGGGCACGAGGCCCTGCGCGGCGTGAGCCTCGAGGTCGCCGCGGGCGAGCTCATCGCGATCACCGGGCACTCCGGCGCCGGCAAGTCCACGCTCCTCAAGCTCGCCGCCGGCATCGAGCGGCCGACGGCGGGGACGGTGCTGGTGCAAGGCCAGAACCTCGGGGCGCTGGGCGAGACCGCGCTCGCGGTGCTGCGCCGTCGCATCGGTTTCGTGTTCCAGGACCACAAGCTCCTCTACGACCGCAGCGCCTTCGACAACGTGGCGCTGCCGCTCAGGATCGCCGGAGCCGGGCGCGAGGAGGCGGGGCGGCGCGTTCGGGCGGCCCTCGACAAGGTGGGTTTGCTGCCGCGCGAGCGCGCCATGCCGGTGGCGCTCTCCGGCGGCGAGCAGCAGCGCCTGTGCATCGCGCGCGCGATCGTGAACCGCCCGGCGGTGCTGATTGCCGACGAACCCACCGGCAACCTCGACAGCGACTACGCGCGCTCGATCGTGGAGCTGTTCCTCTCCTTCCACCAGGTGGGCGTCACGGTGCTGATCTCCACCCACGACGAGGCGACCCTCGGCCGCCTGCCGGGACGGCGCGTGGCGCTGGCCGCCGGAGCGCTGGTACCCGAATGAGCACCTGGGCGCGGCTCCACTTCCAGGCCCTCCAGGGCGCCTTCGGGCGCTTGGCGGAGCAGCCGTTCGCCTCCGCGGTGTCGCTCGGAGTCCTGGCCGTCGCCATGGCGCTCCCGCTCGTCGCATGGGTCGCGTTGCACAGCGTGGGCGCCGCCACGGCGGGGCTCGACACCGAACCCCACGCCAACGTATTCCTGGCACTGGATGCCACCGACGAGGACGTGAAGCGCGTGGGCGACGCCCTGCGGGCCCATCCCGAATCCGCCTCGGTGCGCTTTGTCTCCAGGGGCGAGGCGCTGGCCGAACTCAAGGCGACGACGCACCTGGCCGAGCTGTTGGCGGCGATGGAGCGCAACCCGCTGCCCCACGCGTTCACGGTGAGGCTGCGCTCGGCCGATCCCGCGCGCCTGGAGCCCGCCCGCAAGGCCTGGGCCGCGATCCCGAAAGTGGACCAGGTGGCGGCGGATTTCGAGTGGGCCACGCGGCTCGCGCGCTGGATTCGCCTCGCCGACCGGGTCCTCGCCGCGGTCGCCATCGCGCTCGCGGGCGCTGTCGCCTTCATCGTCGGCCACCTGATCCGCCTGCAGGTCGTCACCCGCCGCGAGGAGATCGAGGTGAGCCAGCTGGTCGGGGCCACCGCGGCCGACGTGCGCCGGCCCTTCCTCTATTTCGGCCTGGTGCAGGGAGCCCTCGCCGGGCTCGCCGCCCTGGCCCTCGCCTGGGCCGCCTGCGCCTGGGTCGCCCATGAAATGTCAGCGCTTGCTCCGGTCTATGCCTCGGAACTTAAACTGGTTTTTCTCGGTCCAATCGAATTGATGGCGGTACTGGGTGCGGCTGCCGCCCTGGGATGGATCGGGTCGGCGCTGGCCGTGGGCCGCGAGATTCGACGCTTCTCCCGCGCGGGTTGAGAGAACCTTTTACCGGCTTAGCACTCCAATCGGAGGACTGCTAAAATGTCCTTCTCAAGGAGGGAATGAACCCATGACCACCATGACGCTTCCTGCCACCCTGCCGCCGGTCTCGAGCATCGAGTCCTACGTGCATGCGGTGAACGTCATCCCGATGCTCACGCAAGAGCGCGAGACCCTGCTCGGCCGCCAGCTGCGCGGTGAAAACGACATCAGCGCCGCCCGCGACCTCGTGTTGTCGCACCTGCGGCTGGTGGTGTCCGTCGCGCGCAACTACATGGGCTACGGGCTGCCGCAGGCCGACCTCATCCAGGAGGGCAACCTCGGATTGATGAAGGCGGTGAAGCGCTTCGACCCCGAGCGGGGCGTGCGCCTGGCTTCCTTCGCGATCCACTGGATCAAGGCCGAAATCCACGAATACATCCTGCGCAACTGGCGGATGGTGAAGATCGCCACCACCAAGGCGCAGCGCAAGCTCTTCTTCAACCTGCGCAGCATGAAGAAGAGCTGGTCGGCGTTGACGCCCACCGAGATCGCGCAGGTCGCCGAGACGCTCAACGTGAAGGAAAGCGACGTGATCGAGATGGAGCAGCGCCTGGGCGGCGGCGACGTGGCCCTCGACCCCACGCCGGACGACGGCGAGGAGGCCGTGTCGCCGATCGCCTTCCTCGCGGACACCGCGGAAGGACCCGCGGAGATCCTCGAGCGCGAGCAGCTGGAGTCGCGTGCATCGTCGGGCCTCGCGGGCGCGCTTGAAAGCCTCGACGAACGCAGCCGCCGCATCATCCGCGCGCGCTGGCTCGCCGAGAACGACCCGAAGACGCTGCACGAGCTGGCCGCGGAGTTCGGCGTGTCGGCCGAGCGCATCCGCCAGATCGAGGCCAAGGCGATGCAGAAGATGCGCGCCAGCATGGGGACGATGCACTGACCGGATTTGGTGCCTGAAAAACGGGGCTTTCGGCCCCGTTTTCTTTTGGTCCTCGGATGCGCGCGCGCCCCGTCAGGAGTTCATCAGGACCCGCAGGTCGGAGGCGATCGCGTCCGACGCCATCCCGTAGGGAAAGATCAGCCGGATGCGGCCCTCGCGATCGAGCACGAACGATTGCGACGAGTGGTCGACCGTGTAATTCTCCGCGGTGCTTCCGGCGCGATCCTTTGCGTACACGTGGAAAGCCTTGGTCGCTGCGGCCGTGGCCGCCGCATCGCCGCGCAACGCGATGAAATCGGGGTGGAAAGCCGGCACGTAGGCTTTCAGCACCTCGGCGGTGTCGCGCTTCGGGTCCACGGTCACGAACAGGACCTGCGTGTTGCGCGCGTCGGCGCCGAGCTTGCGTACCGCACGGGCCAGGTCCGCGAGCGTCGTGGGGCAGACATCCGGGCAATGGGTGAATCCGAACGAGACCACCACGACTTTCCCGCGGAAGTCGGCCAGCGTGCGGCTGCGCCCCTCGACGTCGGCCAGGCGGAGCTCCCCGCCCATCTCGGTGCCGGTGACGTCGATGCCGCTGAACGGGCTCTTCGCCGGCCCCATCAGCTTGTCGCACCCGGCGAGCGCCAGGGCGAGGGCCGCGCAGGCCGCGGCAGCGAGGAGGCGCCTCACCGGGCGAAGGCGCGCAGGTAGTGGTCGACCATCAACGCCGCGAACAGCATCGCGAGGTAGAAGATCGAGTAGGCGAAGGTGCGCCGCGCGAGCGCGTCGCTGTAGCGCCGCCAGATCGCCACGGCATAGGCGAGGAACACCGCGTCGAGGACCAGCGCCGCGCCGAGGTAGAACACGCCCGCCATGCGGGTCGCGAACGGCAGCAGCGTCGTCGCCGTGAGCAGGAACGTGTAGAGCAGCAAGTGCAGCTTGGTGAATGCCTCGCCGTGGGTGACCGGTAGCATCGGCACGCCCGCGTTCGCGTATTCCTTTCGCCGGTACAGGGCGAGGGCCCAGAAATGCGGCGGCGTCCAGGCGAAGATGATGAGGAATAGCAGCAGCGGCTGGAAGGTGACGTCGCCCGTCATCGCCGCCCAGCCCAGCACCGGGGGCATCGCGCCCGAAGCCCCGCCGATCGTGATGTTCTGGGGCGTGGCCGGCTTGAGGACGATGGTGTAGATGACCGCGTAGCCCAGGAAGGTGGCCAGCGTGAGCCACATCGTGAGCGGATTCACCGCATGCCATAGCATCGCAAGCCCCAGCCCCCCGACCGCCGCCGAGAAGCCCAGGATCTGCGCCGAGGAAATGGTGCCGTTCACCGTGGGGCGCCCGCGGGTGCGGGCCATGGCGGCATCGATGCGCTGCTCCACCAGGCAGTTGAACGCCGCCGCCGCGCCGGCCACGAGGAAGATCCCGAGCGTGGCCCACGCCATGGTCGCGAGCGGCGGCACGCCGGGCACGGCCAGCAGCATGCCGATCACCGCCGTGAAGACGATGAGCGCCACGACGCGCGGCTTCATCAGGCGCCAGAACTGGACCCAGACGGCGGGCGGGGAATGGAGGGTGGCTTGCAGCATCGGAACCCGAAATTATACCGGCTAGCCGATCTGCGAAGCCTTCAGCAGCCGCTTCAGGTCCTGCAGCATCAGCTTGTCCCCCGCCCCCCCCACCCAACGCATCATCACGTTGCCGTGGGGATCCACGAGGTAGACGTGGGCGCGGTCGTTCGCCGCGCCGGGAGGCAGGGCGAGCCCCCGGGGCGTGAGCACCACCTCCATGCCGTCGAACGATGCGAGCGCCGCCGCGGGAGGCTGGACGTCGTCCACCACGAAGACGCGGGCGACCCGCGCCGCATCGCGGCCCAGTGCCAGTCGCACCTGGCGGAGCGCCGTCACCTTGCGCAGGCAAGCTTCCGGGCACGCGCCCGAATCGGAAATCACGAGGACCCACTGGCCGCGCAGCGCCTCGAAGCGGAATGCCTCGCCGGCGGCGCGCAGCAGCGGGTGCGGCGTGATGGTCGTCGGCGGGAGGAGCAGCTCGCCGTGATTGGCGGTCGGCGCCGGGCGCACGAACCGCCACGCGATGAACGAGGCCGCGATCGGCAGGGCGAAGATCGCCACCACCAGCAGCATCTTCGCCCGGGAGGAGAGCTTCATCGCGACCGCCGCAGGTTCATCACGATCCAGAGGACGAAGGCGAGGGTGGCGAGCGAGAACCACGTGAGCGCGTATTCGCGGTGCTTCTCGACGCCCATGCGTGGCACCTCGCGCACCCGGGCAAGCCCCGGCGCCGGGGAATCGGCGAGCAGCACGAAGGGGAGCACCTCGAGGCCGGTCGCGGCGCGGTAACGCTCGATGGAGAGGTTCTGGAACACCTGTCCCGCCACGCCTTCGCCCGAGAGCTCGAGGAATCGCGCCGGCGGCAGCGATGCGATGCCGGAGATGCGCGCCACCCCTTCGGGAACCGGCACGCCGGGGGGTTGCGGATACGCGCGGTCGCGTGCGATCCAGCCGCGATTCACCAGCACCGCGGCGGGGCTGCCCTGCAGCCTGAGGGGGGTGACCACGTGGAAGCCGGCACGGCCTTCGTGGATCTGGTTGTCGACGAACACCTGCCCGGCCGGGATCCAGCTCCCCGCGGCGACCAGGTGCCGGTACAGGACGGAATCCGCCGAGGACACCATGCCGGTGAGCACCACGGGGGCGTCGCGCTCGCGCTTTTCCAGCAGGGCCTGCCGCTGCGACTTCTCCTCGGCGCGGTTCACCTGCCAGCGCCCGAGGCCCACGGTGAGGGCGATCAGCAGTGCTGCCGCAACCGTGGGGATCGGGCGCGGCGCGAAGGAATACACTACGCGCACCCTACCGGCAGCGCTCGCGCGAACTCCATGAAAATCGTCGTCATCATCCTGTTGGTCGCGGTGGTCGCGAGCCTCTTCTCGGGGCTGTACTTCGTCTACAAGGACAAGGGGCAGTCCAACCGCGCGGTGATCTCGCTCACCATCCGCATCGGGCTTTCCCTGCTGGTGTTCGCGATCCTGATCCTCTCGTACTTCTTCGGCTGGATTCCCCCCCGCGGCTGAGAGCCGCCGCCGCCAGAGTGAAAAAGCCGCACCCAGGTGCGGCTTTCTCTTGCGCGCGCCGTGGATGGCGCCTCGCGCTACACCCAGTAGACGAACACGAAGAGCAGCAGCCACACCACGTCCACGAAGTGCCAGTACCACGACACCGCCTCGAAGCCGAAGTGGTGGTCGGGGCGGAAGTGGCCCGCCACGCAGCGGAACAGGATCACGATCAGCATCGTGACGCCGAGGGTCACGTGGAAGCCGTGGAAGCCGGTGAGCATGAAGAAGGTCGAGCCGAAGACCCCCGTGGTCATCTTGAGCCCGAGCTCGTGGTAGGCGTGGAAGTACTCGTACGCCTGGAACGCGAGGAACACGATGCCGAGCAGGATGGTGAGGAACATCCCGAAGATGAGGTTCGGGCGGTCGTTCCTCTTGAGCGCCCAGTGCGCCCAGGTGATGGTGACGCCCGAGGACAGCAGCAGCATCGTGTTGATCGCCGGGATGCCCCACGCGCCCATCGGCGTGAATTCCGGCGGCCGGTAGGGCCCGGCCGAGGGCCACGCGCTGGCGAAGTCGGGCCACAGAAGCTTGTTGTCCAGGTCGCCCAGCCAGGGCAGCGAGTACACGCGAGCGTAGAAGAGCGCGCCGAAGAACGCGGCGAAGAACATCACCTCGGAGAAGATGAACCACGCCATCGCCCAGCGGAAGGACATGTCCACCTGGGCGTTGAAGAGGCCGCCCTCGCTCTCGCGGATCACCTGGCCGAACCAGCCGAACAGCATGTAGATGAGGATCAGGAACCCGACGCCGAAGGGGATCCACCCGGTGCCGATGGAATTCATCAGCAGGGCGCCGCCGATGGCGATGAAGAAGAGCGCCGTGCTGCCGACGACCGGCCAGTGGGACGGGGGCGCGAAGTAATAGCCGGTGGTGTGTGTGTTGGCCACGATGGATTCCCTTTTTTTTGCCGGTTGTGCGTTTGCAGTTGCTATCGGGTGACGAGCTTCACGACCGCGAGGAGGACGAGCACGAACACCACCGCGCCCGCGATTCCCGCGGCGATCACGTGTTGCGGCCTGAGGCGCTGGGTGTCCGCCTCGTATTCGGCCTTGCGGCGCACGCCGAGGAAGCCCCAGAACACCGCCTTGAGCGCCCGCATCATGAGGCGCCCTTGGAAGGGGCTTCGAAAAACGTGTACGAAAGAGAAATGGTCGAGAGGCTGGCGGGCGCATCCGGGCTCACCCGGAACACCACCGGCATCTCGCGCGCCTCTCCCGCGGCGAGCGTCTGGTCGGAGAAGCAGAAGCACTCCTGCTTCTCGATCCAGCGGGCGCCGACGGCGGGCGCGGTATTCATGACGGCATGCGCCGTCACCGGCCGGCCGAGGGTATTGACCACGCGGTAGCGCACCGTGGCGAGCTGGCCGGGGTGGACCGTCACCGCGCGGTCGATCGCCTCGAACTGCCACCCGAGTCCGGCGCTATTGGCGAGGAGCTCGACCTGCACCGAGCGCGACGTGTCGACCTGCGTGTTCTTCCCGGCGGCGACCACGCGCGTCTGCGTGATGCCGATCGCCTCGCAGATCTGCCGGTACATCGGCACCATCGCGAAGCCGAAGCCCAGCATTCCCACCGCGACCACGACGAGCTTCCTCATCAGGATGCGGTTCTGGGCGGCGACGTGGCTCGCGACGGCGGACATTTCAGGCGACGAAGAGCTTGAGCACGACGGTGAGGTAGATGCCGATGGCGGTCGCCGCCAGCACCACGCCGGTGATGAGGGCGCCCCTCCTTTGCTTGTCCACCATCGCGGCCTCGCCTTATCTCACGACCGGGGCGGTCTCGAACGTGTGGTACGGCGCCGGCGTCGGCAGGTGCGTCCACTCGAGCGAGTCGGCGCCCTCCCAGGGCTTCTGCTCGGCAGCGCGCCCGGAACGGATGGTCGAGACCACGATGTAGAGGAAGAACACCTGCGACAGGCCGAAGATGAAGGCGCCCACGGTGGAGACCGCATTCCACTCGGTGAACTGCAGCGCGTAGTCCGGGATGCGGCGCGGCATGCCCGCCAGCCCCAGGAAGTGCTGCGGGAAGAACGCGACGTTGAAGCCGATCATCGACAGCCAGAAGTGCGCCTTGCCGAGGGTCTCGCTGTACATCTTCCCGGACCACTTCGGCAGCCAGAAGTAGATGCCGGCGAAGATCGCGAAGAGCGCGCCCGACACCAGCACGTAGTGGAAGTGTGCCACCACGTAGTAGGTGTTGTGCAACGTGATGTCCACGGGCACGATCGCGAGAACCAGGCCCGAGAACCCGCCGATGGTGAAGAGGCAGATGAAGCCGATCGAGAACAGCATCGGGGTCTCGAACGTCATCTCGCCCCGCCACATGGTGGAGATCCAGTTGAAGATCTTCACGCCCGTGGGCACCGCGATCAGGATGGTCGCGTACATGAAGAAGAGGTTGCCCGCGACCGGCATGCCCACCGTGAACATGTGGTGGCCCCACACGATGAACGACAGGATCGCGATCGAGGCCGTGGCGTAGACCATCGAGGCGTAGCCGAAGAGCGGTTTCCTCGCGAAGGCCGGGATGATCTGCGAGACGATCCCGAAGGCCGGCAGGATCATGATGTACACCTCCGGGTGCCCGAAGAACCAGAAGATGTGCAGGAACATGGTCGGGTCGCCGCCGCCCGCCGCGTTGAAGAACGAGGTGCCGAAGTGGCGGTCGGTGAGCAGCATCGTGACCGCGCCCGCGAGCACCGGCATCACCGCGATCAGCAGGTAGGCGGTGATGAGCCAGGTCCAGACGAAGAGGGGCATGCGCATCAGCGTCATGCCGGGCGCGCGCATGTTGAGGATCGTCGTCACGATGTTGATCGAGCCCATGATCGACGAGGCCCCGAGGATGTGAACCGCGAGGATCGTCATGTCGACCGACATGCCCTGCTGGATGATGAGCGGGGGATAGAGCGTCCAGCCCGAGGCGG
>JANMHV010000325.1:0-1803 GCA_031375445.1 Burkholderiales bacterium | reverse complement strand
GCTGCGACCATCCCCATGCCATACGCATCCTCAGCCGCGCCTGGCTGCGCGTCCTGTGGCGCGCTTGGGTCGATCGCAAGCCCTACGACCCTCAACTTCACAAGGGCGCGCTCGCCATGGGTTGACACAGGATGTCTCATGCCGGCACCGGCGCGGGCAGGGCGGGCTCGCGCCGGCGCACCCGCGAGCGTCCCACCAGCGCCTGGATCGCGGCGACCACCACGCCCATCAGCACGATCAGGACGGCGCTATAGGCGATGGCGATGCCGTAGTCGCCGTTCACGACGCGGCCGATGATGTAGGTGGTGGCGAGGTCGTACTCCGCGCTGACCAGGAACACGACCGCGCTCACCGTGGTCATCGCGCGCACGAAGCCGTACGTGAGGGCGGCGACGATGGCGGGCTTCAGCAGCGGCGCCAGCACCGTGCGCAGGGCCCTGGGGCTCTTCGCGCCGAGCACCCGCGCGGCCTCGTCGAGGCTGGGGTCGACCTGGCTCATCGCCGCCACCCCCGCGCGCACCCCGACGGGCAGGTTGCGGAACACGAAGCACAGCACGATCACCGCCGCGGTGCCGGTGATCTCGATCGGCGGCACGTTGAAGGCGAGCACGTAGGCGACGCCCACCACCGTCCCGGGAACCGCGAAGGAAAGCAGGGTGCCGAACTCGAACGCCTCGCGGCCCCGGAACGGCTGGCGCGCGATCAGCCACGCGGTGGCGAGCCCGAGGGCCGCGGTGATGGGCGCGGCGGCGAGGGCGAGCGTCACGGTGGTGAAGAGCGAATGCCACGCGGCCCCGGACCAGACGATGCCGCCGGGACCCGAGGACACGTCGAAGGCCTTCACGAAGTGGCGCAGGGTCGGCGTGTAGTCGCGGCCCCAGGTCTCGACGAAGCCGCCGACGAGCGCCAGCGCGTAGATCGCCAGGGTGAGCATCGCCCAGGGCAGCGCCGTCGCGAGCGCGGCGCGCCGCACCGCAGCGGGAAGCGCGGCGTTGCGCCCCGAGTCGCCCTTGCCGGTGAGGGAAACGTAGGAGCGCCGTCGCAGAAGCAGGCGCTGGACCGCGAAGGCGCCGAGGGCGAAGGCGAGCAGCACCACCGCGAGCGTCGCCGCGCGGGCCTGGTCGAGCTGCGCCCCCACCAGGGCGAAGTAGATCTCCGTGGACAGCACGCCGAAGTTGCCGCCCAGCACCACCGGGTTGCCGAAATCCGCGATCGACTCGATGAACGAGATCAGGAACGCGTTGGCGAGCCCCGGCCCCATCAGCGGCAGCGACACGGTGGCGAAGGCGCGGGCCGGGTCGGCACGCAGGGTCTGGGCGGCCTCCTCCACCGACGGGCTCACCCCTTCGACCACGCCGATCAGCACCAGGAAGGCGACCGGCGTGAAGGCGAACACCTGGGCCAGCCACACGCCCGGAAGTCCGTAGATCCAGCGTCCGGGGACGATGCCGAAGGCCCACTCGAGCGCCTGGTTCACCACGCCCGAGCGGCCGAACACCAGGATGAGGCCGAGCCCGATCACGAAGGGCGGAGTCACGATCGGCAAGACGGTGAGGAGCCGCAGCGCGCGCTTGGCGGGAAACGCGGTGCGCGTGACGGTGAGCGCGAAGGCGAGGCCGAGCAGCGTGCAGCCGGTGGCGGTGAGGAGCGCCAGGGCGAGCGTGTTCCATGCCACCCCGCAGCGGGTCCCGCCGGCGAGGCAGGCGAGCCCCCACAGGCGCTCGGCGGCGAGGCGCCGCGCGAAGGCGCCGGCGGAAGCCTCGTCGCCGGTGCCGAAGGCTCCTGCCAGCATCGCGCCCAGCG
>JANMHV010000295.1:0-3074 GCA_031375445.1 Burkholderiales bacterium | reverse complement strand
AAGGCGGTGGGCGCGCCGGTTCGGGTTCGGGATTTTCCGGACTACAACCACGTGACGATCCTGGGTCGGCTCGCGGCGCCCTTCCGGGACGACGCGCTGCTGGAAGAAATGGCGTCGTTCGTGCGCGGCTGACTCAGCGCGCGGCAAGCCGCCAGAGCGAGGTCACCTCGGCCTTGCGCGCCTGGTGGAGCGCGTCGGTGGCATCCGAAACGCGCGCATGCCGCGGCCGCGCCTCCAGCCAGTCGGCTACCTGGAGCCCCGCGGCCTCGAAGGCCTCCAGCAGTTCCGCTCGCGTGCGCAGCCCGAGGTGCTCGGCCAGGTCCGAGAGCACGAGCCACCCTTCCCCTCCCGGCTCGAGATGCGCCGCAAGACCCTGCAGGAAGCCCCGCAACATGCGGCTCTCGGGATCGTAGATGCCATGCTCGAGGGGCGAGCTCGGCCGCGCCGGGACCCAGGGCGGATTGCATACCGCGAGTGCCGCGCGTCCTTCGGGAAAGAGATTCGCCTCGATGACTTCCACGCGGGCGGCGAGGCCCAGGCGTTCGAGGTTCTCGCGTGCGCAGGCGAGCGCCCGGGGATCCAGGTCGGTCGCGACCACGCGCTGGATGCCGCGGCGCGCGAGCACGGCGGCGAGCACCCCGGTGCCGGTGCCGACGTCGAACGCGACGGAGGATTTCTTCGCCGCCGCCGGAAGCGGGGCCCGCGCCACGAGGTCCACGTACTCGCTGCGGATCGGCGCGAAGACTCCGTAGTGCGGATGGATCCGTCCCCCGGTCGCCGGCAGCTCGAGACCCTTGAGCCGCCACTCGTGGGCGCCGACCACGCCGAGCAATTCCCGCAGCGACACCACCGAAGCCTCGGCGCCCGGGCCGTAGGCCTCGGCAAAGGCTTCGCGCAGGTCGGGCGCGCGGCGCAGTGGAATCGAGTAATCCGCCTCGAGCGGCACCAGCAGCATGCCGAGCGTGCGGGCCCGCTGCGCCCGCGCCTGGCGCTCGAGGTTGAACGCTTCGCCGGGCGCCTTGGGCACGGGAACCGCGGCCGGCTTGTCGCCGGGCTTGGGCTTGGGACCCTTGCGCTCCACCCGGTCGGCGCGGGTCGCCATCGCGGTGAGGAGCTGCCGCGCGTTCTGGAAGTCGCCCCGCCATAGCAGGCCCACGCCCTGGCAGGCGAGGCCATAGGCGTCGTCGGCCGTCATGCGGTCGTCGACCGCGCGCACCTTCTTCGGGGCCGGCGCGCCGCGCTCCGAGCGCCAGCGCGCCGAGCGCGCCTCGCCGTCCTCGCTCCACTCGATGGGGGCCCCGGCCACGCTAGAGCTCGGTGTACTTCTTGGCGAGGCCGCGCGATTTCTCGACCGGGTACTTGATCGCGTTGGCCTCGATCTTGCGCCGCGCGCTCTGCGCCGGGTCGATGCCGAGCTGGTCGGCGATGCGTACCAGTTAGAGCAGGATGTCGGCGACCTCCTCGCTCGCCGCGGCCCTCGCCTCGGGGGCGAGCGCGCGGCTCTGCGCCTCGGTGAGCCACTGGAACACCTCCAGCAGCTCGGCGGCCTCCACCGACAGCGCCATGGCGAGGTTCTTCGGCGAGTGGAACTGTTCCCAGTCGCGCTCGCCGGCGAATTCGCGCATCCGGTCGCGCAGGTCTTCGAGGTCGGTCATGGGATCGCTAAGCCTCAGAACTTCTCGTCGCGGCGCAGGTAGCGCCACTGGCCCACCGGCAGCTTGCCGAGCGGCACGCCGCCGCTCCTCACACGCTTCAACGCGGTCACCGTGAGCCCCACTTGCTCGCACATCCGCCGGATCTGGCGCTTGCGCCCCTCGCGCAGCACGACGCGCAGCTGGTCCTCGTTGGCCCAGGAGACGCGCGCGGGCTTCAACTTGACGCCGTCGAGCTCGAGGCCGTGGTGCAGCAGCTTCATGCCCTCCTCGGTGAGCGTGCCCTCCACCCGCACGAGGTACTCCTTCTCCACCTCGGAGTCGGCGCCGATGAGGCGCTTGGCGACGCGCCCGTCCTGCGTGAAGACGATGAGCCCGGTGGAGTCGATGTCGAGCCGGCCGGCCGGCGCCAGGCCTCTCAGGTGCGCATGGACGAACTTGGTGTTCGAGGGATCCTCGGCCCACTGGTTCTCGGGCTTGATCAGCACCATCGCGGGCTCATGCCCGTCCTCGGGCTGGCCCGAGACGTAGCCCATGGGCTTGTTGAGCAGGATCGTCACCTGCTCGCGCTGGTGCCGGGTGGCGGCGGTATCGACCTCGATGCGGGCCTCGGGTGAAACGCGCACGCCGAGCGTGGTGACGACCTTGCCGTCGACCCTCACCCAGCCGTTCTCGATCCACTCGTCGGCCTCGCGCCGCGAGCACAGCCCCAGCTCGCCCATGCGCTTGGAAAGGCGCGGATCCTCGGGATTTTCGTGGGCCGGCGCAGGGGCCGCGGACTTGCGCGGCGTGGAGGAAACCTGCGGCTTGCGGGGCGTGGGACCGCGATCGGCTCCGCGGGGCGCTGCCGCCGCCTGGGGATCCCGGGCCGGGGCGGCACGCGGCGTGCGCCGCGCGGTGGGATCCTGGGAGTCTCGCGGGGTGCGGAATTCCTGGGAGTCGCGTCGAGGCGTACGGGGATCCTGGGAGTCACGCGGAGTCGCAGGACGCGGTGTGCGTCGCGCATCGGGGGCGCCCAGCTCCGGCGCCTTCCCCTGCGCGCCACGCGGCGGCGGGCGTCCACGCCCGTCGCGGGGCGGCCCCTTGGGCGCGGGCCTCGGCGCGCGAGGCGGGGAAGTGGAAGCGATCGCTGCAGGCGTCGCTGGCGTGTCCGGCGTGGCCGCTGGGGCGGCCGTGGGTGCACGGCGCTTGCCGAACTGCTGCTGGGCCAGCCGGGCGCGTGTCGAGGGCGCCTTGGGGGCCGAGGAGGCCTCGGAGGGCCGGGGGGGGAGCTTCAGGGTGGATCGGGCCATCCGACATGATAACGGGCGAGGCGCGGGCGCCGTGACCGCCCTTCCAAAGCCCCCGAGACGAAACCCGCGGTCCGGGCCGAGACGCCGCGCTTAGGGGACAGACCACTAAGCGTCCAACGTGTCGAGCTCA
>JANMHV010000276.1:0-12059 GCA_031375445.1 Burkholderiales bacterium | reverse complement strand
GGCACTTCACCCTCAGGGCACACACCCATTTAACCTATGGGCACATCCCCATATGCTACCAACGTGGGGGCCCGTTGCCCCACGCGTCTTAGGGTACTGACCCATACGGTACACGTCCCTAAGGTTCACGTCCCCAAGGCTCACATCTGCTTGAAGAGATGGGTGAAGTTCCGCGAGACGATGAGCGTCTCCGGGTGGTCGCGCAGGCTGATCTCGGCCTGGTCCTTGAGCCCGCGGCGGACCTGGGCGATGTGGTCCACGTTCACCAGCGTGCCGCGGTGGACCTGCCAGAACTTCGCCGGATCGAGCTCGTCCAGCAGCTCCTTGATGGGCTTCCTGATCAGCGACTCGCCGTCGCAGGTGACCACACGCGTGTACTTCTCGTCGGACTGGAAGAACAGCACCTCCTCCACGGGGATCAAGCGCACGTTGCTCCCGACCGAGGCCTTGATCCAGCGCAGGTGGTCGGGGCCCCTCGCGCCCAGGCGCCCGGCGAGCTGCTCCACCAGCGCCTCCAGCGGCGCGGGCTGCGCCTGGAGCCGCTCGCGCAGGCGCTCCACGGTGGTGGCGAGCCGCTCCTCGTTGAAGGGCTTCAGGACGTAGTCGATGGCGCCGCGCTCGAAGGCCTCGACCGCGTACTGGTCGAAGGCGGTGACGAACACCACGTGGGCGCGCGAGCCGATGGCGCGGGCGGCCTCGAGCCCGTTCACCCCGGGCATGTGGATGTCGAGGAAGAAGAGGTCCGGATCGTGGGCGGCGATGACCTCGTCCACGCCCCGGCCGTCGCCCATCTCGTGGACCACCTCGAGCTCGGGCCAAAGGCGCGCGAGGCGCGAGCGCAGCATCGCCCGCAGCAGCGGCTCGTCGTCGACGATGACGGCGCGCGCGCTCATGCCGCCGCCGGGACCTCGATGGAGGCGACCACGCCGCGCGGCGCGTTCTCCTCCATCGTGAGGCGCGCGGTGCTGCCGTAGAGCGCCTTCAGGCGCTCGCGGATGTTGGTGAGCCCCACGCCGCCGCCCTTCTTCGGCGTGATGCCCTCGCCGGTATCCGCGACCGACACCTTGAGCCGCCCATCGTCCTCCTCGGCGCGGATCACGATCCTCCCGGCTTCGCAGCAGGGATCCACGCCGTGCTTGATGGCGTTCTCCACCAGCGAGATCAGCATCATCGGCGGGAACGCTCGGCAGCGAAGCGGCTCCGGCACCTCGATCGCGAAATCGAGCCGCGAGCCCATGCGCACGCGGTGGATCTCGAGGAAGGCGCGCGCCATGTCCACCTCGCGGCCCAAGGTGGTGGCCGACTCGCGCATCTGGGGAAGGGCCGCGCGCAGGTACTGGATCAGGGACTCGAGCATCCGGGAGGCCGATTGCGGTTGGGTCTCGACCAGATGCTGCACGTTGGCGAGCGTATTGAAAAGGAAGTGGGGTTCCACCTGCGCCTGCATCAGCTGCAGGCGCGCCTCGAGGATGTTCTTCTCCAGGCGGTGGCGCTCGCTCTCGGCCACGGCGATGCGCGCGGCGTCGCGCGCGTGCTTCTCGCGCAGGATCACCGTCGCGACCACCACGCAGCCGAAGCCCAGGCCGAGACCCATGCTGATGGCCACGCCCGCGAGGCGCTCGCTGAACATGGTGGCGAAGTCGCGCCCCTTCACCAGCCCGGCCAGGATGGTGCCGAGCACCGAGCCCGCCACGATTGCGAGCAACTGCAGCGCTTCGCGCGGCAGGCGCGAGTCGCGCACGTTGGAGGCGATGGTGTAGAGCAGCATGCTGGTGTAGCCCACGCACAGCGCCGTCACCAGCAGGTCGAAGTAGGTGTTGAGGAAGAAGCGCACCACCGAGAGGGCCGCCACCACGCAGACGGCGGTGATCCACAGGACGCGGCGGACGGTGAGGCCTTCGAGGAGGCGAAGCGGGGCGGACATGGCGGCAATCTACAGCGCGCGCTGTCCCGGGGCAAAAGCCGTGCGACGAAACGCGCATCGGGGGGACCGGGCGCGCCGGATGGGCAAAAAAAGCCCGGCTATCCGGGCCGGGCGCAGGTTCCTGCTGGGGGAGAAACTCTAGAGGGAAGCGGAGCGGCTCGCGGTCACCACGATTTTCAGGTGCGCTTCCGGCGCGATCACGGCTTGCGCGGTGCGGGCAGCCTGCGCCGCATCGCGGTGGGAAACAGGTTCGGTCACCAGGGTGCCGGCGGCCACCAGGAACCACGCGGAGACCAGCACGGTCACGCCCGCGACGACGGAAGAATGGCTGGGCAGGTTGGCGAAGCGGTAGGTGCTGTTCATTCGGGCTCTCCTGGTGATCGGGTGCCGTCGGTGACGACATGGCCGCAGGTTAGGCATCGCCGGCCGGGACCTGAAGCGGAAAGCGACGAAATGCGGAAACAGCGGGGTGAAACGCCCCGGCAGCGGCCTTTCGCCGTGCCGGGCGCTCACCAGGCGAGGATGAAACCCGCCACCAACCGGCGGGGTCTAGACGGCCGCCTCGCGCTGCGAGCTGCGCATCGCGAGCGAGCCCACGATCATGCCGAGGAAGCTTGCGATCAGGCCAGCGAGTTGCGGTGGCATGACGCCGCCGCTCTCGGGCTGGTAGACCTCGAAGGCGATCCACACCAGCAAGCCCGCGATCACCGCCAGCGTGCCGCCGAGGTTGGTCGCGCGCTTCCAGTACAGGCCGCACACCAGCGGCACGAAGGCGCCGACCAGCGTCACCTTGTAGGCGTTCTCCACCATCTTGTAGATGCTGGCGTCGGTGCTCAACGCGAACGCGGTCACGATGCAGGTGAACGCCACCAGCACCACCCGCATCATCTGCAGGAACTTGTGGTCGGAGAGCCCGGGGAAGAACGGCCGCAGGATGTTCTCGCTGAAGCTCACCGATGGGGCCAGCAGGGTCGCCGAGGCGCAGCTCTTGATCGCCGAGAGGAGTGCGCCGAAAAACATGATCTGCGCGAAGATCGGCACGATCGGCGAGAGGATCAGGTTTGGCAGGATCAGCTGGGTATCGCCGCCTTCCTTCAAGGCGGCGCCCACCATCGCCGGATCGATCAGGCTCGCCGAATAGGCGAGGTACATCGGGATGAAGGCGAAGCAGAAATACATGCACCCGCCGACGATGGCGGAGCGCGCCGCGATGTCCTCGCTCTTCGCCGACTGCACGCGCTGGAACACGTCCTGCTGCGGAATCGACCCCAGCATCATGGTGATCCACGCCGCGAGGAACCAGAGGATGTCCTTCAGCTCGGGCTTCGGCAGGATGTTGAACTTCTCGTTCGCGGCCGCATGCGAGATCACCGCGCTGGCACCCCCCGGAACGATGCCGCTCACCGCGTAGGCGATGTAGAGCATGCCGAGCACGATGATGATCATCTGGATGAAGTCGGTGATCGCCACCGAGAACATGCCTCCCAGCACCGTGTAGACCAGCACCGTCGAGGCACCGATGATCATGCCCATCTGCTGCGTGATCGCGCCGTCGGAGACCACGAAGAAAACCAGGCCCAGCGCCTTGATCTGCGCGCCCACCCAGCCGAGGTAGGAAATCACGATGCAGAGCGTCGTCAGCATCTCCACCGGGCGGCTGTAGCGCTTGCGGTAGTAATCGCCGATCGTGAGCAGGTTCATGCGGTAGAGCGGACGGGCGAAGAAGAGCCCCACCAGGATCAGGCACAGGCTCGAGCCGAACGGGTCCGCGATGATCCCCGAGAAGCCATCCTTCATGAAGGTGGCGGGGATTCCGAGCACCGTCTCGGAGCCGAACCAGGTGGCGAACACCGTGGCGGTGACGATGTACATCGGCATCCGCCGCCCGGCCACCGCGAAGTCCCGCGAGTTGTGCACCCAGCGTGCCGCGTAGATGCCGATGCCCACCGAAACGATCCAGTAAACGATCACGAAGGTGAGGAGCATCGCGGTTTCTTTCGGCGGCCGTGGAGGAATAGCGGCATTTTAGGAGAAAATGCGCCGGTGTCAGCCATAGAACTCGAAAACGTCTCGCGCCTCTGGGGAGAAGCGCGCGCCCTCGACGGCATCTCCTTCCGCGCCGAGCCCGGCTCCTTCGTGGTGCTCCTGGGGCCCTCGGGCTGCGGCAAGTCGACGACCCTGCGGCTCATCGCGGGGCTCGACACGCCCTCCTCCGGCACCATCACGATCGGCGGGCGCGACGTGACCCACGAGCCGCCGGCGCGGCGCGGCATCGCCATGGTGTTCCAGTCCTATGCGCTCTTCCCGCACCTTACCGTGGCCGAGAACATCGTCTTCGGGCTGCGCGTGCGCAAGGTGGCCGGCCGCGAGCAGAAGCTCGAGCGCGTGGCCGAGATGCTCGGCTTGGGACCCTACCTGCAGAGGAAGCCCTCGCAGCTTTCCGGCGGCCAGCAGCAGCGCGTGGCCCTCGGGCGCGCCATCGTCGCCGAGGCGCCGGTGTGCCTCATGGACGAACCGCTCTCCAACCTCGATGCCCAGCTGCGCGGCGAGATGCGCCGCGAGATCCGCGCGCTTCAACGGCGCCTGGGCATCACCATGGTCTACGTGACCCACGACCAGACCGAGGCCATGACCATGGCCGACCAGGTGGTGCTGCTGCGCGCCGGGCGGATCGAGCAGGTGGGTGCGCCCGAGGACCTCTACGAGCGTCCCGCCACCGCCTTCACCGCGAGCTTCATCGGCGCCCCGCCGATGAACCTGATCCGCGACGGGGCCGTCACGCTCGGCGTGCGTCCGGAAGATGTCCGCCTCGGCCCCGAGGGCCGGGCGGCGAAGGTCGAAACCATCGAATACCTGGGCGCGGATTCGCTCGTCGCCGCGCGCCACGAAGGGCAGGTGGTCCTCGCCCGCGTCCCCGGCAAGCCCGCGGTGGCCGCGGGGGACGAGGTCCGCCTCGCCTGGGAAAAGCAACACGAGCATCGATTCGACACGCAAACCGGAGGGAGGACCGCATGAGCATCGAGAGGCTTTGGCAGGTTGTCGCAGGCACGGTCGCGTCGCTGGCGCTGGCGGCCGCGGCGCAGACCGAGATCACGTTCTTCTATCCGGTCGCGGTCGGGGGTCCGATCACCAAGACCATCGACGGCTACGCCGCCGACTTCGAAAGGGAAAACCCCGGCATCAAGGTGAAGCCGGTCTATGCGGGCTCCTACCAGGACACGATCGTGAAGGCGCTCACCGCCCACAAGAGCGGCACGCCGCCCACCACCGCGATCCTTCTGTCCACCGACATGTACACGCTGATCGACGAGGACGCGATCGTCCCCTTCGAGGAGATCGGCGGCTACGACGCGGCGTGGGTGAAGAGCTTCTACCCCGCGTTCATGGCCAACAGCCAGACCGGCGGCAAGACCTGGGGCATTCCGTTCCAGCGCTCCACCATCGTCCTCTACTGGAACAAGGAGCTGTTCAAGGAAGCCGGGCTCGATCCCGAGAAGGCGCCGGCCTCGTGGAAGGAGATGCTCGAGTACGCGCAGAAGCTCACCAAGCGCGATGCGTCGGGCAACATCACGCAGTACGGCGTGCAGATCCCGTCGTCGGGCTTTCCTTACTGGCTGTTCCAGGGCCTCACCACGCCCAATGGCGTCGAGCTGATGAACAAGGACGGCACCGAGACCTACTTCGACAAGCCTGAAGTGATCGAGGCGCTGCAGTTCTGGGTCGACCTCGGGCGCAAGCACAAGGTGATGCCCACCGGAGTGGTCGAGTGGGGCACCACGCCCAAGGACTTCTTCGAGAAGAAGATCGCGATGATGTGGACCACCACCGGCAACTTGACCAACGTGAAGAACAACGCCAGGTTCGACTTCGGCGTGGCGATGCTGCCGCAGGCCAAGCGCCGCGGCTCGCCCACGGGCGGGGGCAACTTCTATGTGTTCAAGAAGGCCACCAAGGCCCAGCAGGAAGCGTCGGTCAAGTTCGCCAAGTGGATGACGCAGCCGGAACGCGCGGCGCAGTGGGGCATGGACACGGGCTACGTCGCGGTGCGCGGCGACGCCTGGGCCACGCCGCGGATGCAGGAGTACGTGAAGGGCTTCCCGGTGGCGGCGGTGGCGCGCGACCAGCTGCAGTACTCGGTCGCCGAGCTTTCCACCCACGACAACCAGCGCGTCACCAAGGCGCTGAACGACGGCATCCAGGCGGCCCTCACCGGCGCCAAGGAGCCGGCGCAGGCGATGAAGGACTCGCAGGCGGAGGCCACACGCATATTGCGGGCGTATCGCAAGTGAGGCGCTGATTTGAAACGCGAAGGCGCGCGAAGGACGCGCGAAGGTAACGCGAAGGAAGGGCTAATGGTCGATGCGTGGCTGCGGCGAACGGTGTCACGAACGACCCACATTCCTTCGCGTTACCTTCGCGCATCCTTCGCGCGCCTTCGCGTTGAATCCCCCGTTTGCGTTGCGATGATGCCGCCCGCGTGAGCCACAACCGCACCTGGATCCACGCCTGGCTGCTGCTGCTGCCGGCGTTCGTGCTGCTGGCGTTGTTCACGCACTGGCCGGTGGTGGGCACGATCTGGGACAGTTTCCACGCGACACCCAAGGGCGGCCGTCCCGCCCCCTGGGTCGGGCTGGAGAACTACCAGGTGATGCTGGCCGACGAGGTGTTCTGGAAGTCGCTGAAGAACAACCTCTGGTACGCGCTCGGCACCGTGCCGGTCTCCATCGCCCTAGCGATCGTGATGGCGCTGTGGGTCAACTCGAAGATGGCCGGGCGCACCTGGCTGCGCATGGCCTTCTTCACGCCCACGGTGCTGCCGATGATCGCGGTGGCGAACATCTGGCTCTTCTTCTTCACGCCGCAATACGGCCTGCTGGAGCAGGCCACGGGGGCGCTGGGAATCCCGGGCCGCAACTGGCTCGGCAATCCCGAAACCGCGCTCGCGTGCGTGACGCTGGTGGCGATCTGGAAGGAGTCGGGCTTCTTCATGATCTTCTACCTCGCGGCGCTGCAGTCGATCCCGCCCTCGCTCGCCGAGGCGGCGGCGCTGGAAGGCGCCTCGCGGGGCTACTACTTCCGGCGGGTGCTCTTCCCGCTGCTCATGCCCACCACGCTCTTCGTGCTGGTGAACGCCGTGATCAACTCGGTGCGCCTCGTCGACCACATCTTCGTGATGACGCGCGGCGGGCCCAACAACGCGACCTCGCTGCTGCTCTTCCACGTGTACCAGGTGGGCTTCAATTTCTGGGACACCGGGTACGCGGCGGCGCTCACGCTGGTGCTGCTGGCGATCCTGGGGCTGGTGGCGATCGGCCAGTTCGTGTTCCTGGACCGGAAGGTGCATTACCAGTGAGCGCCGTGTCATCGCAGGCGCCGCTTTCGCGGCAATGGACGGGGATCCAATTCCTCGAAACGCTCGCCGCCTGGGTCCTCGGTTTCCTCTGGATCCTGCCACTGCTCTACGCGGTGTGGACCGCCTTCCACGCGCCGGAATTCTCCACCCGCTTCTCGCTCTCCGCCCCGCTCACGCTCGAGAACTTCCGCCGCGCATGGGAGGCGGCGCCCTTCGCGCGCTATTTCGTGAACAGCTTCATGCTGGTGACGATGGTCCTCGCCTGCCAGCTGGTGCTGGGGACGCTCGCGGGCTACGCCTTCGCACGCTTCGATTTTCCCGGCAAGGAAGCGGCCTTCATCCTGGTGCTGCTGCAGCTGATGATCATGCCCGACGTGTTGATCGTGGAGAACTACCGCACCATGTCGCGGCTGGGCATCCTCGACTCCATCCCCGCCATCGGGCTGCCCTACATCGCCTCGGCGTTCGGCATCTTCCTGCTGCGCCAGACCTTCAAGACCGTGCCGCGCGAGCTGGACGAGGCCGCGCGCGTCGAGGGCGCCAACGCGCTGCAGGTGCTGTGGAAGGTCTACGTGCCGCTGGCGCGCCCCGTGTACCTCGCCTATGGCTTGGTGTCGGTGAGCCACCACTGGAACAACTTCCTGTGGCCGCTCATCGTCACCAACTCGGTCAACTCGCGGCCCGTGACCGTGGGGCTGCAGGTGTTCTCCGCCGGCGACCAGGGCGTGGACTGGTCGGTGATCACGGCGGCCACCCTGATGAGCTCCGGCCCGCTGCTGGTGGCCTTCCTCCTCTTCCAGCGCCAGTTCGTGCAGTCGTTCATGCGGGCGGGGATTCGCTAGGGAAGAACCGGCAGCACGCCCTCGGCCGCGAGGATGGCGCGGGCGATCACGAAGCGGTCCGCGTAGGGCGTGGCGGTGCCCGGCGACAGGTTGGTCGCGAACACCGCGTCCACGCGCCCGCGCCGCTCCACCCAGCCCACCCACCACGAGACCGCATTCGGCCCGCTCGGGACGGCGCCGGCCTTGGCGTAGAGCGTGTGGGTGCGAGTCTTCTCGAGCCGCAGCGACTCGCGCACCAGGCGCTGGGCGCGCTGGGTGGCGGCGAGCCGGCCCTCGGCGAGGCGATGCAGGAAAGCCACCTGCTCCATCGCCGTCGTGCGCAGCCCTCCCTGCAGCCAGAACTGGTCGATGCCCCCGGTCATGTCGCGGTTGCCGTACTCGAGGCGACCAAGCCAGTCCCGCATCGCGGCCTTGCCGACCCGGCGCGCCACCCGCTGGAACATCCACGCGACGTTGTCGCGCAGGCCGCTCTCGAGCGTCTGGTCCGCTTCCCAGGTGCCGAGCACCTGGGGCTTTCGGTCCCACGGGAACACCTCGCGCTCGTCGGCCAGCGCTCCGGTCTCGAGCCCCAGCACCGCGTTGGCGATCTCGAAGGTCGCGGCAGGCAGGTAGCCGCGCCGGGCGCGCGCCTCGTTCCAGACCTGCACCCGGTCCTCGAACGGCTGCAGCAGGACAAAGGTGCCCGCGGCGCCCCGAGCGGTGAAGTGGCGCTCCCAGTCGGGGCGGGCCGCGAGCGGCGAGCCCAGCGCGCTGCCGCGCGCAAAGAGAAGGAGGAGGGATGTTGCGATGCGGTCCATGGGAGCTCCCGGGTATCCAGGAGCCCAGCTTGGCAACCGATTGTGGCAACAATCGGGCGGCGCGCGAATCGATTCTGGCTAGGCGTCGCCGCCCGCGGCCTCCACCCGGTTGCGCCCGGCCTTCTTGGCGCGGTACATGGCGCGGTCGGCACGCTGCACGAGCCGGTCCCAGGCCCAGGCGTCGACGCCGCCGCTCGGCAGCGCCGCCACCCCCAGGCTGATGGTCACGCGGGCGCCGTCGGGAATCGGCATCGTGGCCGACTCGATCTCCACGCGCATGCGCTCGGCGAGCGCCACGGCCGCTGTCTCGTCGGAGTCGGGCAGGATCACCAGGAACTCCTCGCCGCCCCAGCGCCCGAGGGCATCGGACTCGCGCGCCACCAGCGTGAGGTGCGCCGCAACCGCGCGGATCACCCGGTCGCCGGCATCGTGCCCGTCGCGATCGTTGATCGCCTTGAAGTGGTCGATGTCGCACACGATCACCGCGAGCGGCGCCGCGCTGCGGGCGGCACGCTTCAACTCCGCCGATGCCGCCTCCTCCAGCGCGCGCCGGTTGCGAAGGCCCGTGAGGGCGTCGGTGCGCGCTTCCTTCGAGAGCTCCTGCTCCAGCGCGAACGCCTTGCGGTTGGTGGCCTCGAACACCCGCGCCAGCATCAGGCTCACCGCCACCGCCAGCAGGATGAAGACCGTGGCGTTCACGACGGTGAAGGAGTCGAGCCCCGCGGCCGCCATGATCGCCGCGGTGGCGGCGAGCGGAAGCGCGTTCATCACCAGCAGGTCGCGCCCGTCGATTGCGATGTACGGGCCCGACAGCAGCACCGCGACCAGGCCCGCGATGCCGACGAGGTACCCGCGCTCCAGCATCGCGAGGGCCCCGGCCACGGCCACGACGGCGGCGGTGAAGCGCAGCTTCGCGAGCGCCGGGGCCCAATCGACCCGGCCCGAGAAACGCTGCGCGATCCCCGTGCCCAGGATCACCACGGCGCCGATCGCGCGGATCGCGAAGGCGCGATCCCAACCCGCCGGGTCGACGTACCCATCCCAGAGGCTGAACGCCATGACGAGGAGTGCCACCAGCCAGAAGGTGCGGCCGTTGATCTCGGCCAGGGCCTCCATGCGCTGGGCGCGGAACTGCGCCTCGAGGGGCGCGGGAAATCTCGCGGGTACGGGAGAGGGCATCGGCTCGCTTGGTATCGGCAGGCCGACGCATTATCTCCCTACCGCGATGGACCCGTGTCGGGGGACGGCGCGCTCGGCCGATCCCGCCGGAGCCAGAAGGAAATAACATGTCGCACATGAACCTCATCACCTGGAACATCCAGTGGGGCCTCGGGCTCGATGGCCGCGTCGACCTCGCGCGCATCGTGAAGAGCGCGCGGTCGATGGCCGACTTCGACGTGCTGTGCGTGCAGGAGGTGGCGGACAACTTTCCCGGCCTCGAAGGCAACGACGATGCCGACCAGTTCGCGCAGCTCGCCGCACTCCTGCCCGGCTTCACCCGCGTCGAGGCCTATGGAGTCGACGTCGAAGCGAGCGGCGGAAGGCGCAGCCGCTTCGGCAACGCGATCTACACGCGGCTCCCGGTGCTCGCGGTGCGCCGGCACGCCCTCCCCTGGCCGCCCGATCCCGGCAAGCCCTCCATGCCGCGCGCGGTGGCGGAGGCCACTATCGGCACGCCCTTCGGGCCGGTGCGCCTCTCGACTACCCATCTCGAGTATTTCTCCGCGCTGCAGCGAGGCGCCCAGGTGCGGCGGCTGCGAGCGCTCCACGACGAGGCGTGCCTGCGCGCGGCCTTGCCGGAGGAGGCTCACGCGAAGGCGAACGCGTCGTTCAAGCCCGCGCCCCAGCCGAGCGCCGCGATCCTCGCCGGCGACTTCAACATGCCGCTCGAGGACCCGTCCTACGAGGAGATCCGCCGGCCGCTGGACGGCGGCGGTCCCGCCTATCGCGATGCCTGGACCACGGTCCACGGCAACCGGCCCCACGAGCCCACCTTCTGCGTCCACGACGATCGCTACTCGAAGCACCCGTACTGCTGCGACTTCATCTTCGTGAGCGCGGATCTCGCCGCGCGAGCCCGGCGCGTGGTGGTGGACGGCGCCACGCGCGACTCCGACCACCAGCCGGTGCTGCTTCAACTCGACGCTTCCTAGGCCGCTAATCGGGATAGGGGCCGGACCTAGGGTCCGGGCCCCTCCCACACCACCCGGCATGCGGGTCCGCACCGGGCGGTTCGAGTCGTTGAGGTCAGCATAGGCGAGGCACTCCCAAACCGTCGAAGTATGCAATGGGCAGCAAACGGTTCAAGTGCAGCGCGCTGTTGCGCCACCACCTGCGGACTTGCGTGGCCACTTGCCGCGCAACGTCCTCCGAGGCTCCGAGAAGCCGAAGCGCTCGATAGGCGGTGGCACTCCTACGCCACTGTTTGAGGTGGATGGCCCGAAGCCGATGACGCAGCCATTCGTCAAGCTCGCGCCAGACTTTAGGCGTCTGGGCCAGTCGGAAGTACGCCTTCCATCCCGGCATGTACGCCCTGAGTGCGGCTGCGATCTGTTCGATGCTGCGGCCGGTCAGCCGTCGCGTGATCTGGCGAATGCGCAATTGATAGCGCAGCACGGCCTCCCTGGCCACCGCTCGGCGGACCCCACCTTTCGATGCGGCCCAGAAGCAGTAGCCGAGGAACTTGCGGCCCCAGACCTTTGCCACGGCGCTCTTCGCCTCGTTGATGCGAAGGCGCAGCTTCCCGTAGCAACGTTTGAGACCCGCCATAACCCGAGCACCAGCCCTCATGCTCGTCACGTAGACGTTGCAGTCGTCGGCGTAGCGGACGAACTTGTGCCCCCTGCGCTCCAACTCCCGGTCCACGTCATCGAGCAGCACGTTGGCGAGCAAGGGCGAGAGCGGCCCGCCTTGCGGCGTGCCCTCGATTCGCTCCAGCGCGATTCCGTGCGCGAGGATTCCGGCCTCCAGGTATCGCCGGATCAGCTTGAGCACCGCCTTGTCGGCGATGCGCTTGGCCAGCCGATCCATCAGGATGTCGTGATTGACGCGATCGAAGAACTTCTCGAGGTCCACGTCCACGACGACCTTGCGGCCCTGCTCCACATGGCGCTGCGCCTCGAGCACCGCCCCATGCGCGCTTC
>JANMHV010000212.1:0-7214 GCA_031375445.1 Burkholderiales bacterium | reverse complement strand
GCTGCGCGACGTGTCGCTCGTGTGGACCGACGGCACCCCGGTGGAGACGTTCCCGTCCCGCGTGCCCGACCTCTACCTCGGCGAGCCGATCGTCGTGGCCGCCGTCACCGGTTCCTCTGCGCGCTCCGTGGTGGTCACGGGCCTGCGCGGCAACCAACCCTGGAGCGTGGCGCTCACGCCGGCCGCGGGCGAGCCCGCTCCCGGCGTGGGCGCCCTCTGGGCCAATGCGAAGATCGCGAGCCTGATGGACGGGCTCGCCACCGGCGCCGACGCCGCGGAAGTCCGCGCGGGCGTAGTGAAGGTAGCAATGACGCATCACCTGGTCAGCGCGTACACGAGCCTCGTCGCCGTCGACGTGACACCCACGGCGCCGGGCGCGATGCTGCGCGTGGCGCAGGTGAAGACCAGCATGCCCCACGGCATGACGCTGCCCCAGACCGATACCGAGGCTACCCTACACATGCTGCTGGGCCTGATGGCGATCGCGATGGCGGCGATGGTGGCGGTGATCGGGAGGCGCGCGTGAGCGCTGCGCGCCACGCCTGCGCCGGGATGGCGCTGGCGTTGGGGCTCGCGGGCGCCTGGCTGCTGGGCTCCGCCGGCTGGATCCACGCCAAGGCGGCGCTCGCCCAGCACCTGATCGCGCGCTCGTGGGAGGGCACCGTGGCCGGTGCCCCCGCAAGGCGCCCGTGGCCCGGCGCGGACTTGAGGCCGGTCGCGCGGCTGACGGTGCCGGCGCGCGGCGTCGACTTGTTCGTGCTCGACGATGCCAACCCGCGCGCGCTCGCGTTCGGTCCAGCGCACGTAGCCGGCACCGCGGCACCGGGAAGTGCCGGCAACTCGGTGATCGTCGCGCATCGCGACACCCACTTCGCGTTCCTGGACCGGGTCGTCGCCGGCGATGCGATCGAGGTCGAGTCGGGCGGCGGCCGTCACGTGCGCTACCGGGTGAGCGAGATCGCGATCCTCCACAAGGACGGCGCGCGGCTGCTCGACGCGGCGGATTCGTCGCAGCTCACGCTCATCACGTGTTATCCATTTGACGCGGTTAGGGCCGGCAGTGACATGCGGTACGTCGTGATCGCGGAGCGGGTGGCCTAGCGCAGAGCCGCCGGCGGACGCACGCGGCGGATCGCGCCAAATGTAACGCCTCATCACCCATCGAAACCTTTTGCTGGAGCTGCGATCACATTTCCATGAGCCGGCTGCCCCGACCCCACCCCCACGAGCGGGGAGAGGGGATCGGGGACCCGCTCGAAATGCTGCTGGGCTGCCACCGGCGCATCGAACGCGAGCTGGCAGCGTTGCAGCAACTGGCGGCGCACGTGGAGCATCGTGGCGTCGATGTCGAGGCCTCGTCGGCCGCCCATCGCCTGCTGCGTTATTTCGAGCGCGCCGCGGCCAACCACCACGAGGACGAGGAGCAGGACCTCTTCCCCCTGTTGGCGAGCCGCATCACCGATGCCGGGGAGACGGCGCGGTTCGGCGCCTTTCGCGCCATCCTCGAAGAAGACCACCTCACGCTCGAGTCGGCCTGGGCCCGGTTGCGGCGACCGCTCGAGGCGATCGTCGAGGGACGTTCCCGGAAGCTCGCGGAGGTGGACGTGAAGGCGTTCGTCGGCGCCTACGCGAAGCACATCCGTGTCGAGGAGATCGCCCTCACCGAGTTTTTCGACCGGTGGCTGGTCGAAGGCGATCGCGAGGCACTGGGCCGCGCCATGGAGGTGCGGCGGCAGGACCCCCAATAGAAAAGGGCGGCGATCACACGCCGCCCTTTTCTGGAAACGCGGGCCTTAGCGACGGCGCTTGCGCAGCGCCCCGAATCCCGCCAGTGCCAGCAGTGCCGTCATCATCAGCATGGCCCATTCGGACATCGTCGGAATTCCGGTTTCGCCGCTGCCGGGGGGGAGAAGCGCATTGGTGAACGTGCAGACGATTGCGACGCCCCCAGTGGTCGCCGCCGCGTCGAGCGTTAGCGTGCGTGCCGCAAGGTTGGGAGTAGCAGTGCCTCCCGCGCCCAGCCCGGTGCAGGCGACCGACGCCAGGGAGAAGCCCGGTGCAAAGGCCTCGGTGATGGTGGTTGCGACTCCGCTCGCGGCCAGTGTCTGCGAAGCGCCGGAGACGGCGACGCCCGGGGTGACTGTGGACACGGTCTGGGGGGCAATTCCATTGGTGCCCGTAAAACTGAACGTCCCGGTACCACCCGTGGAAACCTTGGAGAGCCTCAGGGTAGGGTTCGCGGTAGTGGACGCATTGTTAAACGTGCACGTGATCGTGGCGCCCCCGTTGGTGGCCGCGGCGTCCAGCACAACGGTGCGGGTCGCGAGGTTGGGAGTGGCGGTGCCGCCCCCTCCCAGCCCCGTACAGGCGATCGAGTTGAGGGTGAAGCCCGCTGTCACGGCCTCGGTGATCGAGGTCGCGACTCCGGCGGCGGCCAGCGTCTGGGGAGTATCGGTGACCGTCACGCCCGCCGTGGCGGTGCTCAACGTCCGGGCCGGGAAGCCGTTGGTGCCCGAGAAGTTGAACGACCCGGTGCCGCCGGTTGAAACCTTTGCCACCGTCACGGTGGGGGCCAGGACCGCGGCGCACGCCGTGGGCACGGTGATGGCGCTGGCGTCGGTGGTCACGGTGCCGCCGAATGCAAGGGCCCGGCCGGTCAGGGAGGAGTTGTTCCCGAGCGTGATGCCCGCCGCATCCAGGATGTTTCCGACGAAGGTGCTGTTGGCGCCCAGCGTGGTTGCGCCGACCGGTGCGAAGAATACGTTGCCCGCGCAAGCGCCGCCGGCCAGCACGAATCGGGAGTTGGCCCCGGTGGTGACCGCACCGTTGGTGCGGAAGATGAAGACGCCGTTTCCATTAAGCGTAACAGTGCCGTTTGCGACGATGTCGATGGCACCCGCCCGGAAGTAACAACCTGGCGGGATCACGCCGGGTGGGTTCGTTCCGATGACTACGGACTCGAGGGGGCCGGCCGGCAGCGGCGTGCAGGGCTGGCTGTTGATGACCGCCAGGGCCGCCAGCTGGTCGGGGCCCGCCGCAACCGGGCAGGAGCCGGTGGTGCCGGTGACGCTGGCCGAGACGGCCGGGCCGGTGGTGAAGCAGACGTTGCCGTTCACCGTGGTGCCCGCGGAAGTGTTGGTGAACGTGCTGGAGACGATGCCGAATGGAGCCTCGCTGCCCAGGCTCGGGGCAACCTGCGCCGCCGCGGGCAGGGCGAGCAGGAACGTTGCGATAAAAAGGCCCAAATGACGCTGGACGCGGGTAGTTTTCATGGCGCTTCTCCGGATTTAGTAAAAGTGGCAGCCTTATTGGTCGCTATTAGGCGCTCTTTACCCCTTGATGCACAAGCAAGTTCTGGTGCAACTATAATTTCCGGCCATGCCCCGCCGCATCGCTCTTGTCGAAGACGACCCGACCATCCGTAAGAATTACTCGGAGGCGCTCACGCGAGCGGGGTATGAGGTTGCCGCTTTCGGCGACCGGGCGAGCGCACAGGCCACACTTGCGGCGCGGCTCCCGGAGCTCGCGATCATCGACATCGGGTTGGGCAGCGAGATCGACGGCGGCTTCGCGCTCTGCCGCGAGCTGCGCGCCGCCTCGGCCACGCTGCCCATCATCTTCCTGTCGGCGCGCGATTCCGATTTCGACATCGTCTCGGGGCTGCGCCTGGGCGCCGACGACTACCTCACCAAGGACGTGAGCCTGCCGCACCTGCTCGCCCGCATCGCGGCGCTGTTTCGCCGGGTCGAGGCCACTTCGCAGCCGGCCATCGCCGAGGACGTGCTGCGCCGCGGCAAGCTGGCGCTCGACGTGAAGCGCATGACCGCCTCGTGGGCGGAGCGTCCCGTGGCGCTTACGGTGACCGAGTTCTGGATGGTGCATTCCCTTGCGCGCCATCCCGGCCACGTGAAGGACCGCGACCAGCTGATGCGCGATGCCGAGATGGTGGTCGACGACGGCACCATCACCTCGCACGTGAAGCGGATCCGGAAGAAGTTCGGCGCTGCCGACGAGGGATTCGCCGCGATCGAGACGGTCTACGGCATGGGCTACCGCTGGATGGACAACGCTTGAGGCGCGCGGGTTGCGCGCTCGCGGCGCTCGCCATCTCGTTTTCCGCCGCCGCCCAGACCGACCCGCGCTGGTACCTGCAGGTCGACAACGACGTGGTGTTCGCCACCGACCGCTGGTACACGAGCGGGGTTCGCATCGCGCGAGTGGCGCGGCACGGGGACTACGAGCTCGAGTGGGCGATCCAGCAGGACGTCTTCACCCCCGAGGCGAAGGAGTTCGTGCTCGGGCGCATCGATCGAGCTCCCGCGGCGCGCCTCTTCGCCGCCGTGGCACGCCACGACCGCGCGGAGATGAGCTTCACCACGCTGCAGCTCGCCGCCGGAGTCGCGGGTCCTTCCGCCCTGGGTGAGCAAAGCACCGATGCCATCCACCGCGTGATCGCCGCTCCCGACGTCGCCTGGGAGCGCGAGCTGCCGGACCGCGTCGACCTGCACGGCACCTATTCGCGCAGCGATCGCTTCGGGCGCGTGCGGCTGCATCATGGCGTGGTGTTGGGAAACCTCGTCTCGTTCGCGCACGCCGGGGCCGAGTGGCGATTTGGAGATACCGTCGCCGACCTCGCGAGCCCGATGCTGCGCTTCGCGCCCACGCCGCCGTGGAGCGGGTCGGGCGCCGCCGGCTGGAACGCCTTCGCGGGGGCGAGCCTGCGTTACGTCGCGCGCAACCGGCTGCTCGAGCGGCCCTACGACCCCGCGGGCGAGCGGCTCGAGCGCGAGAAGTCGATCGTGCGTGTCGCCGCCGGCGTGAGCTGGCAGGCGGGCTGGGGCAGCGCCACCTTCGCGGTCGCGCAGGATTCGCGCGAGTTCGAGGGGCAGCGCGAGCCGCAGCGCTTCGGCTCGCTCACGGTGCACGTGCCCTTCTAGGCCACGGCGCGCGATGCCCGACTTCATCCACGGGATCCGCTTCCGCCTCTTCCTCGCGGCCCTCGTGTTGCTGGTGCTGCCGGTGCTCGCGGCGCAGTTCATCTCGCGCATGGAAAATTTCCTGCGCGAGGCGCAGGTCACCGCCATCGGCGGCACGGCGCGCGCCGTCGCCGCGGCGCTGTCGAATCGCCGCAACCTGTTCGAGCGCGGGCCCGGCTCGCAGAACGATGCGCAAGCCGAGGAGCGCCGGCGCATCGTGGCCCTCTTCGCCGCGGCCGATCCTGATGCGGCCGCGAGCCTCGGCAACGCCTACGCCCCGTCGGAAGAGGTCGAGAGCCTCCTCACGGTGATGGGGCGCAAGGGCTCGCGCCTGTGGGTGGTGGACAACCGCTCGCGGGTGCGTGGACTCTCCGGGAACCTCAAGGACGGCACGGCCGCGCGCGCGCAGAAGGGGTGGCTGCGGCCGCTCGCGGCCCTCGTGGTGCCCACGCCGCGCGTGCCCGAGGGCGACGAATCCCAGCCGGTGCGCGCGCAGATCGAGCGGGCGTTGATCGGGGTCTCCTCCACGCACCTGCGCGGCACGCGCGACCGGGACGTCGCGATCCTCTCCGCGGCGCAGCCGATCTTCGTCGGCGACGACATCGTGGGCGCGGTGGTGGTGGAGGAGACCACGGGTGCGATCCAGATCCTCAAGGCCTCGGCGCTCGATAACCTCCTGGCGGTGACGCTCGCGGTGGTGGGTGCCGCGCTCGCGATCCTGCTCGCCTTCGCCGGGCGGCTCGCCGCGCGCATCCGGCGCCTGCACGCCGAGGCCGATGCCGCCATCGATCGCGACGGGCGCGTGCGCGGCGGCATCGCTCCCACCACGGCGCGCGACGAGATCGGCGACCTGACGCGCACCATGGCCTCGGTGCTCGGTCGGCTGCGCGACTACAACGCGTACCTCGAGGCGATGGCGGGAAGGCTCTCCCACGAGCTGCGCACGCCGGTGGCGGTGGTGCGCTCGTCCCTCGATAACCTGAAGGCGCAACCGCTCGGGCCCGAGGCGCGCGTGTACCTCGATCGCGCCGGGGAAGGTGTCGAGCGCCTCGCGCGCCTCATCGCGCGGCTCTCCGAGGCCACGCGCCTGGAGGGGCTGCTGGAAAGCGCGGGGCGCGATCGCTTCGACCTGGCGGGGGTGGTCGCCGGCTGCGTCGAGGGGTATCGCGCCGCCTACCCCGGAAGCGCTTTCGAGCTCGCGCGCCCCGAGGGGCCGGTGATGATGGAGGGCGTGCCCGATGCCTTCGCCCAGCTCCTCGACAAGCTGGTGGAGAACGCGCGCGACTTCGCCCCCGCGGGCACTCCCATCCGCGTGGGCCTCGCGGCCGACGCCCGCCGAGCCCGGCTCACCGTGGAGAACGAGGGCGAGCCGCTCCCCGAGGCGATGATCCCGCGGCTCTTCGATTCGATGGTGACGATGCGCGAGCCGGCGCACTCCGCACGCGGTGGCCACCTGGGGCTCGGGCTTTTCATCGTGCGCCTGGTGGCGGAGTTCCACGGCGGGCGTGTCGATGCCGAAAACCTCGCTGGCCGCCCCGGGGTGCGCTTCGGAATAGAGGTGCCGCTCGGGTAGACTTCGCCCTTGAAGAGACGCCGGAGCATTCCGTGGCACGCATCATCCTTTTGATCCTGATCGGCTTCGCGATCTACCTGCTGTTTCGCGCCTACCTGCGCTCGCAGACGCGCGACAAGCCGCCGCCCGATCCCGCGGCCCGCTCGGTCGAGGGCGAGGACATGGTGCGCTGCGTGCGCTGCGGCGTGAACCTGCCGCGAAGCGAGTCGAAGGAGGAAGCGGGCCAGCTCGTCTGCGCCGCCAATCCGGGTTGCCGCCACAAGGCATGAGCTCGGCGACCGACGACCTCACGATGCCGCAACGGCTGGGCCGCGCGCGCATGGCGCCGCTGATCGTCGAGGCCGACGACGCCACCTGGAAGACGCTCACGGTCTTCTGCTTATATCGCATCATCCTGTCGATCCTGGTCGGGGTCGCATTCATCTACTTGAATCGCTTCTTCAACCTGGGCGTGCTCTCGCCGAGCGCGGTGCTGCCCACGGCGGTCTCGTACACCGTGGCCGCGCTCTTCCTGCTGATCCCGGCGCGCATGCGCGAGCCCAACCTCACGATCCAGGTGACGGCGGGCGTGATCGTGGACGTGGTGGCGATCGTGATGCTGATGTACGCGAGTGGCGGCATCCGCTCGGGCCTCGGCGTGATCCTGCTGGTGTCGCTCGCCGCCG
>JANMHV010000202.1:0-12806 GCA_031375445.1 Burkholderiales bacterium | reverse complement strand
CGCTGCGTGCGGCCACGGTGCTCGAAGCCCGCGGGCGCGGCACGCTTGCCGTCATCACGTCGGTGGCGGGCGTGCGCGGCCGCGCGAGCAACTAAATCAACGGCTCGGCCAAGGCGCCGGTGTCGGTGCTATTGGCGGGGTTGCGGCAGCGCCTCTCGAAGAAGGGTGTCGCGGTGGTGGACATCCGGCCCGGCTTCGTCGATACCCCCATGACCGCGCAATTCCGCAAGGGGGCCCTGTGGGCCAAGCCCGCCGCCGTGGCGCGCGACATCGTGGCGGCCATGGATCGCGGAAGTGCTGTCGCCTACACGCCATGGTTCTGGCGCTGGATCATGCTGGTGATCCGGCACATCCCCGAATTCGTCTTCAACCGCATCAAGCTATGAGCGCCATTCCCAAGCCGCGCGTCGTGGTCACCGGCGCCGCGGGCCTCGTCGGACAGAACCTGGTACTGATGCTCCAAGAGCGCGGGTATCTCGACGTGGTCGCCATCGTCAAGCATGCCCCCAACCTCGGGGTGCTGAAGGGCCTCGTGCCCTCCGTGACGACCGTGGTCGCCGACCTCGCCCTGCCCGGCGAATGGGAACGTCTCTTCGACCCCGCCTCCATCGTGGTGGTCCTCCACGCGCAGATCACGGGGAAACATCCGGAGGACTTCGTGCGCAACAACGACACCGCCACCGAGCGCCTCCTCGCGGCACTCAAGGCGCGCGGCGTGCGCTTCATGGTGCACGTGAGCTCCTCGGTGGTGAACTCGGTGGCCGACGACGACTACACCCGCACCAAGAAATCCCAGGAGGCGCTGGTGGCGGCTTCCGGGCTGCCGCACTGCGTGCTTCGCCCGACGCTCATGTTCGGCTGGTTCGACCCCAAGCACCTCGGCTGGCTGTCGCGCTTCATGGAGAAGACACCGGTGTTCCCGATTCCCGGTGACGGACGCTACATGCGCCAGCCGCTCTACATCCGCGACTTCTGCCGCGCGCTCTGCTGGGCGGTGGAGCACGAGCCCGCCGGCGGCATCTACGACGTGGTCGGCGCCCATCGCATCGACTACGTGGACATCATCCGCATGATCAAGCGCGTGAAGGGCTTGAAGACCGTCATCGTCCACATCCCGGTGCCGATCTTCGCAGGGTTGCTGCGTGTGTACGCGCTTTTCAGCGACAAGCCGCCCTTCACCGCCAGCCAGCTGAAGGCGCTCTCGGCGGGAGACGATTTCACCGGCGTCGACACCGAGCAGGCGTTCGGCTTCCGCCAGACGCCCTTCGAGGACGCGGTGCGCGAGAGCTACTGCGACCCGCGCTACAGCCACGTGCTGGTGCACCGGTGAACGCCGCCGAAAGCCGCGCCGCCGCGATCCTCGGGGCCGGCCCCATGGGCCTCGCCACCGCCTACGAGCTCCTCAAGCGCGGCTGGAAGGTCGACATCTACGAGCGCGACGAGAAGATCGGCGGCATGACGGCGTCCACCGACCTCGATGGCTTGAAGATCGAGCGCTACTACCACTTCATCTGCGCGCCCGACACGCCCTACTTCGAGTACCTGGAGGAGCTCGGCATCCACGACCGGCTCCGCTGGGCCGACACGAAGATGGGGTTCTTCTACAACGGCAAGCTCCACGACTGGGGCAATCCGTGGGCACTGCTCAAGTTTCCTGAGCTGGACCTCGTGTCCAAGCTGCGCTACGGGGCGCATGCCTTCTTCACCACCAAGGTGCGCGACTGGCGGGCCCTCGACCGCGTGGGCGTGACCCCATGGCTCAAGAAGTGGGTGGGCGAGCGCGCCTACGCGGTGCTGTGGGAGAAGCTCTTCGCCCTCAAGTTCTTCGAGTACAAGGACAGCCTCTCGGCCGCGTGGCTCGGCACCCGCATCAAGCGCGTGGGGCTTTCGCGCCGCAGCATCTTCCAGGAGCGCATGGGCTACCTCGAGGGCGGCAGCGACGTGCTTCTCGATGCGATCGAGGCGAAGATCAAGGGCCTCGGCGGGCGCATCTTCCTCAGGTCCGGCGCCGAGAAGGTCGAGATCGAGGGCGGGCGCGTGCGCGGCATTCGCGTGGCGGGCGGGATGAAGCCCTACGACCACGTGATCTCCACCATCCCGCTGCCCTACCTCGTGAAGCTGGCGCCGGACCTGCCCGCCGACGAGGCGAAGAAGATCGCCGCCATCGTGAACATCGGCGTGGTGTGCGCGGTCTTCAAGCTCGCGCACCCGATCTCGCGCAACTTCTGGATGAACATCAACGACCCGTCGATCGGCATTCCGGGGTTGATCGAGTACACCAACCTGAACCCGCTCGGGAACCACGTGGTGTATGCGCCCTTCTACATGCCGACCACGCACGCGAAGTACCGCGCGCCGAAGGAACAGTTCATCGAGGAGGTGAAGGGATACCTCGCCAAGGTGAACCCGGCCTTCGACGAATCGTGGGTGCTGGCGGCCAACGCGTTCCGCTACGAGTTCGCGCAGACCGTGTGCACGCCCGGCTTCTACGCGCAGCTGCCGAAGATGCAGAGCGCCGTGCGGGGCCTGCTGCTGGCCGACACTTCGCACTACTACCCCGAGGACCGGTCGATCTCCGAGAGCATGCGGCTGGGGCGCGAGCTCGCCGCCCTGGCGCACGCCCAGGCGTCGGCGTGACGCGCGATTTCGTCTCCTTCCTGGTCGCGGGCGGCATTGCCGCGCTGGCCAACGTGCTTTCACGGGTGGCCTTCAGCCACGCATTCCGCCTCGAGGTGGCCGTCGTCCTCGCCTACCTCGTGGGCATGGCGGTGGCGTTCGTGCTGATGCGATCCCGAGTGTTCCCGCCCAGCGAGCGCTCCTTCGCGCGCCAGGCGGCGCTCTTCGCCGCGGTGAACCTGGTGGCGGTGCTTCAGACGCTGGTGGTGACGCTGGTGCTGGCGCGCTGGCTGCTCCCGGCGATGGGCATCGACCAGCACGCCGAGACGATCGCGCACGTCGCCGGCGTAAGCGTGCCCATCGTCACCAGCTACTTCGGCCACAAGCACCTCTCGTTCCGATGAGCGGTGCGAGCCCCCATGACGACGCGCACTACTGGCGGCGGCTCGCCCTGTGGACCGCGGTCCTCGCCGCGGCGTGGGCGCTGGCGCTGCTCGCGGCGGGAGCGTGGTGGGCCGGGGACCAGTTCGTTTCCCTCACCCGCATCGGCTGGGGGCTCTGGACGATCACCTTCTCCTTCCTCGCCATCAACCACGCGCTGCGGTTCGCGCGCTGGCACTGGATGCTGCGGGTGGAGGGCCACGCCATTCCCTTGGGCCGCAGCCTCACGGTGTACCTGGCCGGGATGGCGCTGCTGCCCACGCCCGGCAAGGCGGGGCTGGCGGTGCGAAGCCTGCTGCTGCAGCGCGACGGCGTGCCGGTGAACGTGAGCCTCGCCGTGCACTTTTCCGAGCGCCTCTTCGACCTTCTCGGGCTGGTGGCGCTCGCGGCGTTGGTGATCGGATCGGCCGGGGAGGCGGCGCGCTGGCCCCTGGCGGTCGCGGGCGCCCTCCTCGCCACACTCGGCGCATGGATGGCCCCGCGCGCTTGCCGCGCGCTCACCGCCCGTGTGCGATCCAGCGGCGGCATCCACCGCGCGCTAACCTGGGCGCAGCAGTTCTTCGACCACGCGGCAGAGCTCATCACCGGCTGGCGCTTCCTGCCCTACCTGGCACTGGGGGCCGCGGCGAACGTCGCGACCGGCGTGCTGCTGATGTGGCTGCTCGCGGTGCATGGCCACCAAACGAGCCTCGCCTCGGCCACGGGGATCGTGGCGGTCTCCCACCTCACGGGATCGCTGAGCATGCTGCCCGGCGGGCTCGGGGGTTTCGAGGTCGCGATGTTGGCGCAACTGGGGAACCTGGGGGTCATGAGCGGCGCCGTACTGGTGGTGCTGGTATTGATTCGCGTGGCGACGATCTGGGGGAGTGTCGCGATCGGATTGCCGCTATTGGCGTGGCAGATGCGGGGGGATTGGAGCGACGCTCGGAAGGATACGTAGGCGAGCGTTTGGTCGAATGTCGCGTACGGGGCGGCGCAACTTCGAACATCGCCGTGCAGGCGGAAACGCGGCATTCGGCATCGAGATTTTGAGACGCAGATGGCCGCAGATCAAAAAAGCGATGAAAGCAGATGCAATTCTCAAGCGCCTCGTGGCTGGCGATTTTCGGCAGCGCAATTTTCAATATCGCATTTGCCGTTATCGCACTTTTGATCCGCGGCCATCTGCGTCTCAAAATCTCGATACCCAATGCCGCGTTGCAGCCTGTGCGGAGATGGTTACCCGCTACTTCCGCCGCCACTCGGTGACGCCACCCGGCTTGTCCTCGAGCACGATGCCCGCGGCCTCGAGGTCCTTGCGGATCGCGTCGGCCGCGGCGTAGTCCTTCGCCTTCTTCGCCGCGTTGCGCGCGGCGACCTTCGCGTCGACATCCAGCTCGCCGGTGCTGCCGCCCTTGAGGAACGTCTCCGGATCCGCTTGCAGCAGGCCGATGGTGCCGGCCAGGGCCTTCAGCAGCCCCGCCGCTTCCGGTGAGCGCAGGCGGTTCACCTCGCCACGCAGCTCGTGCAGCGCCGCGAAGGCGATGGGCGTATCGAAGTCGTCATTCATCGCCGCGCGGAAGCGCGCCGCGACCGGATGCAACCAATCGACTGCGACTTGCGCCGGCGGCACTTCCCGCAACGCGGTGTAGAAGCCGCGCACGGTGTTCCCCGCGTCCTCGAGCGCCTCCCAGGTGTAGTTCACTTCGCTGCGGTAGTGCGCGCGAATGAGGAAGAAGCGCAGCTGCTCGCCGCCCTGCACCGGGTCCAGCTTGTCGAGCACGTCGCGGGTGGTGAAGAAATTGCCCAACGACTTCGACATCTTCTCGGCGTCGATGTTGAGGAAGGCGTTGTGCATCCAGTAATTGGCGAACGGGTGCCCGAGCGCGCCCTCGCTCTGGGCGATCTCGTTCTCGTGGTGCGGGAACTGCAGGTCCCAGCCGCCGCCGTGGATGTCGAACGGGGTGCCGAGCTCGCGATGCGCCATCGCCGAGCACTCGATGTGCCAGCCCGGCCGCCCCGAGCCGAACGGCGAATCCCAGGAGAGCTCGCCCTCCTTCGCCGATTTCCAGAGCACGAAGTCGAGCGGGTCGCGCTTGGTGGAATCCACCGCCACGCGCTCGCCGGAGCGCAACTCGTCCAGGTTGCGGCGCGAGAGCTTGCCGTAGCCCTCGAAGTTGCGAACCGAATAGCACATGTCGCCGTTGCCGGCCTTGTAGGCGAGGCCCTTCGATTCGAGCATCGCGATCATCTCGAGCATCGGCGAGATGTAGCGCGTGGCGCGGGGCTCGCGGTCGGGCTTGGCGAGGCCCAGGCGCGCGCAGTCGAGATCGAGGGCGGCGATCATGCGTGCGGTCAGCGCCTCCACCGGCTCGCCCGCCTCACGCGCGCGATCCATGATCTTGTCGTCCACGTCGGTCACGTTGCGCACGTAGGTGACCTCGTAGCCGGTGGCCCGCAGCCACCGCTGCACCATGTCGAACGCGCTGAAGGAGCGGGCGTTGCCGATGTGGAAGTAGTCGTATACGGTAGGTCCGCACACGTACATGCCGACTTTTCCGGGCGTACGCGGGACGAAAGCTTCCTTCTTGCGGGTGAGCGTGTTGTGGATCTGGAGTCGGTCCATGGGATTCGCGCGGGCGGGGCCGCGAGGGTGCTTCGGGGCAGGAATTCCGCGGCGCGGGCCGGGGCGGAAAGGGACTACGCGGGCAAGCTTCTACAGCTCACCGCGTTGTTAAGCCCCCCGAAGGCGGGTAGAATGTTGTTTCTCATTAAATTCAACCAATTATAACACGATGCTGCACCGCTTCCAGTGGCATGGCCGGCTCGCCGCAGCCGTACTTTCGGCGCTCCTCGGGAGCTCCGCTCCGGCGTTCGCCGCACCCGCCGACGACCTGAAGGAAGCCCAGCGCCTCTACGGCCAGGGGCGCGCCCCGCAGGCCATGGAGAAGGTCGAGGCCTTCCTAAAGGCCCAGCCCCGCGATGCCCAGGGCCGGTTCCTCAAGGGCCTGCTGCTCACCGAGCAGAAGCGCGTCCCGGAGGCGATCCAGGTCTTCACCGGCTTGACCGAGGACTACCCCGAGCTTCCGGAGCCGTACAACAACCTCGCCGTGCTCTACGCGCAGCAGGGCAACTACGACAAGGCCAAGTCGGCCCTCGAGCTCGCGATCCACACGCACCCCAGCTACGCCACCGCCCACGAGAACCTGGGCGACATCTACGCCCAGCTCGCGAGCCGCGCCTACGACCGCGCGCTGCAGCTGGACAAGAACAACGCCGCCGCCCAGACCAAGCTGGCGCTGGTGAAGGACCTCTTCAGCTCGCAGCGTGCCGCGCCGCCCAAGGCAACTCCGGTGAAGGCGGAGCCACCGGTGAAGGCCGAGCCGGCGAAGGCCGAGCCGCCGAAGGTGGTTGCCAAGGCCGAGCCCCCGAAAGCCGAACCGCCCAAGGTCGTCGCCAAGGCCGAGCCGCCGAAAGTGGAGCCGCCGAAAGCCGAGCCGCCCAAGGCTCCCGCACCCACCCCGGCGAAGGTCGAAGCCAAGCCCGAACCGGCCAAGGTCGCAACACCCTCTCCCCAGCCCTCTCCCAGGGGAGAGGGAGACAAGCAGCCCGCGGCCGCCGGCGGCGACGAGCGCGCCATCACCGCCGCGGTGGAAAACTGGGCGAAGGCCTGGAGCGCCAAGGACGTGAAGGGCTACCTCGCCGCCTACTCCCCGGATTTCGAGGTCCCGGGTGGTGAGAAGCGCGCGGCCTGGGAAAAGCAGCGCCAGGAGCGCATCGAGCGGCCCAAGTCCATCGAGGTGGCGGTGAAGGTCAACTCGGTCAAGGTCACCGGCAACGAGGCCACGGTGCAGTTCCGCCAGTCGTACAAGTCGGATACGCTCAAGACCAACAGCACCAAGACCCTCCGGATGGTCAAATCCGGGGACAAGTGGCTCATCAAACAGGAGCGCTCGGGCGGGTGATCGGCAGCATTTCCTTCCGCAACGGCATTCGCATCGCGCAACGCATCGCCGTCCTCGCCCTCGCTTCGTCGGCGGCGGCGGTGGCCGACGGCTCCGGCGGCGGCACCCTCTCCCCGGCGATCTTCGTGAACGAGGTCGAGGGCTCCCTGGTCCGGGCCTTCACCGGGCTGCGCGAAGGCGGCATGGCCAAGGCCATGGGCGAGATCGACCGGCAGCTCGAGCGCACCCCCAACTTTCGCCTCGGCCACCTCATCAAGGGCGACCTGCTGATGGCCCGCGCCGGCAAGACCGGCGTCTTCGGCGCCTCGGTCTCGCCCCACGAGGGCGTGGCGCCGCTGCAGGACGAGGCGCGCGTGCGCCTCAAGCGCTACAGCGCCGCCCCCCCGGTGGAGGGCCTGCCCGCCGCGGTGCTGCAGCTCGCCCCGAGCCAGGCCCACGCGCTGCTGGTGGATACCTCGCGCTCGCGCCTCTTCGTCTACGCCAACGACCGCGGCCGCCCGAAATACGTCACCGACTTCTACATCAGCCTCGGCAAGAACGGCATCGAGAAGCAGCGCGAGGGCGACCAGAAAACGCCCATCGGCGTCTACACGATCGTGAGCGCGAAGAACAAGCTGCCCGACTTCTACGGCCCGGGCGCTTTCCCGATCTCCTATCCCAACGACTGGGACCGGCTGAACGGCCGCAACGGCCACGGCATCTGGCTGCACGGCACGCCCTCCGAGACCTACAGCCGCCCGCCCTTCGCGACCGACGGCTGCGTGGTGCTGACCAACGAAGACCTGCGCAAGCTGTCGACCTACGTGGACGTGAGCCGCACGCCGGTGGTGATCGGCGACGGGGTCCAGTGGCGCGACCCGGCCACCTGGGAGCGCGACCGCGATGGCTTCCTCAGGTCGCTCGAGCAGTGGCGCGCCGATTGGGAAAGCCGCAACACCGAACGCTACCTCGCGCACTACTCCAGCCGCTTCCGCGAAGACGGCGGCGCCGCCGAGGCCTGGAAGGCGCGCAAGCACAAGGCGCTGGCCGGCAAGGCGTGGGTGAAGGTGGGGGTCTCCGGCGTGAGCCTCTTCGCCTATCCCGGCGCCAAGGACCTGATGATGGTCACCTTCGAGCAGGATTACCGCTCGAACAACCTTTCCAGCAAGAAGACCAAGCGCCAGTACTGGGCCCGCGAGGGCTCCACCTGGCGCATCGTGCACGAGGCCATCGCCTCCTAGCGCGCGGTTCCCGTTCCACCCGTTCGACCTCCCCCTTTTTTTCCCAGGACCGTTTCCATGAAAATCACCCGCCGCATCACCCTCGCAACCCTCGCCGCCGCGCTCGCCGCCTCGTTCGCGGCCGCCGCGCAATCGCCCGACGCCGCCTGCAACACGGTGAAGCTCACCACCTCCATGGGCCCGATCACGATCGCGCTCGACGCCGCCAAGGCGCCGCTGTCGTCGGAGAACTTCCAGAAGTACGTGAAGAGCGGCCACTACAACGGCACCGTGTTCCACCGCGTGATGGACGGCTTCATGATCCAGGGCGGGGGCTTCACCGCCGACATGAAGCAGAAGCCGACCCAGGCGCCGATCCGCAACGAGGGCACCAACGGGCTCAAGAACGAGCCCTACACGCTCGCCATGGCGCGCACCGCCGACCCGAACTCGGCGACCGCCCAGTTCTTCATCAACGTGGTCGACAACGGGATGCTGAACGCGGGCCCCGGCAACCCCGGCTACGCGGTGTTCGGCAAGGTGACCTCGGGCCAGGACACGGTGGACAAGATCCGCAAGGTGGCCGTGGGCAACTCCGGCGGGCACCAGAACGTGCCGACGGCGCCGGTCACGATCGAGAAGGCCGAGTGCGTCGCCGCCGCCGCGCCGGCCGCGCCCGCCAAGGCCGACGCGAAGGGGGCCGCCAAATGAGCCGCGTCAAGCTCACCACCTCCATGGGCCCGATCATGATCGAGCTCGACGATGCCAAGGCGCCGATTTCGGCCGCGAACTTCCTCTCCTACGTGGATAGCGGCCACTACGACGGCACCATCTTCCACCGCGTGATCGACGGCTTCATGGTCCAGGGCGGCGGCTTCTCCCAGGACATGCGCCAGAAGCCGGTGCAGGCGCCGATCACGAACGAATCCACCAACGGCGTGAAGAACCTGAACTACACGCTCGCCATGGCGCGCACCAACGTGCGCGACTCGGCCACCTCGCAGTTCTTCATCAACGTGAAGGACAACGCGTTCCTCGACTATTCGGGCGAGTCGAACCCCGGCTACGCCGTGTTCGGCAAGGTGGTCGAGGGCAAGGAAGTCGTGGACAAGATCCGCAAGGTCGCCACCGGCAACGCGGGCGGGCACCAGGACGTGCCCAAGGAAGCCGTGGTGATCGAGAAGGCCGAACGAGCCTGAGCCGCACGCTCTTCATCTCGGACCTGCACCTCGACCTGTCCCGTCCGGGCATCGTCGAGCGGTTCGAGCGTTTCATGGAGGAGGTCGTCCCGGGCAGCGACGCGCTGTACGTCCTGGGCGACCTCTTCGAGTACTGGGTGGGGGATGACGGACTCGCCCTCCCCCTTCCCCATCGCGTCGCCGCGGCCCTCACCCGCGCCGCGGCGAAGCTGCCGGTGCGCTTCATGCACGGCAACCGGGATTTCCTCGTGGCGGGACGATTCGCGCGCGAGACGGGCGTCGAACTGGTGCCCGATCCCACGGTGATCGACCTCTACGGCACCCGCACGGCGCTCCTCCACGGCGACACGCTCTGCACCGACGACACCGCCTACCAGGCGTTGCGCGCGCAGGTGCGCGATCCGAAGTGGCAGGAGGCGGCACTCGCCAAGCCGCTGGCCGAGCGCCTGGCGATGGCGCGCGGCATGCGCGCGGAGAGCACCGCGGCCAAGCAGGGCAAGTCGATGGAGATCATGGATGTCGCCTGCGACGCGGTGGAAGCGGCCTTCGCGGCCACCGGCAGCGACGTGATGATCCACGGCCACACGCACCGTCCGGCGCGCCACCTGCACCAGGTGGACGGCCGCGAGCGCGTGCGCTGGGTGCTGCCGGACTGGTACGAGGCCGGCGGCTACCTCGAGGCCTCGCCCACCGGAATTCGCGCGCTGCCGGCCTGAGGCGGCGGCGGGAGCGGCATTCCCAGCTGGGCGAACCGGGCGCGAATCGCCGGCAGCTGCGAGCGCGTGGCCCGCTCCGCCATCCCGATCACCTTGCGGCGGTACTCCTCGGTGTGCCCCGCGTAGTAGCCGATGTCGGGGTGCAGGACGATGTCCGCGTCGGCCACCTCCGCCTCGAACATGCGGGTGCGGCGCTCGTCGCCCACGCGCCATTCAGCCGGTGCGTGCGCGGGTGTCGATTCGAGGTAGGCGCCGACGTTGACCGCGATCACCAGCTTGGCACCGAGCCGGCGGGCCACGCGGATCGGCACCGGGCTCACCTCGTCGCCGTCGATGAAGGTATCGGCGCCGACGCGCACCGGCTCGAACTGGCCGGGGCTCGCGCTGGAGGCCCGCACCGCCAGTCCCGTGTCGCCGCGGTTGAAGAGGACGAGCTCCTTGTCGCGAATGCGGGTGGCGGTGGCGACGAAGGCAATGCCGAGCGCCTCCATCGGCCGGTCCTTCACGCGCGTGTTGATGTACGACTGGAGCGCGGAACCGGTGGCGAGGCCGCCCGTCACCATGCGGACCTCGAAGAACTCCATCACGCTGATCTCGTAGGCGAGCCGCTCCAGCTCGCGCGCGTTGATGCCCGAGGCGTAGAGCGCGCCCACCATGGCGCCGACACTCGACCCCACGATCAGGTCGGGCTTCACGCCCGCTTCCTCGAGCGCCTTCAGCACGCCGATGTGGGCGAAGCCGCGCGGGCCGCCGGAGCCCAACACCAGCGCCACACGGGGCGCCTCGGCGAGCGGCTGGAAGCGCGGCAGCCGCTCGGGGCCCACCTCGTCCAGCGTGCAGCCGGCGAGCGCCAGGGCCGCGAACAGGAAACGCCAGCTCGTCCTCATCGCGAGTCGCAGCTCTCCCCGGCCTCGCGGTTGGCCACCACGCGCTCGGCGTCGCGATCCGCGTCGGTCATGTACACGCGCTCCCCCTTCGCGTCGTACTTGTAGAGCCGCTGCACGTTCGAGAGGCGGTCGAGGGCGATGCGCGCCTCGCGGCAGCGCTGCTGGCGCTCGGCCACCGTGCGGGCCTCGCGATCGGCATCCTGCGACTCCTTGTTCTCGCGTTCGCGGCGCTCCTTGGTGACCTCGCGCGCCTTGTTCTTCCAGTCGGGTTCCTTCACGCGCCCCGGCTCCGAAGGGGGAGTGGGTTTCGCCACCTCGCTCGATTTCACGCCCTCGGGCGGGCGCTCGCCGTAGTGGGTGCGGCCCTTCTCGTCCACCCACTTGAACACCTGGGCATGGGCCAAGACGGCGGCGAAGCCGAGGGCCACGATGAAGGCGCGCTTCACTCGTCGAGCCGGAGGGTGCGTCGCGCGATTCACCACGATCGCCGCGTCGATGTTGACCGCGTTGCCCGCGCGCTCGAATGGCACGTCCCGCGCATCAGCGACACGTCGTAGCCAAACGAGGGAGACGTGGACGGTGCGCTCGGCCATTCCTATTTCCCCCCGAGACCGCGCTCGAGGTCGGCGCGGATGTCCTCGTGATCCTCGAGACCGACGGCGAGGCGCACCAGCCCCTCGACGATGCCGGCGGCATCGCGCTCCTTGGCCGGCACGCGCGCATGGGTTGTGGTGGCCGGATGGCAGATCGTGGTCTTCACGTCACCGAAGTTGGCCGTGATGGAGATCATCCGCACCGCGTCGATCACCTTCCAGGCGCCCTCGCGCCCGCCCTTCGCCACGAACGAGAGCACCGGGCCGGAAGCGGATTGCTGCCGCCTGGCGAGCTCATGCTGCGGATGGGATTCGAGCCCGGGATACAGCACTTTCTCGACGCCGGGGTGCGACTCGAGCCAGCGGGCGATGGCCAGGGCGTTCGCCGACTGCGCCCGCACCCTCAGGCCGAGGGTCTCCATGCCCTTCAGGCACACCCAGGCGTTGAAGGGCGAGATGGCCGGGCCCGCCGTGCGGACGAAGTTATAGAGCGGCCCGGAGACGAGGTCCGCGCGCCCGGCGATGGCGCCGGCCAGCACCCGGCCCTGGCCGTCGATGTACTTGGTGGCGGAATGCACCACCAAGTCCGCGCCATGCTCGATCGGCCGCTGCAGCGCGGGCGACGCCATGCAGTTGTCGATGGCGAGGATGGCGCCCGCCTTCTTCGCCACGTCGGCCAGTGCCGCGATGTCGGCGACCTCGCAGGCGGGGTTGGTGGGCGACTCGGCGAAAAGCAGCTTCGTTTCCTTGCGGATCGCCTTCCTCCAGCCGTCGATGTCGGGCAGGTCCACCCACGTGGTCGTGATGCCGAGCTTGCCGAGGATCTGGTCGAAGAGGGGCACCACGCTGCCGAAGACGCCGCGGTGGCTCACGATGTGGTCGCCCGTCTTCAGCAAGCCGAGCGCCATGGTCGTGACGGCGGCCATGCCGGTGGCGGTGGCGACACACGCCTCGGCGCCTTCGAGGGCGGCGAGGCGGTTCTGGAACATCGTGACCGTGGGATTGGTGAACCGCGTGTAGATGTTGCCCGGCTCTTCGTTCGCGAACTTCCGGGCCGCCTCGCCCGCGCTCTTGTAGACGAAACTCGTCGTGACCGCCAGCGCCTCGGAGTGCTCCTGGAAGTCGCTGCGAATGGTGCCGGCGCGGACGCCGAGGGTGTCGGGTTTGTAGTTGGGGGGCATGGGGGGAATTATGAACCTTAGGGGACAGAC
>JANMHV010000197.1:0-2590 GCA_031375445.1 Burkholderiales bacterium | reverse complement strand
CGAAGGTACACAAAGGTCCACAAAGGAAATCAAAGGGTTCGAGCCAACGGAACGATCTTCGCGATCTCACCAGCGGCGATGGCGCTTCAAACCCGGCTCTCTTTCCTTTGTGGACCTTTGTGTAACTTCGCGCCCTTCGTGGTGAATCAAACTCTGAAGAAGATAAGCGTGCATGTAGGATATGGCCTACATAGTGCGTCCGGGCTTAACGACATAGTCACAAGACCATGACCTCCTCCCTCGCCACCGCTACCGCCCCCGCGGCCACCGCCCCGGCCCTCCCCCGCTGCGAGCCGCTGGAGCCTGAATGGATCGACCGTCTGGCCGCGGCCCACACCGAGATCGAGCTGCTGCTCGTGGTGCGGTCCTTCGTCTCGAGCTGGCACCCTGCGGCGCTCGCCCTGATCCCAGTGGAGGCACGGCCGTTGCGCGTCTCCACCCGCGAGGAAATCGCCGTCTGGGCCTACGAGCTCGCCCGCGCCCGGCTGCGCGCGTCGATTCCCCTCGACGTGGACGAGTGGGTGACCCGCATGCAGGTCTTCTTTTCCCAGGCTGCGGCGCGCGCCGCCATGCTCGCCGCCACTTCCAGCACGGTCTGACCGCCCCCGCAGCCTGAAACCTTTGGCGCTCCGCGCGGCCTGAGGGGTACCCACTCCCTCGTCCGCAATCGAATCATGAAGATCAGCGCCAAGCACCTCCCCCGCTACAAGCAGATCGCCCGCCTGCTCTGGAAATACGGCCGCTCCGACCTCGTCACCCAGATGAACGTGGGTGACACGATGGATGCCGACCAGCCCCCGCCCGCCGCGGGCACCGACGGCAAGGCCATGGCCGAGGAGCTCGCCAACGACCTTGAGGCCATGGGCCCCACGTTCGTGAAGCTGGGCCAGGTCCTCTCGAGCCGCCCCGACCTCCTCCCCGAGGCCTACCTGGAAGCGCTGGAGCGCCTCCAGGACAAGGTGAAGCCATTCCCCTACGCCGAAGTGGAGAAGATCGTCGAGGGCGAGCTCGGCGTGAGGATCTCCAAGGCGTTCTCGCGCTTCGATACCGAGCCCCTCGCCGCGGCGTCCCTCGGCCAGGTGCATGGGGCGGCGCTGCGCGATGGCCGCGAGGTGGTGGTGAAAGTGCAGCGGCCCGGCATCAGCGAGCAGATCACCGACGACTTCGAGGTGCTGGCGCAGATCGCGGAGTTCCTCGAGGCCCACACCGAAGCCGGCAAGCAGCACCGCGTGGGCGAGGTGCTGGAGCAGTTCCGCATCACCATCAACCACGAGCTCAACTACGAGCGCGAGGCCCGCAACCTGGTGGTGATGGGCGAGAACCTCGCCGAATTCCCGCAGCTCGTGGTGCCGCAGCCGGTGAACGACTTCAGCACCCGCCGCGTGCTCACCATGGACTACGTGAAGGGCCACAAGATCACCAAGGTGAGCCCGATCGCCCGCCTGGACATGGACGGCGCGTCGCTCGCCGACGAGCTCTTCCGCGCCTATCTCAAGCAGGTGCTGGTGGATGGCCTGTTCCACGCCGACCCGCATCCGGGCAACGTTTTCCTCACCGACGACAACTGCATCGCGCTGCTGGACCTGGGCATGGTGGGCCACACCACGCCCGGCATGCAGCAGAACCTGCTGAAGATCCTGATCGCCATCAGCGAGGGCAAGAGCGAGGATGCGGCGAAGGTGATCGAAACCATCAGCGAGACCAGCGAGGATTTCGACCGCGCCGCGTTCCACAAGCGCCTGGCGCAGGTGATCGCGGACCAGCGCGACCTCGAGCTGCAGCAGATCAACGTGGGGAGCACGCTCCTCAAGGTGACGCGCATCGGCGCGCAGCAGGGCATCTACGTCCCCAGCGAGCTCACGGTGCTGGGCAAGACGCTGCTGCAGCTGGACGAGGTGGGCAAGATCCTCGACCCGGAGTTCGACCCGAACGCCGCCATCCGCCGCAACGTGGCGAAGATCATGTCGCAGCGCATGAACCGCGATGCGACCCAGGGCAGCGTCCTTTCATCCCTGCTGGAGATGAAGGACTTCATCGGCGGGTTGCCCTCGCGCGTGAACAAGGTGCTGGACGCCGTCGGCAACAAGGAGATGGAAGTCCAGATCCGCACGCCCGACGCGAACATTTTCCTTGGGGGCCTGGAGAAGGTGGCCAACCGCATCACGACCGGGATCGTGCTGGCTTCCCTCATCATCGGCGCTTCGCTGCTGATGCGGGTGGAGACGGATTTCCGGCTTTGGGGTTATCCGGGGTTGGCGATGCTGCTGTTTACCGCGGCTGCTGGTGGGGGGTTCTGGTTGGTGATCACCATCTTCATGAATGACCGCAAGACCCAGAAGCGTGGGAACGGGAATGGGCGGAAGTGAGTGACGCTGGGCAGCAAACCTTTGGAACACGGATGAAACGGATGGGCACGGATGAACACGGAGCCCGCTTTCATTCGATGAGGGGGTAGTTGCGGGCGGCGGCGAGCTCCGACATTTCCTCGAGTTGCGAGTAGGTGGGAAGGTTGAGGATGACGAAGCGGTTGACCAGTACGTCGGCGAGTAAGGGCCGATAGTCTTCGCGTTTGTCGATCACCAACAGCAAC
>JANMHV010000137.1:0-1700 GCA_031375445.1 Burkholderiales bacterium | reverse complement strand
TGGTCGGAGCAGTCGACCCCGGCCGAGTTGTCGATGGCATCGGTGAAGATGCGCCCGCCTCGCAGCGCGTACTCCACGCGCCCCAGCTGGGTGAAGCCCAGGTTGCCGCCCTCGGCCACCACCTTGCAGCGCAAGTCGGCGCCGTTCACCCGGATCGCGTCGTTGGCGCGGTCGCCCACCTCGGCACTGCTCTGGCGCGAAGATTTCACGTAGGTGCCGATGCCGCCGTTGTAGAGCAGGTCCACCGGCGCCTTGAGGATCGCGCGCAGCAGGTCGGGGGGAGCGATCTCGCCCGCCTCGATGCCGATGGCTGCCGCCGCCTCCGGCGACAGGGCGATGGTCTTGGCGCTGCGGGGAAAGACGCCGCCGCCTTTCGAGATCAGCTTCCTGTCGTAGTCGTCCCAAGAGGAGCGCGGCAGGTTGAAGAGGCGCTCGCGCTCGGCGAAGCTCGCCTCGGGATCCGGCGACGGATCGAGGAACACATGGCGATGGTCGAACGCCGCCACCAGCTTGATGTGGCGCGACAGGAGCATGCCGTTGCCGAACACGTCGCCCGACATGTCGCCGATGCCCGCCACGGTGAAGTCCGTGGACTGCGTGTCGACGTCGATCTCGCGGAAGTGGCGCTTGACACTTTCCCATGCACCCTTGGCGGTGATGCCCATCTTCTTGTGGTCGTAGCCGACGCTGCCGCCGGAGGCGAAGGCGTCACCCAGCCAGAACCCGTACTCCGCGGAGATGGAGTTGGCGATGTCCGAGAAGGTCGCCGTGCCCTTGTCCGCGGCGACCACGAGGTAGGTATCGTCCGGATCGTGCCGCACCACGTCGCGCGGCGGCACCACCTTGCCCTCGACCAGGTTATCGGTGACGTCGAGGATGCCGCGCAGGAAATTGCGGTAGCACTCCTGCCCTTCCTTGAGATAGGCCTCGCGGTCGGTGGCGGGCGGCGCCGCCTTCAGCACGAAGCCGCCCTTGGAGCCCACCGGGACGATGACGGCGTTCTTCACCATCTGCGCCTTCATGAGCCCCAGCACCTCGGTGCGGAAATCCTCGGGCCGGTCGGACCAGCGCAACCCGCCGCGCGCGACCTTGCCGCCGCGCAGGTGGATCGCCTCGAAGCGCGGCGCGTACACGAAGACCTCGAACAGCGGCCGCGGCTCGGGCAGCTCGGGCACCTGGGCCGACTGCAGCTTGAAGGACAGGAAGCGCTTGCGCTTGCCCTCGGCGTGGCGCACCCAATGATTGGTGCGCAGCGTCGCCTTGATCAGGTGCAGGAAGCGCCGCAGGATCTTGTCCTCGTCCGCCACGGTCACGGCGTTGAAGCCCGCGCGGATATCCGCCTCCAGCTGCTTCTGCAACTCGTCCCGTTCGCGATCGCGGTCCGGGTCGAAGCGCGCGTGGAAGAGCGCCACCAGTTGCGCAGTCACCGCAGCGTGCGCCGCGAGCGTCTGCTCGATGTACGACTGGCTGAACGTGAACCCTGTCTGCTTCAGGTACTTCGCGTAGGCGCGCAGCACCACGACGTCGTCGGCCGCGATGGCCGCACCCGGGGTGAGCCGGTTGAAGCCGTCGTTCTCGATCTCCTGGCGCGCGACGCGCAGCAACGCCTCCTCGGTGGGCACCTTGATCGCGGTCACATCCGGGATCGCGCGCGCGCTCTTCAACCCGAAGTCGTGCACGAACACCACAGTGCCACCCGC
>JANMHV010000166.1:0-7608 GCA_031375445.1 Burkholderiales bacterium | reverse complement strand
CTGCGGCTGCGTCCGCAGTTCGTCGTGGGTGCCCATCTCGACCACGCGCCCCTTGTCCATCACGACGATGCGGTTCGCGTTGCGTACCGCGCTCAATCGGTGGGCGATCACCAGCACCGTGCGGCCTTGGCAGATGTGCGCCATGTTGCGTTGGACGATGGCTTCGCTCTCATAGTCGAGCGCACTGGTGGCTTCGTCGAAGATCAGGATGCGCGGCTGGTTGAACAGTGCGCGGGCGATGGCGATACGCTGGCGCTGCCCGCCGGAGAGCTTGACTCCACGCTCGCCCAGCGTGGTCCCGAGCCCCTCAGGCAGCCGTTCGACGAAATCGAGCGCGTGTGCCTCGCCAAGCGCCTGCCGCACTTCCTCGTCGCTGGCACCCGGCCTGCCGTAGCGCACGTTCTCGGCGACGTTGGACGCGAAGATCACCGGGTCCTGCGCTACGACCGCCACTCTCCCCCTCAGTTCCCGGGGATCGGCGGCGCGCGCGTCCACGCCGTCGATGCGCACAGTACCGGACTCGGGATCGTAGAAGCGCAGCAGCAGCTGGAAGACCGTGGTCTTGCCCGCGCCCGAGGGGCCCACCAGCGCCACGACCTCGCCCGGCGCCACCTCGAGCGAGAAGCGCTCCAGCGCGGCCGTGGCCGGGCGCGACGGATAGTGGAAGGTCACTTCCTCCATCGCCACGCGTCCCTGGGGCGGGGGCATCGGCACCGGATGCTCCGGGGGCCGCACCCGCGAGACGGTCGCGAGCAGCTCGAGCATGCGTTCCGAAGCGCCGGCCGCACGCTGCAGCTCGCCATACACCTCGGCCAGCACGAAGGTGGCGTTGGCCACGATCACCGCATAGAAGATGAACGCGGTGAGGCTCCCCGCGGTGAGGCTCCCGTTGAACACGTCGTGCGCGCCGACCCACAGCAGCATGCCCACGGCCCCGAAGGCGAGCACGATCACCGCCGAGATCAGCGTCGCGAGGTAGCCGGAGCGCTGCACCGAGGAGACGAACACCGCCTCCACGCGCTGCGCGAACGTGGCCGAGGCGTGGTCTTCGCGCGCGTAGGCCTGCACCGTGCGGATCTCGTGGAGCGTTTCGTCGACGTGGCTCGAGACGTCGGCCACGCGGTCCTGCACCGTGCGCGAGAGCTTGCGGACTCGCATCCCCAGCAGCCCGATCGGCAGCACCACCAGCGGCATCGCCGCCATCGCCAGGATCGAGAGCTTGACACTGGTGACGAACAGCATCGCGACGCACCCCACCATCGTGATCGCCATGCGCAGCGAGTAGAGGAGCGTTCCCCCCATCACGTTTTCGATCAGCGTCACGTCGTTGGTGACGCGGGACGCCACTTCACCGGTGCGCGCGTCCTCGTAGAAGGCGGGCGAGAGTGTCAGCAGGTGGTCGTAGAGGCGCGCGCGCAGGTCGGCGGTGAAGCGCGCGCCGATCCAGTAGACGTTGTAGACGCGCACCCAGGTGAGGATGCCCAGCAGCGCGATGAGGCCCGCGAGGCTCGCGAGCGTCGCATCCAGCAGGTGCTCCTGGCCGCGCGAGAAGCCCTCGTCGATCACGACCTTCAGGCCCTGCCCGATCACGAGCACCATGCCCGCCGAAAGCACGATCGCCGCGAGGGCGACCGTGATGCGAAGGCGGTACGGAAGGAGGAGCCGGAAAAGCGGGAAGAGCCTGCGGATTTAGCCGCCCCTGCGGATGATCGGCCGCGCGATGGTGCCGGACACCGCGAAGGCGCCGCGGTCCTGCGCCACCTGGGAGCGGATCTCGAGTGCCAGGCGCCCGGAAAGCGAGCTGTTGCTGCCCACGTCCACGTTGCCGTTGCCGCGCAGCACGCCGCCCTGCAGGTTCACGCTGCGGAAGTTGGAGCGCAGGTCCGAGGAGCTCATCTCCCCGGTGAGCTCGGCGAACTTGGTGACGCCGGCGCGGGAGCCCGCGGAATCCGACTGCATCACCGCCACCAGGTCCACGTTGCTGATCGAGCCCTCGCCGACCTTGAACTTGCCCTGGGCGCGGGTGGCGCGGAAGAGCTGCGCCAGCGTCGGCCCCTCGGCGGAGAAGGTGAAGTTTCCCTCGAGCTTGCCGGTGACCGAGATGTCCTTGGTGAAGGCGCCGACGAGCTGCTGCACGTTGATGCGCGCGAGCGCGAGATCGCTCTCGAGGCGGACACCCTGCGCCCAGTTCACGCGCAGCGTGCCGTTGACCTTGCCCTCCATCGTGTCGGCCTCGAACTCCGGCACCAGCATCTCGGTGCCGACGATCGTGCCCTTGAGGCTCACGTTGCCGATCGGCACCGCGGCGCCGATGGGCAGCTGCCAGTTGCGGGCGTTGAAGTCGAAGTCCACTCCCTTCTCGCCCGGCTTGAACAGGCCGTTCCAGCCGCGCGCCGAGGACACCGCCGCGCTCTTCAGCGTGCCGTCCTTCTGGAACGTGAGCTGCGCGTCGAAGAGGTCGATCTCCGGCTTCACCTGCATCTTCACCCCGCGCAGGCGCACCGACTCGATGCCGCCCGCCTCGACCTTGCCCTCGGGCCTGGACCACGCCGGGATGCGCTTCACCGCCTCCTCGTTGATGGTGACGCCGTCCAGCTCGATCGAGCTCACCGACAGCTTGTCGCCGCCGAAGAGGCTGCCCAGCGCCACGTGGATGCGGCCGGTCGAAGCCTTGGCGTCGAGCACCTTGCCCACGCCCAGGTTCTGCACGTTCAGGTGCGGCGACGGGAAGAGGCGAAAGGTCATCGAGCCGATCGACACGTCGTCCTGCAGCCAGGTCGAGAGTGCCCGCTCGACCTTCTGCGTGTAGGTGCGCATCGGGATCACGTGCAGCGCCCCCACGCCGAGCACCACCAGCGCGATCGCGGCGAAGATGGCGGGCTTCACGATGCTCTTCTTGCGGCGGTACTTCTTCTTCGCCGGGGCGCCTTCGCCCTCCGGGACGAAATCCTCGTCGCGCTCGACCTTGGTGCGAAGCACGTCGGCGATCTCGCGCGCCTTGCGCGTCTGCTCGTCGCGGATGCGCTGGTCCTCGTCGAGCTCGGCCTGGGCCTTGGCCGACATGTACGCCTTGGCCTGGGCCTTGCCCTCGATCTCGGCCTTCTTGGTGAGGTCCGCCTCGAGCTCGGCCTGCACCTTGACGCGGGTGTCCTGTTCGACGGTCTCGCGGGCGCGGGTCTCGATGCGGGCGCGCTTCTCCGCCTCTTCCTTGGCGCGGCGCTCGCTCTCGATGGTGGCGCCGAGCTCGCGCTCGCGCTTTTCGCGCTCCTCGGCCTCGATCTTGGCGCGGGCCTCGGCCTCGTACTTGGCCTGGCGCTCGACGTCGATGCGCGATTCGACGCTGGCGGCGTCGCGGGCGCGTGCCTCGGCCTCCACCTTGGCGCGCGCCTCGGCCTCGCGGGCCTTGCGCGCCTCATCCTCGGCGGTGGCCTTGAGGCGCCGGGCCTCCTCGTCGCTCGCGGCCTTGATGCGGCGCGCCTCTTCCTCGCCGGCCGCCTTGATGCGCTTGGCCTCTTCCTCGGCGGCGACCTTCATGCGCGCCTTGTCTTCCTCGGCGCGGCGCGCCTGGGCGTCGGACTCGGCCTTCAGGCGGCGCTTCTCTTCCTCGGCGCGGATCGCGTCTTCCTCGACCTTCGCGCGCAGCTTGCGCGTCTCCTCCTCCGCGCGCATGCGCGCCTCGGATTCGGCCACCGCGCGGGCCTCGGCTTCGGCGCGCGTCCTGGCTTCGGTCTCCGCGCGGGCCTGGGCTTCCTGCTCCGCATTGGCACGCGCCGCGAGCTCGGCCTTCGCGATCGTCTCGCGTTCCTCGCGCAGGCGCTCCTCCAGCTCCGCCTTCGCGGCGAGCTTGGCCTCGGCCATGATCTCGGCCTGCATCGAGGCACGGGTCTTCTCCTCGACCTCGTTGCGAAGCAGCGCTTCCATCTCCTGGCGGATGCGCGACTCGATTTCTTCCTTGAGGCGGGCGCGCATCGCCGCCTCGGCGCTGCTGGCGTTCTCGGCCTGCTTCTTCGCCGCGGCCTCGGCTTCGGCGCGGGCGCGCGCCATGGCGGCGGCCTCGGCTTCCGCCCGGGCGCGCGCTTCGGCGAGCGCCTGGGCTTCGCGCTCCGCCTTCACGCGCAGCTCGGCGAGCCGGCGGCCCTCGGCTTCTTCCTTCGACTTCAGCTCGGCGGCGGCCTTCGCCTGCTGCTCGAGGAGCGCGCGCTGCTTCGCCTCTTCCTCGCGCAGCTTGGCTTCCATCTCGGCGCGGGCGCGTTCGTTGGCCTCGCGCTCGGCCTTGGCGCGCATCTCGGCCAGCCGCCGGTTCTCCGCCTCCTCCTTCGCCTTCTGCTCGGCGGCGAGCTTGGCGGCCTGCTCGGACACGGCTCGCTTGCGCGCTTCTTCCTCGCGCATCTTCGCCTCGAGCTCGGCGCGGGCGCGCTCGGAAGCCTCCTTGGCGCGCTGGGCCTGCTCCATCGCGGCCTGCTCGGCCTGCTGGCGGGCCCTCGCCTCCGCTTCGAGCTTGGCGCGCGTCTCGGCCTCGACCTTCGCCTTCTGCCGTGCCTGCTCGTGGGCCTGTTCCTTGGACTTGCGCTCGGCATCCACCTTTTCCTGCTGGCGGGAGAGCTCGGAGATGTCGTTGGCCGCACCCGCCATCACGCGCTGGGTGCTGCCGGGCAGCTTGTTCGGGGCGGTGAAGTCGAAATCGTCGCCGGCGGGATCGGCGAACGGGTCGATCTCCTCCTTGCGCGTTTCGAAGACGCGGGCGAAGCCGTCCTTCGTGAGGGTATTGAGCGCTTTTTCGAGGACACCCTTGTCGATCTCGGCCTTCTCCATCAACTGGCCGAAGTTCGACTTGCCGTCGATGATCTTCAGGACCTTCATCAAGTCCTTGGATAGCGAGGCGGACCGCTGGTTGACCTGCGTGATGCCTTTCGCGGTCTTGGTGAAAACCGTATTTCGATCCATGGCTCCCCGCGTCTTTTTTGTGCGCTCCCTTGGGCCCCAATAATGGCATGAATTCAGGTGCTTGGAAAATGAGCCGTGCCCTTCCCCCCTCTGAAAATCGCGTATCGGGCATGAAACCTGCGCTCTCGCCGCCGGTCCATATGGCATTTGGCTGTCGTCCCAACCGCCGGGTCGTGCGTTGTATCGCATGTGGAACCCCCGGAAGATGAAGCGGGCCAATCCCGCGCACAAGAAAGGTACCGCCATGCGTCTCATCGCCATCATCGTCACCGCGCTCGCGCCGTTCCTGGCGTCCATCGCCCAGGCGCAGGACCTGCCCGGCAGGGTCGGCCGCATCGCCTACATGGAAGGCCGCGTCTCCCTCTATCAGGATCCCGGCGAGGGCTGGCAGGCCGCGTCCGCCAACTACCCGCTCACCTCGCAGAACTCGATCTGGGTGGATCGCGACTCGCGCGCCGAGATGCGGGTCTCCGGAATCGCCGTACGCCTCGCCGAGGGCACGCAGCTCGACCTCGCCAAGCTCGACGACGATGACTTCGATGCGTTCGTGGGCCAGGGCGCGATCAACGTGCGGGTTCGCGCGTTGGACAACCGGCATCGCCTCGACTTCTCGACGCCGCACGCCCGTTTCCGGCTGTTGGGCGTCGGCAAGTACCGCATCGACGTGGATCCCGACAACGAGGAGACCCTGCTCACCGTTTTTGCCGGCAGCGCGGTGATGCGTACCTCACGCGGCGACACGCAGGTTCGAGCCGGGAATGCCGTGCGCATCTATGGCGGCGCCCGTCCCGAATTCAACTTCGAGCGGGCCTCGGTCACTGCCTTCGACCGTTGGGCCCAAACTCGGGATGACCGTTGGCGCGACGTGCGCTCGGTGCGTTATGTCTCCACCTACATGACGGGATACGAGGAGCTGGACGCCTACGGTGACTGGGTGGAGGAGCCCGACTTCGGCGCCCTGTGGTTCCCGACGCGGGTCGATCGCAACTGGGCCCCGTATCGTCACGGCCGTTGGGACTACGTACGGCCCTGGGGATGGACCTGGATCGACGACGCGCCCTGGGGTTACGCGCCGTTCCACTATGGCCGCTGGGTGCAGGTCCGCGATCGTTGGGCCTGGAGCCCTGGACAGCGCGTCGAGCGTCCCACGTGGGCCCCTGCGCTGGTGGGTTGGATAGGTGGCGCAGGCGCCTCCGTTTCCATCGGCAACTCCAGCGCACCCACGGTGGGCTGGTACCCCCTGTCCCCCTGGGATCGCTACCAGCCCTGGTACAACTCCAGCCCGGCCTATGTGAACCAGGTAAACATCGTGGTCCGGAGCGGCGCGCCTCGCGACGATCGTCGTGAGTGGCAGGAATACACGCGGGAGCGCGGCGCTACCGTCGTCCGCCGCGAGCAATTCGTCGAGCGCCGTCCGGTCGCCCAGGCCGTCATCCCCGTGTCCGCGGAGATCATGCGCAACATCCAGCGCTCCTCCCCTGCTCCGGCATTGCCTCCACCGGCGGAGATTCGGGCCCGGTTGCCGCAGCCGCAGCAGCAAGTGCAACAGCAGGCGCCCGCGGCCGCACCCCCCTTCCGGATGCCGCAGCAGGGGCAGGTGGCGCCTGGGCAGCAGCCCGTCGCGCCGCCGCAAGCCGGCCAGCCGGGTCAAATGCCGCAGGTGAGGGAGCGGGATGACCGCGGGGGCAGGGGCGAGCGCGGCAATGCGCCGCGATTCCAGCGCGAGCAGGTCGCGCCGCCCCCGGCGCCCGCCAACCCGCAGGCAGCGCAAGGCAAACCCGGTCCGGCGCCTGCGCCCAACCCTGCCGCTCGCGGCCAGCCCCAGGTCGAGAACCCGGCCGGCCGTGGCCAGCCCCAGGTCGCCCCGCAGCAGTCCCAGCAGCAGGAGCAATTGCAACGCGCGGGACGCGAAGCCGCGGAGCGCGAACGCGCGCAACGTGAAGCCCAGCAGCAGCAGGAAAAGCAGGCCCGCGAAGCGCAGCAGCAGCAGGAGAAGCAGGCGCGCGAGTCGCAGCAGAATCAGGCGCGCCAGTCCCGTGAGTCGCAGGAACAACAGCAGCGCCAGCAGCAAGAGCGCGCACAGCGCGAGCAACAGCAACAACAGCAACTACAGCAGCAGCAACTACAGCAGCAGCAACTACAGCAGCAGCGTCAGCAGCAGGAGAAGCAGCAGCAGGAAAAACAGCAGCAGGAGAAGCAGCAGCAGGAGCGCGCCCAACGCGAGCAGCAACAGCAGCTGCAGCGCCAGCAACAGGAAAAGCAGCAGCAGGAGAAGCAGCAGCAGGAACGCGCCCAGCGAGAGCAGCAACAGCAACAGCAGCAGCGCCAGCAACAGGAAAAGCAGCAGCAGGAAAAGCAGCAACAGGAACGCGCCCAGCGCGAGCAGCAGCAGCAACAACAGCAGCAGCGTCAGCAGCAGCAGCCGCCGCCGCCGCCCCAACCGCAGCAGCAACCGCAGCCGCAGCAGCAGCAACCGCAGGCGCAGCCGCAGCAGCCGCAACAGCCAGGCAAGGGCCAGGCGCGGGGCAGGCCCGACCGCGACGAGAAGGACAAGGAAAAGGAAAAGGACAAGGACCAGGACGAGAAGGAAAAAGGCAAGGGCCGCGAACGCTAGGCTCCGCCTTCGTCGAACCGAAAACGCCGGCGCCCGCCGGCGTTTTCGCG